>MFJA01000059.1:42880-43046 GCA_001779055.1 Candidatus Gottesmanbacteria bacterium RBG_16_37_8
GATCGGCATGGAATTGAAGGAAAATGCGACCGTGGTTCTTAAAGCTCTTCAGCAGGAAAAGGTTATTGCCATTCCGGCCGGATCAAACATCGTCCGTTTCCTGCCCCCGTTAATTGTTACAAAAAATGAATTGGACAGGGCTGTTTCAGTCCTTAAAAAGATATTA
>MFJA01000060.1:0-3475 GCA_001779055.1 Candidatus Gottesmanbacteria bacterium RBG_16_37_8
GGGGATTATTGCCTTTTATTCTGATTAATGATCTTTGTTCAACTCCGAAACGCTGCTGCTCATCAATCACGATTAAGGCAATTTTTTCCTGAGGCAAATCTTGATTTAAAAGGGCATGGGTACCAATAAATATATCAGTTTTATTAAGTTGCCTGTCAGGCGGCTTTTCTTTGCCTGTAATCAGCGAAATCTTTAGTCCTTCTTTTTTCAGCAGATGTAAAAGAGTCTGATAATGCTGTTTAACCAAAATTTCGGTTGGAGCCATAATAACCGATTTATAACCGTTAAGATAAGTAAAATATGAGGCAATTACAGCTACAATAGTTTTGCCTGATCCGACATCACCTTCCAGAAGACGGTTCATAGGTTTGCTTTTTTTAAGATCGTTAATGATTTCTTCAACAGCTTTATATTGAGCCGGTGTCAGTTTGAAGGGGAGTGAAGATATAAATTTTTCAATATATTCAGTATATTTTGAATAATTCATTAGCAGACGAATTTTTTCTTTTTCATTTCCTCTTTTTCTGATTAAAGAGGCTATTTGAATCACTGTTAATTCATTGAAACTTAGTCTTTTTCTGGCTTTTTCGGTTTCATTCAGATTTTTCGGGAAATGGATGTCATATATTGCTCTATTGATTTCAGTTAAACCATATTTTTGAATAATCTCTTTTGGTAAATATTCGTCTAAACGGATCTTAATTTTGTTAAGAAGAGAGGCTATTCTTGATCTTATCCATTTGGAAGTAACACCTTTTGATTCCGGATAGATCGGTATTATTCTTCCGGTATGTAAAGAAGCATTACCTTGCTGATAAATTTCATATTGAGGCGAGAGAAAAGACAGATCTTTAATATATTTTTTGACTGTTCCGGCTACCGTTATTTTTCTGTCCTTATAAAGGATATTTGACAGATAAGGCTGATTAAAGAAAATAACCATAATACTGCCTGTTTCGTCTGAAAGGATTATCTTTTGGATTTTTTTACCGGTTTTGGTATAAATATTGAAAAAGCTGTTAATTTTTCCTGTCACAGTTACAGTTTCACCTTCCTGAAGGGTAGCAATATCGGAAACTGTGGAATAATTTTCATAACGGAAAGGAGTGTGATAAAGGAGATCTTCAACAGTGGCGATGCCCATATTTTTTAGTTTCGTCTGGTAGTTAGGACCGATCATTTTCAGATCCGAAACCTTGGTCGAGACAGTGATCATGAGATTATCTGAGGAATAATAACGGCGTTAATGATGTCAGAATAAGAGCCAGGGAAGCTATAAAAACTATAATTACCCAAACGCGCTTATGTTTTCTGAAAAAATGCATGGTTTTTTAATTTGTTATTATTTTAACAAATTTATGCTTGCCAACTTTAATAACAGATTTATTTTTAGGATTGATCATTAAATTTTCAGCTGTTACCTTGCGGTTATCAATATCAACAGCACCTTCTCTGATCAACCTCTTGGCCTGACCTTTTGAGGTAACCAGACCGATTTTTAGAAGTAAGGCAACAATTCCGGTTTCTCCATCTTGGTAGATTACTTCCGGTAAACTTGAAGCTTTTTGTCTTTTTTGAAAAACGGTTTCAAAATAATTTTGGGCGGATAATGCAGCAGATGTATCATTCAGCATTTTAACTAATTCAAAGGCTAATTTTTTTTTATAAACCATCGGATTGTTGCCGTTTTTTAGTTTATTTTTTATGTCATCAATTTCATTAAGCGGCAGAGCTGTAATATAAGTTAAACATTTAAATATCACATCATCGGGAAGATTCATAATCATACCGAATAAATCGTTCGGTTGAGAAGTTAAAGCAATAACATTGCCTTCCGTTTTACCGATTTTTGTACCTTTAGAATCCGTCAGAAGAGGAACCGTCAAGACAAATTTTTCCTTATTCAAATATTGCTTAACCAATTGTCGACCACAAAGCATATTAAAAGTCTGGTCAGTACCGCCAATTTCCAAGTCGATATTCATGGCAACCGAGTCGAATCCCTGAAGAAGAGGATAGATAAATTCACGGAAGTTGATCTCTAAGCCTTTTTTCTTTCTTTCAGTAAAAAGATCCCGTTCTTCCAACTGCTGCAGGGAAAAATGTCCGGCAAGATCAAGCAGCTCCACTAAACTTAATTTATTTAACCAGTCACCGTTATAAAGAATTTCAGCTTTGTTTTTGCCTTCAAAATCTATGATTTTGGCGGCCTGCATAACATAATCTTTAGCGTTTTTCCTTAATTCCTCATTAGATAAAAATTTTTCCCTGGTTCTGGTTTTACCGGATGGATCACCGGCTTGGCCGGTACCGTCACCTATTAGAAAAATTACATGATGTCCTAATTTTTGAAACTGAGCTAATTTCTGCAGACCAACAAGATGTCCAATATGTAATCGCACACCTGTAGGATCAAATCCCTGAAAGAGGCGGATTTTTTTACCGCTTCTTAAAACCTTTTCCAATGCTTCAAATGAGGGATAGATTTTATCTACACCTCTCGTTAATATTTCGGAAATCTGATCCATATTAAGATAATATCACATTTGATTGCCCTGACAAAGAGTTTTTGTTAAACTGATAAGTTAAATGAGAAATTTTACCCGCCGCAGATACAGACGCCTCAATTTGGCAGAAAGAGATTCTCTGTCATTTCTATCCAGCTATCGATTCAGGAGAATTAAAGTTAAAATCGCTGATTTTTTATATGCCAACAGTCTCAAATTGATCGTTTTAGTTTTCGCATTCTTGATTGCTTTATTTATATTTTATTCCCGCGATTTACCTTCACCTGACAATGTAAAAAGAAAAGAAGGATTTTCCATTGTACTTTTGGACCGCAATCAGAAACCTTTTTACGATATTTATGCTGATAAAAACCGTATACCAATTCCTTTTAGTGATTTGCCTGATTATCTGAAGAAAGCCACTATTTCAATTGAAGATAAAGATTTTTATAAACATCAGGGATTTTCCAGCAAAGGCATCTTGCGGGCTTTAATTAATATTCTGACCTTTAAAGGATTGCAGGGAGGCTCCACTTTAACGCAGCAGTTAGTAAAAAATGTTCTGCTGACTTCCGAGAGAACATTGCCGAGGAAATTTAAGGAGTTTATTCTGGCTGTTCAAATTGAACAGAAATACAGCAAGGATGAAATTTTGCAGATGTATCTTAATGAAGCGCCTTACGGCGGTACGATGTGGGGAATAGAGGCAGCTACACAGGGTTATTTTGGTAAAACTACCCGTGATTTGACTTTTATTGAGTCGGTAATTCTGGCAGGACTTCCCCAAAGGCCTTCTTATTATTCACCCTTTTCTGCCAATAAAGAATCTTACAAAAAAAGGACAGAGGAAGTCTTGAGACGAATGCGTGAAGATGGGTTTATCACTCCAAATCAGGAAAAAGAATATAAAAATGAAGTTACCAATTATCAATTTATTAAGACCTCCTACCAATTTCAAGCTCCACATT
>MFJA01000060.1:3485-3681 GCA_001779055.1 Candidatus Gottesmanbacteria bacterium RBG_16_37_8
AAAAGCAGTTAATTGAAAAATTCGGAGAAAAAAAAGTGGAACAGGGAGGACTTAAAGTAATTACCACTCTTGATATGGATCTGCAGAGGGAAAGTGAAAGAATTATTATAGAAGAACTTGATAAGATTAAAAATTTAAATGCAACCAATGGAGCAATTATAGTAATTGACCCATCAACAGGTGAAATTTTAACTTA
>MFJA01000060.1:3699-3982 GCA_001779055.1 Candidatus Gottesmanbacteria bacterium RBG_16_37_8
CGAGTCGGAAGATGAAGAATTTCAAGGAAAATTTGATGTTGTCAGTCAGGGGTTAAGGCAGCCCGGATCAGCTTTGAAACCGATAACTTATGCGGTTGCTTTTGCCAAAAATTACACCCCTTCTTCTTTGATTATGGATGTAGAAACTAAATTCCCGGGAGGTGTAGGAAATCCGGACTATATTCCCAAAAACTATGACGGTAAATTCAGGGGACCGTTTCAGTTAAGGTTTGCCTTAGGCAACTCCATCAATATTCCGGCTGTTAAGCTGACTGCTCTTGTT
>MFJA01000060.1:4029-7080 GCA_001779055.1 Candidatus Gottesmanbacteria bacterium RBG_16_37_8
TTTAAAGCCAACAGCGGAAAATGAGAAAAGATTAGGTTTATCAATTACTTTAGGTGGAGGAGAAGTTACTTTGCTGGAATTAACTTCAGCCTACGGTGTTTTTGCAACACTGGGAATAAAGCAGGAACCCGTTGTTATTTTAAAAGTAACAGATACAAACGGTAAGATTATTTTTGAACATAAGCCAACCTCCGGCAGAAGAGTGCTTAATGATGACATTGCTTTTCTAATATCCCATATTTTATCTGACAATAATGCGCGTAAGGATGTTTTTGGGGAAAGAAGCTATTTGAATATTAGCGGAAAAACTGTGGCGGTTAAAACCGGGACAACTGATGATAAAAGGGATAATTGGACAGTTGGGTTTACAACTAAAGTTGTGGTTGGTGTCTGGGTCGGTAATAATGACAATTCGCCTATGAATCCCAAACTGGCATCAGGTGCAACAGGAGCATCTCCTATTTGGAACCGCATAATCCGGGAGTATCTGAAAAATAAGAATAATGAAGAATTCCCAATTCCTTCCAATGTCAAAGCGGTTGTTGTAGATTCCTTCGCCGGTGGATTACCAGTTGAGGGTAAGCCAACCAGAAGCGAATATTTTATTTCAGGGACCGAACCGACAACAATTTCAGCTGTTTATCAGAAATTGAAAATATCAAAGTCAGATTCCGGAAAATTAGCAAATCCTGTTGAAGTTGCCACCGGGAATTTTGAAGAAAAAGATTATATTGTATTTGTCGAAAACGATCCGACTTCAAATGAAAATCGCTGGCAAGCCGGTATTGATGAATGGTTGAAAAACCAAACTGATCCCTTATACCGTCCGCCAAAAGAATACTCGACCAAAGACGAAAATTCAATTGTGGTCAATATAAAAAGCCCGCAGGATAAAGCACGAATTGATAATAATAATATTGAAATTAAAGCTGAAGCCAAAGCAGTCAAGAATATTAAGAAAATGGATATTTTCATTGACGGAGAGTTAAAAGAAACAATTTCAGAGTCGGGTTTTAGCCGTACTTTTAATATTGATAACGGTATCATAAGAATCAAAGTCAGAGCCGAAGATGAACAAGGCAGAAGCGGTGAATCCGAAATAACTATTGGAGTCAATACCTCAGTTGAACCGACAGCAACACTGTTTCCTCCGACGCCGACTGTTGTACCAACTGTGGTACCGACTTAAGCTTTCAGTTTAGCTTTAAATTCGGAATGGATGGCAGAAATAATTTTATTTCTGACAGATTTGATTTCCTGAGCAGTCAGATTTTTATCTTTGGACTGATAAATAATTCTAAATGTGAGGTTATTCTCAAATTTATCCAAGAGGTCAACCCTTTTTACATATTTTTCTTTTTTAATTGACTTAATCAGATTACCGATTAAAACTTTCGACGGAACAATAAAAGAGAGATCTTCGATATAAGGAGGATAAATAGGTACAGCGGTGTATTTGGAATACGACAGAAATTGACTGACAGAGTTAAAATCAATTTCCAAGGCATATGGAATCTTTTTTAAAGCGAATTGTTGAGCTATTGAACTTTTGATTTTGCCAATCCGGCCGATTGATTTATTATCAAGAAGTATTTCAGCGGTTTCCGTTTCCGAATAAATGGTACTCAAAGAATTATTATTAAGCGGAATATAATCAATATTGTCGATATTCATCCGGTTAAAAATTAACTCGGTGACACCTTTAAACTCAGCAAATGTTTTATTGTTGGTAACAAATGCCAAAGATAATTGTTCCGATGAAGAATTGTCATTTTTACGATATATTTTCCCCAACTCGAACAGGTCGATTTTATCAATATTAGCCTGGTTTTGACGGATTGCATTGAGTAAATTGGGAATCAGTGAAGATCTTAAATATTCATATTCGCCACTTACCGGATTAAGGATCCGCAGAGCGGTTTTATTATGGTCGGCAGTAATAAGATCTGATGAAACAAGACTGTAGGAAGATAATTCTGTAAAACCGGCTGCCATCAATAAATTCTTAACCATAAATTCGACGGAATAATTTTTAAAATAAGCTATTTGGTTAACCGGAGGCGGGGTTTGCGGCAGGGTTTTGGGAAAGCGGTTATAACCGTAAATTCTGGCTACTTCTTCTATCAGATCTTCTTCTATTTTGAGATCCTGCCGGTAAGTAGGAACAGTAACCCGGATGGTGTTTTGGTTTACTTGGGGAGACAGGTTAAGATTACTTAAAATGTTGACAACTTCGTTTTCGGCAATTTTTATACCTAAAATCCGTTCAGACTTCGCAAAACTTAGGGTTAAATTCCAGGGCAGAAATTCCTTTTTCTTCAGATCGATGATATCCGAAGCAAGATTACCGCCGGCAGTTTCCAGTATTAACTGGGCGGCTCTTTTCAAGGCAGTAACCGTTCCGCCAGGATCGACTCCCCTTTCATAGATGGCTGAGGCATCACTTCTAAGAGATAAGGCTTGGGAAGCTTTACGGATCAAGACCGGCTGATCAACCGTGACATGGACATAAACAGTTTTAGTAGTTTGGCTGATAGCACTGTTTAATCCTCCTTTTATTCCGGCCAAATCAATAAGTTTATCTTTGTCCTTAATGATAATGGCGTTTTTAGGCAGTTGGTAGCTAATTTCATCAACCGAGGTAAAGTCTTCCCCACCGGAAGACAGCATGACATTAATCTGGTGACCGGCAATTTTGTCATAATCAAAAGCGTGTAAAGGCAAACCCAATTCATACATCACATAGTTGGTAATATCAACAACATTATTTATAGGTCTTAGACCTATCAAGATTAATCTCCTCTGAAGCCAAGCAGGTGATGGTGCTATATTAATATCTTTGATAATCAGACCGCTATAACGGGAAAACAAATCAAAGTTAATATTTACAGTCAGCGGTAGATTTTCCTTTTTTTCAGACAATAAAATATTCGGATATTTAATTTTTTTTCCTGTAATGGCAGCTATTTCCCTGGCAATACCGATAACAGACAGCAGGTCAGGCCTATTGGGTGTAATTTCCAATTCCAAGACTATCTCACCATTAATCTT
>MFJA01000060.1:7162-7793 GCA_001779055.1 Candidatus Gottesmanbacteria bacterium RBG_16_37_8
AACTTATAGGTAAAAACATAGGTTAAAATTGATTAAGAATTCTTAAATCAGCTGATGTCAATACCCGTAAATCATCAATACCGTATTTCAAAGTGACCGTTCTTGACAGACCTATGCAAAAAGCGAATCCCTGCCACTTTTGACTGTCAATACCGGCATATTTGAGAACATTGGGATGGATCATTCCGGCGGGCATGATTTCACTCCAGCCTGACTGTTTACAAAAGGGGCAACCTTTACCACGGCAGATTGTGCACTTGATATAAGTATCAACGCCCGGTTCGACAAAAGGAAAATTAGTGCAAGCAAATCTTATTTCGGTTTTATCTCCCATTAGCTTTTTTAGAACAAAATCAATAGTTCCGAAAAGATCCGTAAGAGTAATATTTTTATCAACAGTAAAGCCTTCCAACTGCCAGAATTCAAATCCGTGCGAAGCATCAACTGCCTCATAGCGGAAACATTTTCCGGGAATAATAACCCGAAAAGGAGGAGCTGTTTTTTCCATTACCCTGACCTGCATGGCTGATGTTTGAGTACGCAGAATAATATATCCGCCTTTTTCATCTTTTTCTTCCAGATGCAAAGACTGCTGGGTATCCATAGCCGGATGATCGGGAGGAAAATTTAA
>MFJA01000061.1 GCA_001779055.1 Candidatus Gottesmanbacteria bacterium RBG_16_37_8
ATTAGAAATTAAGTTTTATGCCCACCTGGAGAGAATTAAAAAACAATTCCCAACTTTGGGATGTTTTTTATTTGCGGCAGCAAATTATTTCAGCTATAAGGGAGTTTTTCGATAGAAAGAATATTCTCGAGGTCTTTACTCCTATTCTTCAACCTGCTGTTATACCTGAGTCCTATCATGAAGTCTTTTCAACTACATTAATTGATCGAAAATTAAAGAAAAATACCAGATATTTGATACCTTCACCTGAGGTATCAATTAAAAAATTGTTGGCTGCCGGATTAACAAACTGCTTTGAAATAACAAGATGTTTCAGAAACAGGGAATCCGGCAGTAATTTCCATAACCCTGAATTTACTTCTCTTGAATGGTACAGAACTGCTGCAACTTATTTTGATATTATGAAAGATTGTGAGGAGTTAATTCTTTTCATAAATGAAAAAATTAACAAAAATAATAAAACATTAATTTACCAAAATTATACCGTTGATCTGACTTTACCCTGGGAAAAGATTTCCGTTGCACAAGCCTTTAAAACGTATTCCAATATTTCTTTGGCTGAAATTACAGACGTAAAAAATAAAAATAATCCTTTCCCGACAAAAAAAATTGCCGAAATAGCCCGTAAAAAAGGTTACCGGATTTTCAAAAATAATACCTGGGAAGAGTTTTTTAATCAGATTTATCTAAATGAAATAGAACCCCATTTAGGGGTAAACGGCAAACCTACAATTATTTATGATTATCCGGCGCCTCTGGCCGCCCTGGGCAAACTTAAAAAAAATGATTCTAGGATTGTTGAAAGATTTGAAATCTATTTGGGAAGAATTGAATTGGCTGACGCCTGTACCGAATTGACAAATTATAGTGAGCAAAAAAGACGCTTTAAAGCAAGCGAAAATGAAATAGTCAATTCTACTAAAAATCAAATTGTTGTTGATTTTGATTTTCTTGAAGCATTAAAAAGCGGCTTGCCTGATTGTGCCGGCATTGCCATGGGAATTGACCGTCTTATTATGCTTTTTGCGGATAAAAAAAGCATATCTGATACTCTTCTTACTTTTGAATAACAAATTTTATATAATTATTTGTTTATGACGCAAATATCTACCAGTCAATTTCAAAAAGGAATGTTTATAGATTATCGGGGAGAAATTCACCAAATTATTGAATTTCAGCATGTCAATCCGGGTAAAGGATCAGCTTTTGTCAGAACTAAATTAAAAAATGTCAAAACAGGCAATACCGTTGAATTCACTTACAAATCAGGAGAAGACGTACTGGAGCTGCCGGTTTTTATAAGGGAAATGCAATATCTCTACAAAGCTGATAAACAATATTTTTTTATGGATAGGAATAGTTTCGAACAATTCTCTATTTCAGATAGTCTGGTTGGCAGTTTCGGAAATTATCTGAAAGAAGGAATTTTATATCAAATCTACCAGCATGAGGATAAAATATTAGGGCTCAAGTATCCTAAAATAGTTAAATTAAAAGTAACCGAAGCAGAAGAAGGAATTAGAGGAAATACAGTCAGCGGAGCAAAAAAAACTGTCATCCTGGAAACCGCTATCAAAATTCAAGTGCCCTTATTCATTAAAAAAGGAGATATACTTGCTATTAATCCTGATACAGGTGAATATCTTGAACGTGTTAACGACTAGATATTTTATATGAAACTTTTTGTTCTACTGCTTTTTTGGTTTCCGGCAACTGTTATGATTTTGTTTTTGTCAGTAACTACTTTGTTAAAATTCGACAGTTACAAGAAATTTCAGACTTTAGGCATATCTGACAGAACAATCAATTTATTTAATTTCTATGATACTAATAATTTTAATCAAAATGAGTTCAAACTTCCTGATACTGATGCTCGGGTAACTGTTTTAAAAAAATTTTTTGCAACCTACCGGTCACCTTTAATTGATGTTGCAGAAGAAATAGTTTATCAATCTGATTTATACGGAATTGACTATGCTTTGATACCGGCAATCGGCATGCAGGAATCTCAAGGATGTAAAGTTATCCCTCCCGGTTCATACAATTGCTGGGGATTCGGAATTTACGGACAGAAAAAAATATACTTCAACAGTTATGAACAGGCAATTTCTGCGGTTGCTAAAACAATTAAAGAAGCCTATATAAAAAGAGGATTGACAAATCCGACTCTGCTTGAAGATAGATGGACTCCTTCAAGTGTTGGCAACTGGTCTTACTCCGTTAATTTCTTTATTGGAAAAATAAGGGAGTTAGAGAAGAATAACTTAAACTCTTGACAGACCTATAATATTATGTTATGCTACCCGCTAGATCCTAAGGTAAGTCACGCTTTGGCGGGACGCGCTTTAGGATTTTTTTTGTGCCGAGGAGAGGAATCGAACCTCCAAGGGTTTCCCCATACGGTCCTAAACCGTACGCGTCTGCCAATTTCGCCACCTCGGCTCATCATTATATTATAACTTACTTATATAATTTTATATGATATAATCGCCAAATATTATGACATCAAAAGTTACTTTTCTGCCTAAATCAACAGTTGAACTGGAAATTAATATCCCCTGGAAGGATATCCAATCAACATATGATGATATTCTAAAATCGGTGGTTCAGGAAGCAGAAGTGGAAGGTTTCCGCAAAGGTAAGGCTCCAAAATCATTAGTGGAAGAAAAAGTAGATAAAAATAAACTTTATGAGGAAGTAATTAAAAAAGTAGTTCCTAAAGCATACGCTAACGCTGTTTCTGAACATAAAATAACACCCGTTATTTCACCTAAAATTGAAATCCTGAAAGCCAAGTTAAATGAGGACTGGTCAGTTAAGGCAACTCTGGCTTTAAAACCTAAAATCAATCTTAAGAACTATAAAGAAAAAATAAGCAAACTTAAAAAATCTAAAGTTAAACTATGGGTGCCTGGTCAAACAAAAAAAGAAGAATCAGACAAATTGACTCTTGACGAAATAATTAAAGCATTGCTTGAAGAGGCTGAAGTAGAATTATCTGATGAATTAATCAAAAATGAAACCAATAGACTTTTAGCAGATTTGGTGGACCAAACCAGGCAAGTAGGACTAACAATAGAACAATATCTTTTATCTAAGGGAAAAACAAATGAACAATTAAAAACTGAATTTGCTCAAACTGCCGGACGCAACTTATCTTTAGAATTTATTTTAATGGAAATAGCAGACAAGGAAAATATAACTGTTTCTAAAGAAGATATTGATACCTTAATAAATAAAGTTGAGAACAAGGAAGAAAAAGAAAAATTAGTCAAAGACAGCTACTATTTAGCTCATTTGATAAGACAACAGAAAACAATTGATTTTCTTAACAACCTATAGTATAATCCTGGCAAATGTTCACTAAACCTAGTAAGTCTAAATTCAATTTCTGGGGAGATGATCATCCGGAAAAATTAAATGAAACTCCCCAAAATCCTTCTTTTAGCCGTCAATTAAAAGATTTGGTCAATCCGACAAAAATGCTTGATCAAATATTCCAAACTAAAACTTCTGAGAATCAATATTATCCTGGTTTGAAAGAAAAAAAAGCAAAAGTACCCAAACAGGAAACTTTACTTTTTTCTTATCAATCCCGTCATGAAGATGTCAAAATCAAACAGGAAACAGCCCAAATATTGGAAGGTTTAAAAAAACAGATTATATTACTGGAAAAAAGTCAAAAATCACTTAACAAAGAAATTACTAAAGTTAAATTGGAACAATTACCGGCTAGAAGCGGAATTTATTATCTTAGATATTTTGAATGGTTAGCAGGAGTTATCAGAGGTTTAAGACTGAAAGTTGAAGAAGGACATGCCTGGCTGTCAGCTTTTAACCAAAAACGTAAAAAAAGACTTGGATATTGGCAAAAATACAAAAAACACGGCACAACTTTCGGATTATCAAACGAACGCACCCTGGCAACTCAAACAGGTTAATTTCCTCAAACTGTCATCTTGACAATTAATTTCTTTATCTTTAATATTTTTTATTAACAGTGAACCTTGCCTTTTGCTTTAATATCAAACACACTAATCCCTCTAAAAACCTCTCTGCCCAAAAAGAAGCAGATTTCGATTCACCTTTTGTAATAAATTCCATATTTTCGGCTCTTAAATCAGGCGGCCATCAAGTATTAAAAATAGAAGCGGATAATCAGGCTTATTTCAGTTTTTTTAAAAACAGCAAAAAACTTGATATAGTTTTTAATATTGCAGAATGCTTTCGTGGAGAATCAAGAGAAGCCCAAATACCGAACATTTTGGAAATGTTAAATATTCCCTTTACTCATTCAGGCCCCTTAACTCACTCTATTTCGTTGGATAAAACTCTGACTAAAATAGTTTTGTCTCATTATGGAATACCTACTCCAAAGTACCGTTTAATCAAAAATATAGACCAATTAAGTGATGAAGGTCTTAATTATCCACTTATTGTAAAACCAAACTGTGAAGGTTCGTCAATCGGAATTTTCAACGAAAATTTGGTTTACTCCAAATTAAATTTACTAGAACGGGTAAAATGGTTACAACACCAATTCAAACAGTCTGTTTTAATTGAGGAATTTATTGACGGTCGTGAATTTACTGTTTCGGTATTAGGAAATAATCCGCCGAAGGTTCTGCCGATTGTTGAACAAAACTTCGAAATATTTCTTGAAAATATGCCCAGATTCGCCTCATATGAAGCTAAGTGGTTTTTTGAAGATAATTTACCTGACGCAACCAAAGCGTATCATTGTCCGGCCCCTTTAACCAAAAACCTGCAAAAGAAAATAGAAGAAATAAGTCTTAAAGTTTTTTCCGTATTAAACTGTAAAGATGTAATCCGCATTGATTACAGGATGGATAAAAACGAAAATATTTATTTGTTGGAAGTAAATTCTCTTCCTGGTTTGAATCCCAATATAAATGAAGTATCTTATCTGCCGATTGCAGCCCGCACTGCCGGATTTTCTTTCGAAGGACTGGTCAATACTATCCTGAATGAAGCTGTAATAAGATATGGAATTATTCCTAAAAAGAAAATCTATCATCTCCTGAAAAACTATTGGCCTCAAAAATTTCTTTCCCTTTAATAGGCTAAATTACTCAATTTGTGGACTCGAGAGGACTCGAACCTCTGACCTTTTCGATGTCAACGAAACGCTCTAACCAAACTGAGCTACGAGTCCGATTAATATCTATAGTATTATAAGATTAATGTGAATCAATATCAAAAAATATTAGCACTTCTAAAAGAACATTACCCCAATGCTAAAATCATCCTCAATTATTCCAACAACTGGGAACTTCTGGTAGCTGTTGTTCTTTCCGCCCAGTGTACTGATATTAGAGTTAATTTAGTAACTCAACAATTATTTAGAAAATATAAAACTCTCAATGATTACATCAATGCTAATATGCAGGAATTTGAAAATGATATCAGATCAACAGGATTTTTCCGCCATAAAGCAAAAAGTATTTTAGCTTCAGCAAAAATTATTTTAGATAAATATAAAGGTGAAATACCCAAAACTATGATTGAAATTCTTACCTTGCCTGGAATTGCCAGAAAATCTGCCAATGTCATTCTTGGAAATGCTTATGGTGTGGTTGAAGGAATTGCCGTTGATACTCATGTCATTCGACTATCACAACGTATAGGCTTTAGCAAAAATAAGGATCCTCTAAAAATCGAAAAAGATCTGATGAAATTATTTGACAAAGGAGATTGGTTTAAACTTGCCTTTTTATTGATTGACCACGGCCGGAGTATCTGTCAGGCCAAAAAGCCAAAGTGCCAGGAATGTTTTCTTAATAATATTTGTCCTTCAGCTTTTGCATTTCCCAATTTCAAAGGTTAAAATACCAGAATATGAAAAACTCATCATCAATAAATTTAGATAATTTGCGTCATTCTTGTGCCCATCTTCTGGCTGCTGCGGTTATGGAATTATATCCTCAAACAAAAAGAACAATCGGACCGCCTATTGAAAAAGGCTTTTATTATGATTTTGACTTCGGCAATTTAAAAATAACAGATAACGATTTAGAAAAAATTGAACAGAGAATGTCAGCAATTCTACCCACCTGGAAGAGTTTTGAACGACATGAGTTAAATCCCGATGCTGCAAAAAAAGAATATCAGGATAATCCGTATAAGACTGAATTAATCAATGAATTCACCAAAGATGGAAAAAACGTTACTTTTTATAAATCAGGAAACTACAGTGATCTCTGCCGGGGAGGTCATGTTGAAAATCCCCGTGAAAAACTTAAATATTTTAAATTATTAAAAATAGCCGGGGCTTATTGGCGGGGGGATGAAAAAAACAAAATGCTGACCAGAATCTACGGGACTTGCTTTCCGGATCAAAAACAACTTGATGAATATATCAAATCAGGTCAGGAAGCAGAAAAAAGAGACCATCGAAAATTAGGCCGTGAACTGGATCTTTTTTCCGTCAGTCCCCTAACAGGTGCCGGTTTAATATTATGGCATCCCCGTTTATCTGTTGTCAGAAACATTGTCGAACAATTCTGGAAAGAAGTGCATTATAAAGAAGGTTACCAGTTAGTCAATACTCCGCATATTGCCAGTATGGATATGTTTGTCATCAGCCGTCATTTATCCAAATATATTGATTACATGTTTCCTGTAATGCTGCATCAGTTAATAGAAGGTGAAAGTGCCTCTGATTATACCGTTGA
>MFJA01000062.1:0-13128 GCA_001779055.1 Candidatus Gottesmanbacteria bacterium RBG_16_37_8
CCACCGGCCAACTGACCCCGCCCGTCTCGGCCGCCCAGCCATGGTGCATTACGATTGGGAGCAGCGGTAAAACCCACTGCTTTTCAGAGCCTCTTGGGCTCCTAATCTTTCTGCTCCAGCAGATGGCGACCCCAAACCTGGCCCCGTAATCTGGGACCGGATGAACTTGGAGGAGATCCCAAACGATCGGGATCTCTTCCAGATATAGGATTACAGGTGCCTCAGGCACCGCATGTAAGATTTCTTCCCGCATCCTGGGGCTTTACCGCAAGGTAACGTATCCCTTATGTGAGATGAAGGTTAATTACATGCAGTAGCCCAAAGGCTCTGTGATCCAGAAAACATGCGGAAAAAAGAGAGGGAAACCTCAAAAAGTAGACGCTCCATGTGGAGCTATGCCTTTAAGGCGCCTGCTTTTTGCAGCACTTATTTTTTTTACCCCCCCTTTTTTAGCTTTGTATGTTTTCTTTTGATGTTAAAGAGATTTGACGTCAGAAGAAATTTAGATAATTCGCTCTTTAAAAATTAAAATCGTGATATAATCTTTTGCTGTGAGTGAAACAAAAGGGATATTATTGTATTGTTCTTGCGGTTGTAAGGCTCAATTGCAAATTCAAAAGGTTGATAGTAATTTATATTTGATTGATACAAGAGAAGATGGGAGAAAAAGATGGAAGGGTGTATCTTTAAAATCAAAAGACATTTTTGAAATAAAGAAATTCCTAAATACAGTGATTTAAGGACGGATATGACTATTATTGGGATGAATTGATTCCAACTTTTTGATTCTCCCATCAAGAGCGTCGCGTTCTTCCTGCCGGCCTTCTTCCCGGGAACGAAGAACTGTATTTTCTTCTTCGGCAGTTTTGACTCGACCGAGAATAGGATCGATTTTATTTATTATTTCATTTTTCCATTGCTCTATTTTATCTAGAAAAGTGATTTTCAGATTGTCAATCTCTGAACCGTGAGAAAGCCCGATTAAATCTTTTTTAGTAGTAAAAATCTTAGCTTCTTCTTTTGTTACTGCTAAATCTTTAATTGCAGATCTGGTAAGTTGATTAATCGCTTTTAAATCAATTTTAGTCAGCATACTCGAATGTTAAAACACTAATAAAGTTTTGTAAATCAGACAAAATATATCACTTTTTTAATTAAGCAAAATTATTCCTGACGGACGTCAGAATTCGGAATTCAGTTTACTGAACCCCGGTTTCTTAAGGCTGAATACTATAGGGTTGACAACTATAGGATAATTTAGTAAAATTACGCGTCATACTGCCCTTTCTGATGCTCCGATTTATCGGAGTATAAGAGAGGGTGTTTTTTTAGAAGGCAAAGGAGGTGAAATTATGAGAACTGAAGTCAAAGATATAGGCATGGTTATTTTGGGAATTGTCATAATAGTAGCCGTTTTTATGGCAGTTCAGCGTGCAGACAAATACATGCAGATAAAAGCCATGACTGAATGCGCCCAGGCTTCCAGTTTTACTTATGAATCAAGAGGCAACGGTGAAAACGGAGAGCAGACTATGACCAGAACTCTTGATCCTAATAGAGCTTTCTATAAAGTTTGCATGGATGATTTAGGTTATAAAACCAATATTAAAGAGTAAAAACATCGGTATCAAGTACTCGGTTGTAAGTTTAATCTTGCAACCGGTAACGGGAGACCGAAACTCTATGAAAACAATCTCATTTGTCATTCCTGTCTATAACGAGGAAGAAAGACTGGCTAAAACTCTAATAGCCTTAAAAGGGCTTTCGCTTCCCCGCGGTTTGAAATTGGAAACAGTAATCTTTGTTAACGATGGTTCAACCGATTCAACTTTAAAAATATTAAATAATTTTAAAAAGCAGTTGGAAAAAAGGCTAAAATCTGAAGTAAAAATTATTTCCTACAAAGTCAATAAAGGAAAAGGATATGCCATTTCGGTTGGCATGTGTAAATCCTCATCTGATTATTCGCTTTTTTTTGATGCTGATATGTCAACTAAAATTAGTGAGATTAAAAAATTCTTGCCCTTTATCAGAAAAAATATTCCCATTATTATCGGCACCAGGAAAAATAGTCATTCAACTGTTATTAGGCATCAGCCTTTTTTAAGAGAGATGCTTGGTCGGGGATTTACACTTCTCTCTAATATAGTTCTCAATACCTGGGTTACCGATTTCACTTGCGGATTTAAAGCTTTCTCAACTGATGCCAAAGATGTCTTATTTCCTAAGCTGAAAATTAATTCTTGGGGTTTTGATGCTGAACTTCTCTTTTTGGGCAGAATAAAAGGCTTCGAATTTGTCGAAGTGCCGGTTATTTGGTCAGATGACAGACGAAGTAAAGTTAAAATCTGGAAGGATTTGCCCAAATCTTTAATTGATCTGTTTTCTATCCGTCTGAATCATACCATCCCCAAACCGGCTTTTTCTTTTGTCAAAGTGTTAAAAAACTACCTGTTTTGATATGCTGAAATTTGATGGACCAAAGGACAACTGCCAACCATCTTCTCGTTTTAACCAGCTACCCTTATAAAGGTAAAGTTCATGGTCCATGTACTGTCGGTATAGCCTCTTATACCAAAAACACACTTTTCTACCTTCAAAAGATATCCGATTTTCAAAAAAAGAAATTAAGAATAACCGTTTTAGCCGAAGTTTTACCGGGTATTAAAAAAGGAGAAAGTTACCTTGAAAATAATATAACAGTGAAGCGTCTTTGGCAGAAAAATAGTCTTTTGACTTATTGGACTTTGTTGAAAGAAATAATTAGGGAAAAAGACGCCTCAAAAATCCTCTTTGAATTCGAAATCTCCATGTTTGGCAAACCCTTAACACTTATCCCTTTGCCTTTTTTTCTTCTGTTTTTAAAATTTTTCGGTAAAAAAATCATTCTTGTACCGCACCAATTCATTAATGATATTAATGAACTGTCAGGACACATTAATCTGTCAAGGAAAAGTCTTAAGAGCAAAATGCTCAATTTGTTTATCTCTTCTTTTTACTTTTTTACCTTTAAGGTTTCAGATAAAATTATAGTTTTTGAAGAAATTTTCCGCCAAAAACTGCAAAAATTTGTTCCGCAACATAAAATAAACGTCATTCCTCATGGTGTTGAAAAAAAACAAAATATTTTAACCAGGAGTCAAGCCAGGCAGTTGTTAAAATTAAAAGATGATTTTATCATTCTCTATTTCGGTTTCCTGGGTTGGTATAAAGGAACTGACTGGCTTGTAGATAGAATTCAGAATGCGGATTACAGAATTCAGGGTAAAAAAATTAAATTGATTATTGCCGGAGGTGAAAATCCCAATCATGAAAATAAACCTTTTTATAAGATATATTGCCAAAATATAAAGGATAAGGCAAATAAATCAAACGGTAAAATAAAAATTACCGGTTTTATCAAAGAAAAGGATATCCCGGTCTTTTTTTCGGCAGCCGATTTGGTTATTCTTCCTTACAGGACTTTTATGTCTTCAAGCGGACCTTTGTCACTTGCTTTTACCTATGATAAACCGGTCATCCTGTCGGATAATTTGCACGATTACCTGAAAACCTCAGATTTTTCAGGGAATTTATTATCTTCCGATTTGAAATCAGAAGATATTTTTTTTCCTCTGGATAAAGAAGGTCTCTTTAATTTATTGAAAGAAATTAATGACCAAAAATTGGCTAAAATGTCGGAATTTTCCTCAAAGATGGAAAAATCCCGTAATTTTATGGCAATCGGGAGGATGTATTTAAAAGAAATAATATGAAAAAACTGTCAATTATCTTTCTTGGATTATTCCTGGCAGTATTATTCAGCCGGATTTATTCTATTGACCCGCTAAATGAATTGATTGGTGATTTTGGTGACAAATATGAATTTTTCAACTATATGTATCTGGTAAAGGAAAATATTCAAGAGGGCAAATATGCACTTGCCTCAACCAATACTCTTAGATATCCTGTTGGATTTGAGTTGGGACACGGTTTTGACGGAGTATTCTCAACTTTTACCGGAGCTTTGCTGGGGTTTATAATTCCTCTGCCTCTTGCCTATAATTTGACTCTAATCCTGATATTATTTTTAAATTTTTATTTTGCCTATATCTTATTTCTCAGATTAACGTCATCTAAGATTTTCGGAATATTTGCCGGAATTTTCTATGGCTTTTCTCCCTATACTATTGCTCGAATTAACGGCCATACCAATTTAGCCTTTATCGCCGGTTATCCCTTTTTGACGCTTTCTATTTTAAATATTATTGAAAAAACAAAGCGTAAAATTAAATTTTCTCTCTCGGATTTTCTTTCATTCTTTGCCGGTATATTGTTAGTCGCCTTTGGATCTCTTCAATATCTGATCATAACTTTTTATATCTTGCTCTTTTTTTGTCTGGTTTTATTTCTTATTTACCCGTCAGATTTTATCAATTTTATTATTGAGGCTGTTAAAAAATTAAGATATTCGTTTATCGGTCGTTTACCTGTTTTTATTTTCTCAACTTCTTTGTTTTTAGTAATAGCTTTGTATTTCTTTGCCGGTTATGCCAGGGGAATAATTACCGGCAGTTTTATCTATCCTTTTAATTACTCTAAATATATTAACTGTTGTCTGCCTCAAATTTCAGATCTCTTTATTCCCAATCAGTTTTCGGGAAGCTTTTGGTCGCTCTTTAATATGTCTCCTTCATCAATAGAACGCGTCATAACTCTTGGAGTAGTCGAATGGGTTTTAGTAGTTTTATTCTTTTATGTCGAAAAAAATAAGCTTAAGAAAATCATTTGGCTGTTATTTTTCGCCATCTATCTGGTTGCCTCTTTAGGCATCATCCCCCTTCCTTACTGGCCGGAAGGAGGTAGAAGCGTGGTTATTCTTTCTCTAATTACTTTGATTCTATTTGCGGAAAATATTTTCTTTCGCCATAAATCATTTCTTGTTGTTTTGACTATTTTATTAATAATTGAAAGACTTTTTTTATCAGTCTACAAAACAGTACCTCTGCCATTTGAACTGGGAAATATTGTTACCAAGCAGGATGGTGTAGCAGTCTTAAATATTCCCTTATCCGGCAGTGTTGCTTACAGGAGCGTCCTGCCCTATTTGTTTAACAAGAGTATTATTGACGGCTATTTTCACGATACAGCCGAAAATGCCGCCACCTATGACTTTTTCTCACAAAGCCTGATTGAGAGGTATTTCTGCAATTACGAAAAATTAAATCCGGATGAACTGAATTTTAAAGAAGTTGATTATCAAAATACCGTAAGTTTATTAAAGCAAAATGACATTAAGTCAATTGTCATCCATAAAAATCTAAAGTATGAAAAATTCTATTATGATGATTGCCTTAATGTCCGCTATTGGTGGTATAACCTAAGTCCGGAAACTTTAATATTGGATAAAGATACGAAAGGAGCAGCCAAATCAACTTTACAGCTTTATCAGTATCCCCTGCTTAAAGTAAAGCTTTACTTCAAAAAGGGTGGAGTATTTCATTTTGACGGTTTATATATCACCAATAATTTTTTTGATGATACAAAAATTAATTTATTTGGAAAATACATTTACAACCCGAAGTGGCTGACAGAAGGAGACGGAATTAAATCCGAATTTTTAAATAAGATAGAAAGCAAAGTCAAAGCAGGCGATGAAATAATCATTTTTTCAGATAAAAAATTCTATGAAAATGAAACAATATACCTGACGCTTTTTTATTCATTTACTCCTGATTCAACATTGGAAATAGCTCCACCAATAGAAAAGATTTATTCATCAAATGACTATGAGATTTTTAACCTTAATTAAAAAAAATCGGGCGATAGCAATTATTTTCCTGGCAGTTTTATCAATTGCGTTGACAAATTTTGAGCCGGGGACAATTCTTTCAGGTTGGGATAATCTGCATCCTGAATTTAATTTCCTGATTAATATCAAGAGGTCAATATTTTCCGTCTGGCAGGAATATCAGGGATTAGGTCTTCTTGGTGGAATGGGTCATGCTGCCGATCTTCCCCGTCAGATATTTCTCTGGTTAATCTCGTTTTTCATTCCCTTAAATATAATCCGGTATTTTTTCCATTTTCTTGCTCTGTTTATCGGACCATTGGGTGTCTATGTCTTAATGAACAGCTTTATTTTGGATAATGACGAAAGTAAAAGGAAAATAATCTCACTTTCTTCAGCTCTTTTTTATCTCTTCAATTTGGCAACTATTCAGATGTTTAATGTACCCTTTGAACCTTATTCAGTTCATTATGCCATGCTTCCCTGGTTAATATATTCCAATCTTCTTTTTTACCATCATCTTTCAAGGAAAAATTTGTTTATTCTGCTACTGGTTAATTTTTTTGCAATTCCGCAAGGATATATCGCTACTTTTTTCCTGGTTTATTTTATTGCTTTAAGTATTCTTTTTTTCCAGTTGTTGCTGAAAAAAGGTAATCTCAAAAGGATTTTTATTTCTTATCTCGTTCTTATTATCGCTAATGCCTATTGGTTATTGCCAAATCTGTACTTTGTAAAAACAAAAGTCGGGGTCAACATTTCCTCCAAAATTAATCAGATGTCAACTGCTGATATGCTGTTGAGAAATAAAAAGTACGGAGATTTTACTTCGGTATTGCTCTTGAAAAGTTTTTGGTTTGATAATACTGAAGTAAATAATTTTGGTAAAACAGAATATCAGCTTCAAGCTTGGATTGATTATCTTAAAGATCCGCTTGTTAATTTTGTCGGATTTTTATTTATTTCTATTGTTATTTTAGGTGTAATCTATTCAATATTAAATCGTAATAATAAAGCTTTGCTCTTTATTCCCATTCTTCTTTTTGCTTTTATTATCTTGGCCAATAATGCTCCGCTTGTTTCCTATTTGTCCAAACTTTTTTATAAAATTCCCTTAACTTCCCAAGTTTTTCGTTTTCCTTTTACCAAACTGTCAATTCTTTATATTTTGAACTTGTCTATTTTCTTTGGACTGGGACTTTTGGCGATAAGTAATGTATTAAAAACAGAAAGAAACAGAAATCAGGTAATAATTTTCCTGAGTTTCTTGCCCTTAGTTTATTGTCTGCCGGTTTTTTCCGGTAATCTTTTTTATTATAAGGTCAGATCCAGGATCCCTGAAGAATACAATCAGTTGTATGATTTTTTCAAAACAAGACCTCCCTCTGAAAGAATTGCCAATTTCCCCCAATATACTTTTTGGGGTTGGTCTTTCTACCGCTGGAATTATAGCGGATCCGGATTTATTTGGTACGGTATAGAACAACCAGTACTCGATAGAGCATTTGATGTCTGGAGTAGGGAAGATGAAAATTATTTTCATGAGGTTTCGCAAGCTGTCTATTCCGGTGATCTTACCCTTTTCGAAAAAGTTTTGCGTAAATATCATGTTTCCTGGATTATATTTGATGGTAATCTGGTTAGTTTTTCCAATTCCCGCGAACTTTATACTGATAAATTGGAAGATATTATAAACAGAACTTCGACTGTTAAAAAAGTAAAACAGTTCGGGAAAATAAGCCTCTTTAAGGTAAATAATCCCTATGATGAAAGTATTTATATAAAGCAAAATATTCCGATTGTTCTTCCTGGGTATATATCCAATAACTACGACCGTGCTTATGACGATTATGGTGATTACCTGTCATCAGGTACGAAAAATTCATCATCTTCGCTTATCTATTACCCCTTTCGTTCTCTGTTTACGGGTAGATCACAAAATGATTTGGAGTTTAAACTGCAAGAAACGGAAAATTCATTTATTCTTAATGCCACTCTTCCGGAAGGATTAAGAGATACAACACTTTTTCTGCCCAAATTAGAACCTGAAGACACATTAGAAGTTGATAAATTTGATTTTTCTAATGTGCAGAATCTATACCCTCGTATCACGCTTGATGGTAAAGAAATAGAATACGATAAGTCAGGATCTGATAAAACAATAATTAACCTTCCTGAGTATAGAAATGGAAAACTTGAGGTTATAATCCCTAAAATATTCGGTTATTACAGTTACACTAATGAAAATCCTCTGGAATTCGACAATCATCTGCCTTTTACTTGTGAAAATTCTGTACCCATTGAAAATACCACAGAAAAAATTGAATATCTGGGTAATAAATTACTTCGCCTGACAACGCAAGGAGGAGTTACTTGCTCGAATTATCATTTTGACTATCTATCACACAATTTTGCTTATCTGTTATCAATTGAGAATAGAAATCTTAAGGGAAAAAGCCTCTATGTTAGTTTGATAAACGCTAATTCCTATCGGGCTGATATGGAAACCTATCTGCCTCAGGTTGGTTCGCAGGATTATCAGATCAATAATTCGATCTTTATTATTCCGCCAATGGAGCGTTATGCTCAAGGATATTTACTCGGCTTCAAAAATATTTCAATCGGAAATGTTCAAACAATCAATGATATTGGAAAAATAAAAGTTAATCCTTTTCCATATCGTTTTCTTACCGGCATAAAATTAATAAAACCAGCTGTTCAATTGTTGAATAATGAAAAAAAATCCATTTTTCCTATTAGAGTAGAATATTCTCATCCGGGTTATTATCAAGTTTTTCCGCAAGACCTGTTAAATTCAAAGAATAATCAGTCTCAGGTTTTGATTCTATCCCAAAGCTATGATAAGGGTTGGCAGGCATACAGGGTAAATCCTCAGCTTCAGGGTATAAACGGTTTTCTTGCTAAAATTCTTCCTTTTTATTACGGTCAAAAAATTGACCAGCACCTTCTGGTCAACAATTGGGAAAACGGCTGGCTTATTCCTCCAACGACCGGCAACCAGCAACCAACGACTATCATCATCATCTACCTTCCCCAATATCTCGAATACTTGGGCTTTGCTTTCTGGTTTGTCCTGCCTTTAGTCTTTTTATTTGTTCCGCGACAGCATTCCTCTGCCGTTCACAAATCACTTTAATTCTTCTATACTTACTTCAAATATTAATGAGAAATTTTGTTCTCTACCTTCTTCTGTTGGCTCTGGTTGCGGTAATAGGATTTGCTGCCTCCCCTTATGTTGGAAAATTCTTATTTAATCTGGGTGTTATCAGAGAGGAAGTCCCCATTTCAGGAACCGGCTCCATGTATCCCACTTTCCCCAAATCAGAGGGGGTATCAGAACAGGAAGCCTCAAATCAAACTGTTGCCCAGCCGGAAATGAGACGTTTTCCGGGAGGGTTGAATATCTTAGGCCAATCTCTTTTTATTTATAAACTTCAAAGAGGCGATATTATTGAATTCGAAAGCGACTTAACCAGAAAAATTACCAAAGAAAAATACGGGACTGATACGGGTTTTGTCAAAAGGGTAATTGCCCTTCCCGGTGATGAAATAGAGTTAAGGGACGGGTTTGTCAAAGTAAATACAAAAATTCCCGATGAGCCCTATACTGCCAAACCAAGAAGCACCTACGGAGGTGATTCCATTCCGGATTGTCAGGTCAAAAAAGTTCCGGTAGACTCTGTCTTTGTTTTGGGGGATAACAGGAAAGCCAGTCTCGATTCACGTTTTGAAATCGGTTTTGTAAAACTTTCCGATATTCATCATGTTCTGCCGTTAAATGAGCAGGATCCTTTTAAAAAAAATTGGCGCGATACCAAGTTTGATCAGGAATTTGCCCATACTTCAACCACCGATCCGCAGGATTTTGTTAATCTCTTAAACCAAGTCAGAGTAGAAAAAAATAAAACAAAGTTAAAGTTGAATGATAATTTAATTAAATCATCAAAGTTTCGCGGTGATATTATTCTTGATACTGATGATTTCTCAATTGAGGCTACCCGCAGCGGTCTTACTTTGGAGAAAGCTGTCAGGCAGGCAGGTTACCGCAACATCGTCTTTGCTGAACTGTTTACCCGCGGTTACTATGACTCTGATGAGCTATTGGAAAATATGTTTGAATTTCCGCAAACCTCAAACCTGCTTCTCTCCGATGAATACCAGGATATTGGTTTATCGGCTGTTTTAGCTGATGTCAACAATTGCCCGACACAGGTTATTGTTATTCATCTTGGGGGTTTCAAACCGCCTAATTATCAAAAAGTTGATATAGAAAGCTGGAAGTTGCTTATAGACAATCTGGTTGAAATTCTGCCCTCTTGGGAAAGTCTGAAAAATGCTGAATCAATTGACCGGGACAAACTTGATGCTCTTATTTCACTTTTGAAAACCAGATTGAATAATGCTCAAAAAATCTACAGCCGTTTATCGAGAAACGAATGGTTGACTGATGAGGAAAATGCTTTAGTAAAAAATGATAATAATCTCCATACACAGGCTGAACAACTTATCTCTGAACTTAATAAATAACAAACCGCACTTACGTGTTGAATATAAAAAAAATTAGAAAAGAAATATTTTTTTATTTAGCTTTAATAATCCTGCCTCTTATTTTTTTAGGCCGGACCTTGTTTCCGGGAAAAAACGAAATAATTTACGGCGGTGACCTCCTTACCCAGTTTTATTTTTGGAAAGGATATCTTACGGATAGTCTGCTCAGAGGTGTCATCCCGTTTTGGAATCCCTATAGTTTTTCCGGTACTCCCTTTTTGGCTCATCCCTCTGTTGCTCCTTTTTATCCTGCTGTACTTCTATATTTAATCTTTCCCCTTAATTTGGCCTTTTCTCTGAATTATTATTTGCATCTCGTAATTGGAGGTTTGGGAATGTATTTCCTAACTAAAAGATATGCCTCTAATTTTATTTCCCTGATTTCCACAATTTGTTTTATGTTCAGCGGTTATTTTACAGCCAGAATTTATGCCGGTCATGTCGATTTGCTGACAACTTCCGTTTGGATTCCCTGGGTTATCTATTCTTTTTTAAAAATTTCCGACCTGCCTTTTAAGCGTTCCAATATGATTCAGGCAATTATTAGTTTGACTCTTTTAATTTTAGCCGGCTATAGTGCTTATTTGGTCTTTATTCTGGAATTTATCGTCTTTCTTCTGATCTATTTCTTTATTAAGAAAATTCCTCAAATTAAAAAAGTTATCATTTCCATCTGCCTGGTAATTGCAGTCAGCTTAGGAATATCCTCAGTACAATGGCTGCCGACCTGGGAGTTATCAGGAAATTCCATTCGCGGTCAGGGTTTGCCTTACGGGCTTGCTTCCTGGGGATCTCTCCCGCTTTCCGGTCTTAAGCTTTTTATAAATCCCCTGGATAGAAATGAGCTTAATAAAATATCTTTCAATCTCGGTGGGGGACCAAAAGAAAATCCTTTCGATCATTTTCCGGGCCGATTTGCAGTTCTGACAGTCATCGGATTTATTTTTTATTATTTTCTAAGCCGTTTATTTCTCAAGAACAAAAAAATAAAACTTAATCAGGATTTTTGGTTTTATCTTTTTGTTTCTCTTTTTTTTCTTTTAGTATCCTTCGGCAATTACCTTAAACCAAGTCTTCACCAATTTTTATATCATGTTATTCCTTTTTACCGCTATATCAGAATTCCTATTCAGAATCTGATAATTCCGCAAGTATTATTTCCAGTTTTGGTCGGAATAATTATTTCAAAAATAAAATCGGTCAAGGTTATAAGTTTTATAGGAGTAATAATATTTCTGGAATTATTTCTTTTTTCCAGGCAGTATATATTTCTGACCGGATTGCCGGAGCAAAAATATGATCAGATTTTACTTTCTTCCATAAAAAAGAATATTGGACAAAAGCGCATAATACCTGCCTTCAGGGTAATTTCAGCGCTTCTGGATCATTTTGACCTGAACTCCTCAATAAAATTCCGCTTTGAATCAACTTCAGGCTACGATCCGCTTATTTTGAAAAATTATTATGATTTTATCGATAGCTCTGCAGGTAATTCTGTCAGTTCAATTCCCTATTATAATGTTGAGGTTCCGCCTGTTGATATCAATAAATTCCCTCTGGATTTTCTTAATGTTTCTCAGGTCCTTACAGACTACCAATTGACTGCACAGGCTAAATTCAAAGAACAAATTAGTGGTCTAAATTTTACTCTACTGACCAACCCGTCCTTTATGCCCCGTTTTTATTCCGTTAGTCAAGCTGAAATTATGGATTCTGATAGTGCTCTGAAAAAATTATTGGTAGAGGGAAATTATGATTTTTCCAAAAAAGTTTATCTGTTAAAAAATGAAGTCTCTTCAATAAAAAATTTTAATCTCGATTGTCAGTTAGAAAATCCCGATTTTAAGACAAATATTTTGTCTTTTAAGGAAAATAATATAAAAATTAGATCCATAGGTAACTGTCCTTATTTGTTAACTTCAAGTGAAGTCTATTATCCCGGCTGGCGGGTAAAAATTGACGGAAAAAATGCGGCAATATTAAGGTCAAATCTTGCCTTTAGAACAATTTATTTATCCAAAGGAGAACACATAATTGAGTATTATTATTATCCGGAAATCTATATTATTGCCGCTATTATAGCTTTTATTACATTAATAACTGCGATCCTAATTATAAGACGCTACTATGATGCACAAAAATAAAAATAAAATAGGAATTTTAATTTTTCTTGTTTATTTATCGGTTAATCTGTTTATTCTTAAAGATTATTCTTTATCCTGGGATTACCACTATCATCATTTTGCCGGACTTTACCATTTAGGAATACCTGTCCCGCCAATAACGGAAAATTCAAAAATCCCCTTTTCCGCTCCGGACCCGCGTCTTACAACTGAAGATCCTTTCGGACCCTTTACCCAAATATTGCCGTCTTTATCGCAGGTGATTTTTACCGATACTTTAAAAATTCTTCCCTTAGATATCTCCTATAACTTACCCATGGTAATATTCGGATCGCTTGGGGTATTAATCCTTTTTTTCTTCCTTTTGGAGGCTTTCAATTTGACAACCGCTCTGGCAGGCTCGTTAGCTTTAGCCCTTAATCCTTCTTATTTTGGCTATCTTCATAATAATATGAAGGATATCCCCAATGCCTTTGCCTTTGCTCTTTCCATTTGGCTGTTCTGGCGGCTGTGCAACAAAAAAAATTTATCTTCTCTCGTCCTGGCATCTCTCGCATTTGCTTTTGCCTTCAATGTCAAAATCAATTCAGTTTTTATTCCGCTAATATGCGGATTGTATTACCTGACTTCAATCTCAAGAGCAACTCTTGCAAATGCAAAGACTGC
>MFJA01000062.1:13197-13510 GCA_001779055.1 Candidatus Gottesmanbacteria bacterium RBG_16_37_8
TGGCAAAACCCTCTGGGCAAAATTCTGGAGTTGCCTCATTTTTATTCTCTTAACACCTATAATATGCCGCTATTATTTTTCGGCAAAATTTTCCGCTCAGGCATTAATATCCCCCCAGTCTATCCCTATGTTTATCTGTTAATAACCACTCCTCTGCCCCTTCTCCTGTTATCATTTTTGGGACTTGTTTTATCTTTTGTCAAAGTTTTTAAAAAAAAAAGGAATTACGCTCTTTTTCTTCTCTGGTTTTTCGTGCCTCTGTTTCGCTATTTGAGTCCCAAATCTGGCGCCATTGACGGAATAAGGCATTTTA
>MFJA01000062.1:13577-17462 GCA_001779055.1 Candidatus Gottesmanbacteria bacterium RBG_16_37_8
AAGCTTTTAAGTTATATTTATTCCCACTGGCTTCTTTATTAATTTTATTGGTTCTATTTAAGGATTTAATTGTCTTTCATCCTTATCAGACCAGTTTTTTCAATTGCTTGATTGGAGGAATAAAAGGGGCGCAGGGGCAGTTCGACATCGATTTTTGGGGCACACCCCAAAAAGATGCTGTACTTTGGCTGAATAATAATGCCCCCAAAGACTCTTTTGTTCATATCGTTATGGCCCAGGCAACAGCTGCTACTTACCTAAGGCCGGATCTCCTTGACAATGTTAACAAAAAAAATATTGCTGACAGTGACTATGTAGTTCTCTTAAACAGACAGTCATTTTTCGATCTTTACCAGGTTTCCGCCATGCCCGAAGAAAAAGAGAAATCAAAAAGTATTGTCTACACGAAAACTGTCAACGGAGTACATCTAGTCTGGATTTTCGGGAAATGATAAGTGTATTTCAAATACTGAAAATCATCCTTGATAAAAATCCCAGGTAATCAATTAAAGTTCTCCATTTTCCCATCTTGCTTTCTCCCCAGATTCTGGCCTGGTACTTTATAGGGATTTCCTTTAATTTATAACCCTTTTGGGCTGATCTGATGACCAGTTCCATGTAGTTAGGATATCCGCTTTCTTTTAAATCAGATCTTATATCCAAAATCAGTCCGCGCTTCATCAGGCGGTATCCCGAAGAAATATCATGAACATTTATTTTCCAAAAATATGTCATTACTTTATTCATCAGTAAACTTATTATTCTTTTCCACCTTCTCTTATCATTAAATGATCCTCCCTTAATAAATCTCGATCCGATAACCAAATCTGCCTCTCCATCCTTCATTTTGGCAATAAACTGCCCAATTTCTTTTGGATCGTGGTTTAAATCAGCATCCAGGGTTAAGACATGGCTGAATTTCCCGGTAACTTTGTCAAATCCCTTTTTGTAAGCCCGGCCTATCCCTAATGGATTTTTAAAATAAATCCAGTCGATTTTTTTGTTTATGCTTTTTATTTTTTTTAATTCGGCGATACTTCCGTCATCTCCCTGAATGACGAAATAGATTAAATAATTCGGACTGAATTTGGGCAGAATTTTGGTGAGTTTATTTATGAGAGGTTTTAAGTTCTCTTTTTCGTTATATGCAGGGATAAGGCAAAAAATTCTCATGGTTGGCGCAAAATGTCAAAAACAGTCTTCGTATAGTCAACAAACATATTCAAAAATTGAGACTTGCTGACACCGTAAATTCTGTTTTTATAGTAAACAGGAATTTCTTTTATCAAAAGCCTGTTCTTGTTTGCTCTATAAAGAAGCCTGATAAAATAATCACCGTAGCCTCGAAAAATATCTTCTTTTAAAAGATGAGTCAATTTTTCACCTCTGATCATAAAATAACCGCTTAAGTTGTCTCTCGTCGGCAGTCTTAACATAAATTGGATTATGCGGTTATAAACAAGGCTGAAGGAATTCCTCAACCGGTTTTCCATTCCGCCGCCTTCAACGTACCTTGAACCGACAATTAAATCGCACTTTTTTAACTCTTTGTACATTTTGGGAATTTCTTTTGGATCATGGTTGAAATCGGTATCCATGACACATATGTGAGAGCCTGTCGCTTTTTTTAATCCGTCAAAAATCGCTGTTGCTAAACCCTTTTCCTTGCGGATGAAGACTTTTATATTTTTAGAATCCGGGAATTTTTTGCGGACCAATATTCCTGTCTTATCAGGACTATTATCATCAACGACGATAATTTCCCAAGGAAAATTTTTCAGTTTTTCGCAGATCGTTTCAATCAGAGGAATTATATTGTCAGCCTCATTATATGTCGGCAGAACTACGCTTATTTTATTTTTAATTTTGTTCATTAGGTAAAAAGGCTTAATTCTGATAATATCTGATAATATAGATTTTATTACCTTTCTGCAATAATTTAATGCGCATAGCGCAAATTTCTTATTGGTCCTGTCCCTTAACCAGACTTGGAGTTCTGACTGCCGGCGGCATGAATGTCTATTTATTTAATCTGGCCAAATCTCTTACTGAAAAAGGACACAGGGTTGATATTTTTGTCAGGTCACATTCAACTGAACATGACAGCGTTTTGGATCTGGGATCTTCGGTTTCTTTAATTCATCTTAATTCCGTTAAGTATGAAAACCTTTTAGGACCGCAATATTTTGCCAAAGCTATTCTGAAATATGTTAAAGACAAAAAACTTGAATATAATCTTCTTCATGCTCACTATTATCTTTCAGGATTAACCGGACTTTGGTTAAAAAATAAATTAAAGATTCCACTTATTCAAACTTTCCACACCCTGGGAGCGATGAAAAAAAAGTATATAGCTATTGACGATCAAAAACGCATTCAAGCTGAAAAAAAAATAATCGATAATTGTGATGTGCTTGTTTCTTCAACACAGTTAGAGAAAAAGGATTTAGTGGATTATTATAAGGCAAATCCTGAAAAGATATCTGTAATCAATCCGGGTGTAGATCATCAGCTTTTTGCTCCTGGGGGAAAAAATTACAGCCGGGAAAAACTAAAATTACCTCTGGATAAAAAAATAATCCTTTTTGTCGGCCGTATTGATCCGGTTAAAGGTCTCAATTTGCTCCTTGAGGCAATTTTCAGAATTACCGAAATAGATCCCCAATTCAAAAATAACTATCAGGTCCTTCTAATAGGAGGAGATATAGAAAGCCGTAATTATTGGCAGAATAAAAATATTAAAGACATCATTAATTTTTTAAAGGTCAAAGACTTGGAATGCTGTATCAAATTTTTGGGAAGCAGATCACATTCGGATTTGCCTTATTTTTATTCAGCAGCTGACCTGGTTGTTTTGCCTTCAGTCTATGAGTCATTCGGGCTGGTCATTCTTGAAGCCATGGCTTGCGGAGCTGCTGTTTTAGCCTCAAAAGTCGGAGGTCTTAAATATCTCATTAAGGATAATATTAACGGCAGTTTGTTTAAAAGCGGCGATATCAGGCAATTAAGTGATAAAATAGTAACTCTGTTAAAGGATAATCCCAAGCGTCAGGAACTTGGGTTATCTGCCTACCGTGATAGTCTCTTTTACAGTTGGGAAAAGCATGCTGACAAATTACTTACTTTATATAAGAATTTCGCCTGATTAATATGGTAGAGACAACAATTATTTTTTTAAGACACGGGGCTGTCAAAAATGATAAAAGGATAATATACGGCCGTCTGCCCGGCTTTCCGCTTTCAGAGCTCGGTATAGAACAGGTTAAAAAATCAGCCCAAAGTTTAAGTCGTTATCCCATAAGCCGAATTTATACCAGTCCGCTTTTAAGAACCGGACAGACAGCCAAAATATTAAGCAAAAAACTTCATCTTCAGCCTAAAATATCCGAATTATTAATCGAAGTAAAACTCATATTTCAGGGTATGCCGATTGATGAGTATAAGAAAAAAATTCAAGCTCATCTTTATGATCAAAAGTATCTAAAAAAAGGACAGGAATCAATCGGACAGATAGAAAGACGCATGCTTCGATTTGTAAAAATGATTGAAAAAAGACACAAAAATAAAACTGTTTTAGTAGTTTCTCACGGTGATCCGATTGTCATTCTAAAAGCAGTCACCACCGGTCAAAAATTTACTTGGGAGTATAAGAGGGACAATTATTTAATCACAGCCGGCTGGATGATTCTTAAAGTCGTAAAGGATAAATTTAACTGGCAAAATACTTCATGACAATCAAAGATAGAATTATTACTTTTTCAAAAACATTCATTTTATTCCTCGTTCTTAGCGTCTTAAGCTTGATTGTTCATTATGATTTCTTCAGAAGGTTTGATTTCAAAAGTATGATTGCAGCCCAAAAAATATCAAATCAGGCAATTGATT
>MFJA01000062.1:17622-19924 GCA_001779055.1 Candidatus Gottesmanbacteria bacterium RBG_16_37_8
TTTTTAAACCGCTATGTTTTCGATTTTCATTTGCCCTCAAGTTACTTTATTGAAACAAGTTATTCCTTTCCTTCAGGTCATATGGCCAGAAGCGCTTTTCTTGTCAGTTTTTTGTTTATTCTTATTAAAAAAGGAATAATTCCATTTCATAAAAAAAAGCTTATTTATTTAATTCTTTTTATTTATTTACTCTTAATGTTTATCAGCCGCATTTATTTAGGTGAGCATTGGTTTTCAGACGTTTTGGGAGGGACTATACTTGGTGCGATGGTAAGTCAAATAAGTTTAACCTTATGGTAATGGATAATAAGCTGGATTTACAGAAAAAAACTCAAATATTTGTTGACGGATTCCTCAATATGGATATTCTGGGCCAAAGTTTTAATTGTCCTTATTGGTCAAATAAAATGAAAAATGGCCGGGTTGTCTTAAGAGGTTTTTTGGACGGTAAAGGCGATTCTAAGTCCATTAAACATCAGCTGGAAAATCTTATTTTGCCTGAAATAAATAAGGATCAAATCTTAAGCAATCCGCTGCTGTTTTATAAATTTGCCAAAAAAAACAGAATCGGCATAGATTGTTCGGGATTTGTTTATCGAATATTGGATTTCCTGATATCCCGGGGATTTGTTAAAAGAAGAATTAATAAAATTACCGGCGTTTTTAAAGACGGAATAAGAAAGACCAATGCTTCCGCTTTAACTTCAAATGAATTTAATGTAAAGGTTAATACGGCAGGAAAAGTTCAATTTGCTGACATGATCCGCTTCAATGGCGGTCAGCATATTGCACTAATTATCGATAAATCTGCTGATATTCTAACTTATGTCCATTCCTCTAAACAATTGTCAGAAAAATATGGCGTTCATAAGGCGTCTATCCGAATAACTGATCCCTCCAAAGGATTGGAATTCCAAATATGGCAGGAAAAAACAGGAAAGGGAGATAATTTCGGACAAAAATATTTCCGTCCGGAAATCGGAGACGGTATTTTCCGCTTGAAAGCTTTTCCCTGAAAAATATGGCCAATCTTTCGCAATTTTTAAATTCATTAAAGGGAAAAAATATTCATTTAGTTGGAGTTACCGGTGCAGAAGGCAGCAGTATCCTGAATCTGCTGGTTTCGCAAGGTGTTGACTCACTGACCGTTCACGATTTCAGCCCAAAAGTTCAATTGGAAAAAAATTTTAAGATCTGGCATAAAGGTTTAACCGTTAAAGAAAGAAATCAGCAGTTTCTTCAATTTAAAAAAAATTTGGACAGTCTTAAATTCCATGACCGGGCAACTTATCTTAAAACAATAGAAAACGCCGATCTTATTTTTGTTCCTCAATCCTGGCGTTTATATCCTCAAAATAAACCTCTTTTTAATCTTAAAAGAAAAGGGTCTCCTTTTTATTCTCTGATGCGTTTATATTTGGATTATGCACCCGCCCGAATAATTGCCGTAACCGGAACTGTAGGTAAAGGCAGTGTCTCAAATCTTGTTTATGAAATTTTAAAACGTTTTGGCGAGTGTTGCTATTTTGCTGGCAATGAAACTTGGAGACTGCAGTTGGCAAACGAAATGAGACAAATGACATCCTCATCTTATTTAGTCCTGGAAGTTTCACATCGGCAGCTTTTGGACGGTTTTTCCCGGCCTCCCTTTATGACAGTTTTCACTAACCTCTATCCTAATCATTTAGACGAACTTTCCTTTAGAGAGTATTGCAAAGTTAAACTTTCTTTAGTCAACAGTCAAAAAGAAGATCAGTATTCTATTTTAAATTATGATGATGAACTGTTAAGAAGTCAAAGTAAGATGCTTAAATCAAAAGTTGTTTATTTCAGTGCTGAAGATATAAAAATGAATATCAAAGATGTTCAAAAAATCTATCCGCTTTTATTGAATAACAAAAGTAATCATTATTTGGATAATTTATTGGCAGTATCTACTGCAGTTAATCTTTTAGGTATATCTGCTGTTAAACTTGGAAAAATAATTAATGATCTGCCTGCTCTTCCGGCCAGATTGGAAAAAATAAGTGTATTAGGAGGTGTTACCGTCTATGATGATATAAAAAGCACAACACCCTGGTCAACTTTAAAAGCCCTGAATAAGATATCGGGTAGTATTGTTTTAATAATGGGCGGCAAGACCAAAGGGATTTCTTATCACAGTTTGGCAGAATTTCTGATTAATAAAAAAGTAAAAACTATTCTGATGAAAAGTCCTTTGAGCCGCAATTTAAGACATCAGTTTCCCCATTTGCCTTTTAAAGTTGAGGAAGATTTAGTTGTTGCCGTAATAGAAGGAATT
>MFJA01000062.1:19942-28686 GCA_001779055.1 Candidatus Gottesmanbacteria bacterium RBG_16_37_8
GTCTTTTGATTTCCCCGGCAGCTGCCGATTTCTATTCCTCATTTATTAAGGGTAAACGGTCAATCCGTAAAATTATAACTGCGTTATAAATCTTTTACTTTTCTTCTTCAAGAGGGACAAGTTTAGGAGGATAAACTGCCATAAATTCGCTTTCTGTTCCGCAAGCTGCACATTCAATTATTGTACCGATTTTAATTACTTTATCGGTTTGAATCGCATTATCACATTCCGGACAGTTATAGAGGCCTGATTTGTTTTGTTTATTCATTTATTTTCAGTATAATTAAAACACATTTTTGACAATGAAACAAGAAAATCAGGGTATCTGGAAATATTGGAAGCTTTTGCCTTTTGTATCCGAAAAATATCGTTTATCGCAGGGTGAAGGATCAACCGGTCTTAAGAGGTATGACGGGATTTATTTTAAGTGCGAATTTGAAAATCCCACCGGTTCGGTCAAAGACAGGGGAATTTGTTTTCAGGTTGCAAAGCTTTCAGAAAACGGTCAAAAAAAAGCGGTTATCTCATCATCCGGAAATGCTGCTATTTCGGCAGCATCATACTGTAATTTGCAGGGAATCACTTTAAAGGTTTATGTCAGTCCTAAAATAAATCCTCATAAACTGGCCAAAATCGCATCCTTGTCTCTGGTCTCAAAAACTAATAAACCGCTAAGCCAAGCCTTTAGGTACAGCCTGCAATATAAGGCGGCCAATCTTCGTCAGTCAACGGATCCTCATGGATGGGTAGGCTACAGCACTATTTCCTTTGAATTGAAGGAAGAACTTCCTCTAATTGATGCTTTATTTTTACCTGTATCAAGCGGAACAACTCTTCTTGGCATCTTTAACGGTTTTGCTGAATTAAATAATCTGCCTGCCATTCATGCAGTCCAATCGGCTTTTTTAAATCCGCTATCTTCTCAATTTGATAAAAAATTTATTCCTGAAAAAAATAATCTTTGTGATGCCATTGTTGCCAAATATCTGCCTTTGGAGAAAAAGATTATTGATATCATCAAAAAAACGAAAGGTTTCAGCTGGACTGTTGAAAATTCTCAAATTAGAAAAAAAGGGGAACAATTAAAGAAATATAATTTAAACGTCTCAAACGAAGGCGCCGCCTGTTTAGCAGCAGTTTATAAAGCAGCAGCCTGTGGCTACGTCTATAAAAATCCTGTCTGTTTATTGACCGGTATGTCTTATTCGTAATCTATGAAAAATTGGCCGGGTTTATTTATAAAATATCCTCTTTTTTTTGTTTCTCCTGATATCAAGAGGGGATTGGGATTAGAGGATTTATTGCCTGATTTTCATCTTATCTGTTCTTATTATGATTCTCTTATTCCGGTTCTCAGAAGAAATAAGGTAAAAATTTTATGTCTTCAAGAATCAGCTGATAAACCTGAAAATATAATTAACAATAGCGGCAGTTTGTTAAGTAAAAGCCCAGTTTTAAACTATATTAGATCAAACTCAGGTAAAATTCCTGCAGTTGCTTTTTTTAAACCGTCTCTCAAAATTGATTTTTTGTTAAAAAAATATAAATTTATTAAAGTCGGTAATAATTACGAACAAAATGAAAAATTTGAAAATAAAATCAAATTTCTGCAGATCTTCTCCAAATTAATTCCCGATTATTTGACACCGTTTACCATTGAAAAACTGCACGATTTAGAATTTTCTTGCCTTGCCGCAAAATTCAAACTGCCCTTCGTTATCCAATTCGGACACGGCTGGGCAGGCAAAACCACTTTCTTTATCTCTGGCGAGTCTTCCTTTAATAAACTGAAAAATACTTTCCCTCAAACAACGGTTAAAGTAAGCAGGTATATAAACGGATTTACTGTCTTAAATAATTGTTGTCTCTATAAAGATAAAGTACTGGTCTCTCCTCCCGCACTTCAGATTAACGGTTTTAGTAAGTTAAGCAGTAGGCAGTATGTTACCTGCGGACGGCAATGGCCGCTTATTCCCTTTGAAAAATCAACAGTTTCAGATATTTTTAAGCTGTCTCAAAAAATAGGACGCATAATGAATAAATCCGGCTTTAAAGGATATTTTGGATTGGATTTTCTGATAGAAGGCAATTCCGGCCGCCTCTATGTTTCAGAAATTAACGGCAGATTAACTGCCGCATCTGCTTTTTATGCCAAATTGGAAAGGGGTAAAGATTTGATACCTCTTTTAGCTTATCATTACGCTTCTTTTTTAGGAATCGATTTACCTGTTGAGGAAATTTCTCCACTCATATCAGGTTCACAGGTTATTATTAGAAATCTCCAGACTGATAAAAAAATTAATCTAAACCTAAACGGGGTATATCAGATTTCAGGAAAAAAGATCGAATATCAATTTGATGATTATAGACCTCAGGATTTGAAAGAGAATCAGTTTATTTATCATCAGGAAAAAATTATCAAAACAGATTCCGAAATATCCAGAATTGAATCCCTTAGACAGGCTCTATCTTCACCGTTTAAATTATCTCCCTGGTTAGTTACTCTATTAGCCTGAAAAAAAGTTTATTCATATGATATACTTATCCCCTCTTAAAATTTAATATGGATTCAAATTCAAGATTTTCTGACCTCTGTCAAAAACTGAAAATTGATGAAAAAAAAGCCCGCATTAAGGAAATAGAGCGTCTTTCATCAGATCCTAAGTTTTGGCAAAACCGGCAGGATTCGGCTGTTGTCATGAAGGAGCTTTCCCAATTGGTAAAACAGGTTAAGAGTGTCGGGGATTTAAAAAAACTTCTCGATGAAGGTAAAACGGCAGAGTCAGAAAGAGCCTTTGAGAAATTGGAATTCGAACTTTATTTTTCAGGTCCCCATGATACTAAAGGAGCTATTTTATCGATTCACGCCGGTCAGGGTGGTACGGAAGCCATGGATTGGGCTCAAATGCTCTTAAGGATGTATCTCCGTTTTATCGAAAAAAAAGGCTGGCAGGCAGATATATTTGATACTATTCCGGGTGATGAAGCCGGAATAAAAAGCGTCACCGTCAATATTGCGGAATATCTGTCTTATGGGTTTTTGAAAAGTGAATCGGGAGTGCACCGTCTGGTCCGCCAATCACCTTTTAATGCCGATAAATTACGCCAAACTTCATTTGCCTTAGTTGAAGTTATTCCCATACTTGAAGAAAATGAAGAAGTTGAAATTAAAGAAGATGATTTGGAATGGGATTTCTTCAGGTCAGGCGGTAAAGGAGGCCAAAATGTTAACAAGGTCTCAACTGCTGTCAGATTAAGGCATAAGCCGACGGGCATAGTCATAGAATGTCAGGAACAGCGTTATCAGGGACAAAATCGTGAAACAGCCCTTAAAATTCTCCGCGGAAAATTATGGCAGGCAGTGGAGATGGAAAAAGTAAAACACATTTCAGAATTAAAAGGCAAGTTTAAAATGGCCTCCTGGGGCAACCAGATCCGCTCTTATGTTTTACATCCGTATCATTTGATCAAGGATTTAAGAACCGGATTTGAAGTTTCTGATAGTAAAGCGGTTTTGGATGGCAATATTGAGCCGTTTCTGATTGCATACTTGAAAAAATTCCCGTCTCAGGTATAGTAATAGATATGTTTAATAAAAGAAATGCTGTCATTGATGTCCAAAATGCAACCGGTTCGCCCTTAGTTCATAAACTTGAGTCCTCAAATTCGTCCTACAACAAAAAGTTAATTGCCGGAGGTCTGATTATCATGACAGGTGTATTTTCCGGTTTCTTTCTCTCAAAAACTATAGGCAGGAAAACTTCATCTTCTTCGGATTCAACAAGAGTAGGGGGAGGAAGTAATACCATAGTTGGATCAACCGATACCAAGACATTCAGGGATCAAGCTGAAGGGGAGCTGTTAGCAGGCGGAATAAATGGTGAAGGTACCCACCGCTTAGAGCGTCCGGGAGGAGAAAGCCAGACAGTTGCCTTAACATCATCAGTATTGGATTTATCCCAATTTGAAGGAAAGAAAGTTCGGGTTTGGGGTGAAACTTTTGCTGGACAAACAGCCGGCTGGTTCATGGATGTCGGTAAAGTCGAAGTAATAGAGTAAGTTTTAAAAAACTTCTTCCATATATGATCCTTTTTGATTCTGTCAGCAAGAGTTACGGGACAAACATATCAGCCGTCAAAGATGTCAGTTTTAAAATCGAAGACGGTGAATTTGTTTTTTTGGTTGGAGTTTCCGGTGCCGGAAAAACCACTTTGCTTCGCTTAATCAATCGGGAAATATTGCCTACCTCTGGTTCCGTTTTCGTAGATGACTGGGAAGTAAGTAAATTGCCCAAATCAAAATTACCATTTTTAAGGAGAAAAGTAGGCTTTGTCTATCAGGATTTCAAGTTGCTGCAAGACCGCACAGTCGGAGAAAATATTGCAGTTGCATTGGAAATACTAAATAAGGACAATAGGGAAATAAACAGGAGAATTAGGGAAGTTCTGGAAGTAGTTCATCTTGAGGATAAAATCAATTATTTTCCCCGTCAGCTCTCCTTAGGAGAACAGCAAAGGATTGCCATCGGCCGGGCAATAGCCGGTGAGACTAAAGTACTTTTAGCAGATGAACCGACCGGAAATCTTGACCCTAAAACCTCCTGGGAAATTTTAAAAATAATTAATAAAATTCATAAAGAGGGGACTACCGTTCTCATGGCCTCGCATAATGTTGATATCGTCAACAGTTTAAAAAAGAGGGTTATTGCGCTCTCCAAAGGTCAAATAACCAGAGACGAAAAAAGGAGCCGTTATTCCTGACTATGACTAACCATTTGTCTGTTTTGAGAAAAATTCGCCGCACGCCTTACCAGGCTATTGCTTCAGTCTTTATGATGTTTATTACTTTATTTGTCTTGGCTTTATTTTTACTTCTGATTGCTTCAACAACATCGCTGGTTTCCTATTTTGAAAAAAAGCCTCAATTGACAGTTTTTTTTACCAATGATAAAGATAAGGCTTCAATTGATCAGTTAATTGAAAAATTAAAGCAAACGGGCAAAGTATCAGGCTGGAAATATGTCTCAAAGGAAGAAGCCTTAATTATTTATCGTGAACAGAATAAAGATGACCCTCTTCTCTTGGAAATGGTCACTGCTGATATTTTACCTGCTTCACTTGATATCTCAGCTGTTACCCCCAAATTTCTCAATGATATAAATAGCATGCTCAAAAACGAACCCGCTATAGATGATATTGTTTTCCAGAAAGAGATAGTCGATACTTTAATCTCCTGGGCTAATGCTGTCAGGTTAGTCGGCTTAATCTTCATTATTTTTCTTATTTTATCTACCTTTTTTATTCTCCTGACCTCAATCGGTATGAAAATTGCCCTAAAGCGTGAAGAAATCGAAATTCTTAAGCTGGTCGGGGCAACTCCCTGGTATATCAAAAAGCCTTTTCTCTATGAAGGATTGATCTATGGTTTGTTAGGGTCAACTTTTGCTTGGCTTTTAGCTTCACTTCTCATACTCTATTTATCTCCTTTTGCTTCATCATTTTTAAGAGGTGTCGGCACTTTATCACTTTTTTCAGTAAATAATATCAGTCTTAATGTTTGGCCGCCCAATCTTCTGCTTGTTTTCAGTCTCTGGTCGATACTCCTTATTTCCGGCTTAGGTATCGGTTTCCTGGGAAGCATGGTTGCTTCATCCCGGTTTCTTGTGGAGTAGTTAATGCTAAGTGTAATCAAAAGGATATCTGTTTTTTCCCTGATATTTTTTTCAGTTGTTTGCATCAGTCCGCTTAAAATAAAAAGTGCTTCGGTTTGTCCGAATAGCGACCCCTGTAAAGATAAAAGTGATACCAGTGAAAAAGTAGCTTGTTATACCGATGTAGTAAATACCTGTAGCAGAGAGCGACAGAGCATGGCAGCCCAAATTGTTTATCTCTCCACCTCCATTGAATTAACCGCTGCCAAAATTGAAGCCACCAAAGAAAAAGTAGCTCAGATTGAAAAAGATATTGTCACCATCAGCGAAAAAATCGATAAGCTGGAAAATACCTTAACCAAAATTACCCAGGTTCTGCTTGACAGAATTGTGGCAACCTACCGCTTTGGTGAACAGTCATATTTATCTGTTCTTCTATCATCAAACGGCTTTTCCGATTTCGTCAACCGTTTTAAATATATGCAGAAAGTTCAGGCTCACGACAGAAAGCTTCTCTTCCAGCTTCAAAACAGTAAAGAAAACTTCAAAGACCAGAAACAGCAGCGGGAAGACAAGAAAGTGGAATTGGATGCTGCCAAAAAACAGCTCGAGGGACAGCAGAATACTTTAGCAGTTCAGAAAAAAGAAAAAGAACTTTTCCTTGAAACTACCAAAAACAGCGAGTCCCGTTACCGTCAGGAGTTATCTGCTGCCAGACGTGAGGCTGAAGGCATTCAGCAGGCCGCCTCAATTCTTTCAACTGCCGGAGTACCGGTCAGAGTCAATAAGGGAGATAGTATAGGAATAATGGGTAATACCGGTTTTTCCACAGGTGCCCATCTTCATTTTGCCGTCTACAATCTCAAGGAGTCTGATTTATCCAAATTTAATTTTAATTCCGGTTATGAAAATCCCTTTAATGTTTTATCCTCAAGAGAATTATTTTTTGACGCCACTTCCTGTGATGATGTTTCACCAAACCAAAAAACAAAAAAATCAGTCGGATCCGGTTCCTGGAGTTGGCCGATGGGCAGTCCCACCATTACCCAGTGTTTCGGTCATACACCCTGGTCATGGCGTTATCAGATAGGAATTCATAACGGTATTGATATGTATGATGATGTTGACACTATAATTAAAGCTGTTGAGGGAGGCAACAAATTTGTCTATCGCGGCGGCCAGGCAATCGGCAATGGTGTTTTTATTTTCCACGATAATGGTAAAATGACCTTATACTGGCATCTTCAATAATGTAAAGCCAGGGTAACGTGCCTAAAATTTTCAAATTACTAATTCTTATCCTTTTTTTGTCCCCTTTTTTCTTCATCAGAAAAAGTTTAGCCGCCTCGATAAATTTAGACAGTCCGAATTTAAGTATTCTCGCCGATATTAATTCTGAGTATGAAATAAATGTAGTCTTATCCATAAATGCCGCTGATAATACCAGATATTATTTGCGGGGGATTTTTTATAAGGAGGGTACTAATAAATACTGCGGTTATACCTGGAATGGTCAAAATTGGTTTAATGGTCCGTATTCAGCTGCACAGGGGTGGGAAAATCTTCCCTCAGTTTCTGTCTCATCAGATTCAGGAAAAATTAAGATAAAAGCCAAGCTGGATATAAATGATAGTGATTGTCAGTCACAAGGCATTTATGGCTTTAAGATCCAGCGTTATACACAAGGCGGTTCGGCCATAATTGATGATCAAAACGAACAAAGATTGGAAGTTAAAGTTTTATATGCTACACCTACCTCAAATCCGACAACAACAAGAATTCCTGCCTTAACGGTTGTCAAATCCAAAACGGAAGAAAAAATAATTAAGCCGACTCTCACTGCTGCACAGATAAAATCATCAATAGTTGAAACTTACCCTCAAGTCATTAATCAAAAAAGAATTTTATCCTCTTCCTCTGTTTCATTAAACGATTCATCACTTGCCTCTTCATCCCCGGTTTCAGCTTCAATTAGCTCCGAAAAAAAGTATTTGGCTGCCAGTGTTGCCGGGATTATAGCTAAAAAATCATTTAATTATGCAGTTTTGCCCCTTATTCTGGGATTAGGTCTTATTTTTTCAGCATCAGTCATCAGTTTTAGACAAATAAAAAAATCTAACTGATTTTTTTCCTGAAAAATATATTGAAGGGTTTATATCCGTAAGAATTCCAGGCTTTTTGCCCGCTAGAATTTCTTTCATTGCTGTAAAGTTCTATATATTTCAGATTTCTTTCTTTAAACCATTTTTCTGCAGCTTCATTTAATTTTCGTCCGTAGCCGGATTTTTGAAATTCCGGATCAATAGCCAGAAAGGATATATGTCCGACTGATTTAGTCTTATACCAGGGGAATAAAAACTTAATATAGCCGGCGATAAATCCGACTATTTTCTTTTTCTTTTCCTGTGTTTCTTCAGCGACTAATAAAAATTGTGAAGAAGAATTCAAATGTCTTTCTGCCCATTGTTTCAGATATGCCTGAACATCTTCTTCTGTTTTAAAATATTCCTCGTCAATTTCCTGGTGCATTGTCATAAGCAAAGAAAGCAAATTGACAATATCCGAAAGATCATTTATTTCAACTGAACGGATTATCATTTTTTATATTATACTAATTAGCTGTGAACTTGTTCACAACAAAAAGTCAAAAGGAAACTTTTAGTTTAGGTAAAAAAATTGCCGGCAGTTTTTCCGGCGGGGAAGTGCTGGCATTATTTGGTGAACTTGGAGCCGGAAAAACTTCATTTGCCAAAGGAGTGATTAATTATTTTCTGCCCCGAAAAAGAGTCATCTCCCCTACTTTCATTATTGTGCGACATTATCATCCTAACAGCAATGCAATAAATCATCTTGTTCATGCTGACCTCTACCGTTTAAATAATGAGCAGGAAATTGATGGTCTCGGTTTAACTGAATTTATGAATAATGAGTCAACAGTTGTTCTGATCGAATGGGCTGACAAAATGCCGCATCTCTTACCGGCAAAGAGGCAGGATATTTTTTTTGAAATTGTCTCCGATACTGTCAGGAAAATAAAAATCGTCTCACCATGATTTATAATCAGAACATTAATAAAGCAGTAAAGGTTTTAAAA
>MFJA01000062.1:28830-30745 GCA_001779055.1 Candidatus Gottesmanbacteria bacterium RBG_16_37_8
CCCTCTTCCCGATAATGTGCGACATCTAATGAAAGACAATTGGCCGGGCGGTCTGACTGTAATATATAAATGTAGAACGGATATTATCGGTCCCCTGGTTAGAGGAACAGGATTAACTTTAGGAGTCCGTATGCCTGACCATGATGAAATTCGGGAGATAATAAGGCAAGTTGGCGTCCCCGTGCTTGGTCCTTCAGCCAATTTTCACTCTGATATGACTCCCTATGAAATTAAGGATCTAAATCCCGATCTGGTAAAATTGGTTGATTTGGTCTTGGATGGAACCTGTACAGTTAAACTCTCTTCAACAGTTATTGACTGTTCTGTTTCTCCCTGGCGCATCTTACGTCAGGGCAAAACCGTTGTTGATATTAATAAGTATGATTAAAGGGAAAATTAAACTATTTTTCGATTCTTCCGACAGAAATAAAATTATTGTCAGGCTTTATAAAAACGGAAAACTTATTTCGGCATATTCCCGCGACCAGAAGTTTACTTCCCAGGTATTATTACCTCTTGTAGATCGAATTTTAAAGGAAAATAAACTGACCCCTGCATCAATTTCAGCAGTTGAAATCAATCGCGGTCCGGGTTCCTATACCGGATTAAAAGTCGGTGTTGCCGTAGCCAATACCTTTGGCTGGTTTTTGAAAATTCCCGTCAACGGCAATAAAAATAAAATCATCAATCCTGTATATAAATAGATATTTATGTATAATTAGATTGTGTTCAGAAAAGCGATTTTATTTCTGCTCATTACCGCTTTTTTAACAGCAGTTTTTCTGTTCAAACTCTCCCCTCATTCCTCTCATGCTCAAAATAATACTCCGGTAAAAAACCGCATTATTGTCCGCTATAAACCCCGGGCCGGAAATACCGATAAGTTTAAAATTCGTCAGATAATAGGTGCCGTTATGTCTGAAAAAATAGATAACTTAAATGCCGAAGTCTTTGAGGTACCTCTGCCTCTCTTTGAAAAACTGCTGGATGTTTTAAAAAAACATGATTTGGTTCTTTATGCTGAAAAAGATGAAATAGCTTATGCTTTGGAAACTACTAATGACCCTTACCTTCCTAATCAGTGGGGTTTAACAAAGATTAAAGCCAGCAGTAATTCCGAATCAGCCTGGAACTACAACCATGGTAATTCCAGTATCTTGGTTGCCGTAGTCGATACCGGTATTGACCAGAATCATCCTGATCTTATCGCTAAAATAGCCAAAAATAAAAATTGCACCTCTTCAACAACAGTTGACGACAGATACGGGCACGGCACTCATGTGGCCGGCATTGCCGCAGCTGCCACTAATAATAATGTAGGAGTCGCTGGAGTTGGTTACAATGTCAGACTTTTAAATGCCAAAGGATTAAAAGATGACGGCTCAGGTTATTATTCCTGGATTGCCAATTGCATCATCTGGTCGGCTGATAACGGAGCTTCGGTTATTAATTTGAGTTTAGGCGGCTCGGCCAGTTCCCAAACTCTTGAGGATGCCGTTAATTATGCCTGGAATAAAGGGGTTGTTGTCGTGGCCGCCGCCGGCAATTCCGGATCATCCTCACCTTCCTATCCTGCTTATTATGCCAATGCTGTGGCTGTGGGTGCCACCGATAGTAATGATGCCAAAGCAAACTTCTCCAATTACGGTACTTGGGTTGATCTGGCCGCACCCGGAGTTTCCATTTATTCTACAGCTCCCAACCACAGCAACAGTTTAAGAATTAATAACTATGCTAATCTTTCGGGAACATCCATGGCTACACCCTTTGTGTCAGGTCTTGCCGCTTTGCTTAAGTCAGCCGGAAACTTAACCAATCAGCAGATTGTGGATAATCTTTACTCTCATGCCGATAAAATAAACGGGACTGGAAATTATTGGATTTATGGAAGAATAAATGCCTTAAATAGTATCAA
>MFJA01000062.1:30971-32950 GCA_001779055.1 Candidatus Gottesmanbacteria bacterium RBG_16_37_8
TATAAACAGTTTTCCATTTGCCGGCCACGACCAATTCCAGCATCTTGTCATAAAGCGGTTTTTCCGATGACATATAGACAACTTCATAATCAGTTTTTTCTATATCCTCAACATTCTGCTCCAGGAAGTAATATTTGGCAAAGGCGCTGTAACCCTTTTCATCCCGCCACAAATGCATGCGGCCGTCAATTGAAGGCTTTATTTCCGGATAGTTCCAGATAAGCCAGCCTCCCCAGTTGTAATTGGACAGGAACTTGCCTGGTAATTTATTTTCTTTCAAAAATTCGGCAGAGGCAGGTGAGCATTTTATAAAATCAGCACAAAACCTGTCCCAGTTCATGAAATTCAATCGCTGTTTGGGAATGTGGTACATGACGGTATAAAGATACATCCCCCCCAGAATCATCAGCGGGATCGCCTTGCCCATAAATGAATTAAGGGCAGGCTTGATGCTCCGGAAATAGGTGATGATAACAGGTACCGAAACCAAGTACATTGTCCAAGCATAGCGCCTCATCCAGTGGGCCAGGAAATAAAAAACTGCAGCTATTACAATCCACTCAAAACATTGGGAGAATTTCTTCTTATCAATAATCATCCTGATATTAAATATCAAAAAAATTCCCCAGAATATTAACAGCCACCAGAGTGATGAAAAAGGCGGCAGCGGTACCCATTCCACAATGTATTTCTGATAAGGGTTGCCGAAATGCCTGATGACTTCCCGGTATATTTCCATGCCGTGCGGATTAATCAGGGTAACTGCAAAAGATAAAACAATAACCGGAAGATAAATTAAGTCTGCTTTAAACGCCTTCAAATCTTTGGAAAAAAATAATTTAAATTGCCTTAAAAAGTAAAAAATCGTCAGAATTGAGAGTCCAATCAGAAATCCTCCGTGGGTGTTAGCCCATAAAAGAAAAAGAGGCAAAGCCCAAAATATAAATTTTTTCCTGCCTTGTTGGAATCTTGAAAGGATATAAATAAGAATTGCTGTAGAGAGTGTCGAAAGCAATTGACCCCGGAATGACACATTTAATAACGGTTCTTCAATATAAAAAACCAAAGAAAAAATAAATGCCTTTTCCCAGAACGAAAGTCTGAAAGCCCGCTCCAGGAAGAAAAAAATAAGGGTTGTTATCAAGGCTCCTGCTATCGCCAGTCCCAAAAACCCTGCCTGGTGGTAAATGGAATAAGTAATATAATCCGTCAGCCAGGAAATATTCGGCCACCGGTATCCCGGCATTTCTAAAGATAAAATATTTTCGGAAAGAAAATGTCCTGTTTTGGAAAAATATTCTCCGTATTTGAGATGCCAGCCAAGATCGGTGTCGGCCGGCATATAAAGAGACATCAGGAAAATTACCAGATAAGGTAAATAGCCATAAAGGAAATTTCTGAAAATTGTTGAAACAGCGTTTAACATAAAGCTCTTTTCTTAATTTTAACAGTTGAGTATATCATAGGTGTATAATAAGGGCCAAATAACGGGCTAAAACATGAAAAAATTATTTTTGCTCTGGATAGGAATTCTTTTTATTTATCTTCTTTTTGCCGGCCGGGGCACTTTTTCCTTCCATACCACCAAAAGAAATTATTTCAGTCTTCAGGCTTATTCCTGGTTGCAGGGTCATCTGGATATTATCCCTTTACCAAAAGACCTCATGGACTTATCAATTTATGAGGGTAAAGCTTATATGTATTATCCTCCTCTGCCGGCTTTATTTGCTCTTCCTTTTATAGCTTCTTTCGGTGCAGGAGTCAGTGATGAGTTATATACAGCTTTTTATGCCTCTTTTGCTCCGCTTATCCTTTATCTAATGTTACTAAAAGCTAAAAAGGCCAAATTAATTCCTCCGTTAAATGATTTCTACTTAATATTACTTACATTTTTTTTCGCTTTCGGTACTGTCTTTTTTTATTTATCGGTTTTAGGTACGGTTTGGTTCACTTCCCAGGTCTTGGCCACTCTTACATTT
>MFJA01000062.1:33069-33942 GCA_001779055.1 Candidatus Gottesmanbacteria bacterium RBG_16_37_8
TCCACTGTATATTTATATTCTCATCAGGACGCATAATCCGGCCAGAAGAAAAATATTCTTTTTAATGTCCGGAATTATTCTATTAAACATATTTCTCTATTTTTTCTACAACTACATCCGCTTCAATAATCCTTTAGAAACAGGTCAATCTTATATTATTGAAAATCCACATTTTGAAATAAAAAAAATTTTAGGATCTTTTAATTTAAAATATTTGTTCCACAACTCATATTATTTCTTAATTAATCCGCTAAAGTTAAGATTTTCTTATCCGTATATCTCGCCTGATCCGCAAGGAAACAGCATATTTTTTACCTCCCCTTTGTTTTTTTTGCTCTTTGGAATAATAGCTAATGGAAAATCAAATAAAAACAGATCATTTCTTTATATTTGTTTATTTACTGCCGGATTTATAATTTTGTCGTTCATCTTTTATTCATCAACCGGTTGGATTCAATTTGGATATAGGTATGCTTTAGGCATTATTCCTTTTCTTATTCTGGCTCTGGCCTGGGTAATAGGAGATTACTCAAAAATTATAGTAATGACTCTATTTATACTGTCAGTTATTTTCAATACCATTGGTGCGTTCTGGATGCTTCAAATAAACTCACTTTTAAATTATTAGCCCCTCTTAATTTTCTGCTTCTTGACAATAGTTTAAATATTTTTTAGTCTTAATTAAGAGTTTGCTAACCGCCCTCGGACGCAATCCATTACTCAAGATTGTTATTGATTTCTAAAACTACCTGCCCCGGTAAGATTTTTATTCGGAAAATTTAATATTCTGCCAATGCCCAAGCTTTTTGCCCTAAGCTATTTATCGAACACTCAAACCTTTGCCCGAAAGGAAAAAAGGTAATGGGTGTTTTA
>MFJA01000063.1:0-2354 GCA_001779055.1 Candidatus Gottesmanbacteria bacterium RBG_16_37_8
GAAAAAACCTATATCATTAGTTTAACTCCGCCTTTTTTTACCAACAAAAGAACAGAACTGGTAAAAAATCCCAAAGTATATTTTTACGATTTAGGTCTCCGCAACAGTTTAATTGATAACTTTCTGCCGTTTGAAACACGCACCGATAAAGGATTTTTACTGGAAAATTTTATTGCTTCATATTTTTTAAGTTTAGGTCAGAAAGTAAAATTCTGGCGGACAAAAAACAAAGCCGAAGTTGATTTTATCCTGGAAAAAGCAGGTCAAGTTTACGCTTTAGAAACAAAAGCCGGAATTATGAAAAATATTCCTTTATCGCTTGTCAGCTTTATTGAAAAGTATCATCCCGGGAAGGCTTTTGTTGTCAGCCGCTTTAAAGGACATCGCAGATACCTGAAAAATATTCCGGTTGAATTTGTGCTCTTCTATCATCCCGAACTGCTTCACTGAACGATCCCGGATCGTGAAGGCTGGATCTTCAATTTTGAAAACCGTTGTCAAAACTCACCTCTACCTTGTCATTTACCTCAAAAATTGTTTAAATAAGTAAGAATGTCCCTTAATATAAAAATTCTTTTTTTAATTTTCTTTTTAGCCTCAAATCTCTTCCTTTTCAATAATCGAGTATTAGCTCAGGCTCCCAATTTCTCAATAGCCACCACTTACCAAATTACTGATCCTGATCTGGAAAATGGAGATATTATCAGCCTCAATAAAGAAAAAAATTCCATGATCCGTTCCACAAAAGCCTATGACGAAACTATGTATGGGGTCTATCTGAAAAATCCCAAAATTGTTTATTATAATGCCAACGCTGATTTTCCAATAGCCAGAACCGGTGAGGTTGATGTCAATATTACAACTGTCAACGGCCCGATTGCTGTGGGTGACTACATCTCGTCCTCCCAACTTCCGGGAAAAGGCCAAAAAGCTACCGAGTTCACCGGTTTTATGCTTGGGATTGCTTTAACGCCTTTTTCCCAAAAAGACGGCACGGAAATTGTCATAAATAAAAAAACCTACCGGCAGGGCCAGGTCAAGGTCGCTGTCGGTATCGGTCCTGCTACCCCTACATTAATAAAAGCATCAGGTGGAGCCTTCGGTACTCTCAAATACATTGCCTCTTCATTTATTTATAATATCGGCACATCCCGCCAGGCAGAAAGAATTTTCCGCTACACTCTGGCAACTCTTGTTGCTCTCATCTCAATTATCGCCAGTCTTTATTTCTTTGGTAAAAACGTCACCAAAGGTATCGAAATGATTGGACGAAATCCTTTAGCCAAAGTCTCCATCCAAACCATGATTCTGGTCAATATTTTAATCATCGCCCTCATCGCCCTCGGCGGCATCATTTTAAGCCTGATTATCTTATCCTTATAATATTTTTATTTTATTAATTTTTTCAGACTAATATTCCTTCTTTATTTGGGTGATTGGATCATCTCCGCACTTTTAAGCTCAAATTAAATTTAGCCCGCCCTGATGTGCTATAATCAAGCCTATAATATAAATGTTTCTAGCTTTCTTATGTTTAGAGAAATACTGAGAGGATTAGATCCTGATAATCCTATATCGGCACAATTACCGATTGATAAACTGCTACGTTATGGACTTCATTTATATCCGGCACTCCGAAGGGAAAGTATGCTTATACATCAGGCTGTGCATCCCGAACTTAATGTCAAAATACCAGCCCATACCGTTGTTCCTCCTCCTGTAGATAGTCTATTAAATAAATTTGAAGCTCAGGAATATTATCAAAATATTTACCCAAAAATGCTTGAATACTGGATATCCCTTGGTGGAGATCCCAGACTGTTATTTGTCGGTTTTCCAGACCGTTGCGAAATTCTTGATCTTGGCTGTGGAGATGGTCAAAACACCAGCTATCTAACAGACTTTAATAATCGAATCTGGGGAGTCGACATTGCACCAGATCTTCTTCAACAAGCGCGTGTCAGTGGTCTAAGGGCAATTGAATGCGATATAGATAAATCGTCTTTACCCTTCCCTGACGGGCAGTTTGATATAGTCTACGCTTTTGATATTTTTGAACATTTATTTAAACTTGACCACGCCTTATCAGAAGCCGCCAGAGTGTTGAAGCCAGGTGGAATTCTAAAGATGACTACACCACTACTTCAGGCCGATACTATGGAAAACAACAGAAACTTTCATCTTACAACAATTACCTCTTTAGGAATAAAGGATGAGATGGCCGAAAGAGAGCCCGAAGTCAATATCTTATCTTTTTCACACTGGGTGAAATCCTTATCAAAATATAATTTCTACTTTCTTTCCCGCTCTATTGGCTATGAATGGAAGGTAAATATCCAAAAACAGCAGGCTCT
>MFJA01000063.1:2365-5545 GCA_001779055.1 Candidatus Gottesmanbacteria bacterium RBG_16_37_8
CACGTCTGGCACCGAATGTATTTATGATGCTCCAAAAACAACCTGATGTTAATTATGGATTTAATTTTGATGTCGCATCAGGAGCCATGTCGAGTGTAGAAATAGAATATTTCTTTTTTCGACTGCTACCATCACTTTCTTTTCAGATATTTCTTGAAAGTAGGCAATTATCAAATCATATAAATACCTCATCGCCCTCGGCGGTATCATCCTCTCCCTCATAATCCTCTCTTTGTAAATCCTCTGATCTTGACATCTGTAATAATTCTGTCATAATTATGACATCATGAATACGCAATTAATTTCTCAGGAAGATTTTGCTAGCGTACAGCAAGTTCAAGCTGGAATTACCCGTCTGTTCAAAAAAGCCAAAGACAAAAAAAGATTTATCAGGGTAATGAGAAATCAGGAACCTCTTGGCGTGCTTATCCCTAACGATATGTGGCTGAATTTGATAGAAGATCTTGAAGCACTTTCCAATACTAAATATATTCAAGAAATACAGGAATCAAGGCAGGACAAAAAGCGTTATACCTCAAACCAAGTGAAAAAAATAATTGGCTACAAAAAAACATAGGCTTTAAATGTTTAAATATGAATTTACCTCAAAATCCCTAAAACAACTTCGTAAACTTGATCGTAATATCCAGTTCAAAATCATTAATAAACTTGACGAAATATGTTCTCATGAAAAACTGTCTGCTAATGCTAATATTGAACACCTAACAAACTTTAAGATCGGTGAATATAGGACTAGAATTGGAAATTATCGGATTATCTTTGATCTGGAAAACGACACTTTAGTTATTCTTAAAGTCGGTCATCGAAAAGACGTTTACAAATAATAACTGGCATCATCCTTTCCCTCATCATCCTCTCCCTTTAAGGGACAGCTATGTCAAGGTGCCACCTTGACAATATATTCTCCCCTTCCCCACTTTGTACCAATTTTACTATCTTTTATATAGTGTGATATAATCAGCAAATGAGCACTTCAAAACAAGAAATTGTTGGAGCCCAACGGTTAGAGGGGTTTAAAATAGGCTTTTTATCTTCTCCTAATGACTTCATCTATAAATATAGTTTAGAGCCAGGTGAACAAGCTCTAAGAGGAGATCCCAGGCTATTGGACTTCTTACCACCTGTTGTCATGGACAAATTACGAGGTGATTTTCAAAGTCTTGCTCCAGAAAACCAACAAAGAATTGCTGAGAAAATGTTCTCATCTCGACTTAGTCAGGGAAATCAGGAAAAATTATGGCGGGCATTGCTGTTGTCAAATGGCGGAAAAATGCACCTGGGAAATTGGGAGTTTATTACCTATCAGGATAGAAAAGGTGACCTTGTTCCTGCAGGTCGTGATCAAACTAAAGAAGATGGTCACTATGTTGTTTTGGCTGGATTTCAAAGAGGATTAAATGTAGAAGATGCAACTATTCCCATATTTTCTGATTTAATGATTCAACCGGAAGAATTTATAGACTCCTTTCAGGCACTTTCAACCATGATTAATGCCGCAGATAATCGCAGTATTAAAGACCCTCAAGTATTTTATCAATTATTTCAGAAAATCGGTTTGAACGGAGATCATCTGAACGTTTTATTAAGAATCGATCCTATAAAATATTTTAATTTGGCAAGATTACTTGTCGTAGCAAACGAAGGAAGTTTGCCTGTAGGATCAGATGAACCTCGGTCATACTTGTTTTTATCACAGGGAATGGATAATCAGGAAGGAATAGGTTATTTAGGTTTAGCCAGAAAAGTTACACCAAGCGAAATAATTACCTACAATCGAGCAAGAATATTTAGTGAAGTTTCAGCCGTATTAGATGAATCTCAAAAAACTTCAACACCAACTCAAGTATATGGAGTATCAAACCGACAATCTCTTATAAACCAATCTCCACACCTGGAACGAATAATCATCAGAAAGGTTGAGCAAGTTGGCAATGATGAACCTTTGCACGAAATACTCTAAATAATTTCTTCTTAAAAAATCTAACGATCAACTTCACCCTTGTCAGATTACATTTGAAGCTGTTCGATATCAAATAAATCTATTTCAGTTTCTGGTTTTGCTGTTGATGCAAACATGCTAATATCTGGCATTCTTAAAACTTTCAGTATATCTTTTGGCCATACTTCGGCAATCGCCTGTCTATTGCCTTCAACAAGCGATTTGAGCGCTACACCAATAAAGTCCGTCTTGGCAGAAATAGTCAAATATATTAATGGATCATTTTCACTATCTCCAGGTTTCGTCATAAACACATGGGAAAACTGCGGATATTGCTGACTAATTACTTGATTGATAAACAAAGACCAGGCTGCATATCTGGTAAGATGCTCAGTAAGATGCAAATCTTCAGATGTTCCATAATCAGCACGATCTTCCACTTCTTCTACTTCCTCTTCCGGAGATTGAAGGTTATATGAATATATCCCTCCCGGTTCCAGATTATGCCAGGATCGTGGACAATCAAATTTCATTAATCCTGCCCTTACCACATTTATTTCATCTCCAAAATCAGGAAAAGTAGTCAATGCGTGCAAATCTTCCTCAAGTAGAATCAGGAGTAAAACGAACTCTCCACTCTTTCCCTCACCCAACAATTTTTCTACCCGTTGCCGAGAAGCATAAATAACTCCTGACACTGCCTCAAATAATATATTTCCTTGTTCACGTAGAGTATATGGTGAATTTTGGAATACTAAAGCAGTCTCTTTAACCAAATCCTTTTCGTCACAGAGTAAAATTGGCGGAACAAGTTGTTGGACATTAAGGCGTAATTCCTGAAAAGCTGATAAAGCCATGTCGGCTGCCTTTCCAACAATGCGTTGCAGAGTTAAACCGGATGATTCTGCTTCCAGGTTGTATGGATGGGCATTCTCTAGAAAATTCTCAGTCATCAGGTGAATATTATAGGATATTTTTAAAAATTCTCAAACAATAACTGTTTTTTTAATTCCTTGTAAACCTTCCCCTAATTATTTAGAATGTAACCATGTCAGCCTTTGGCTGAAACTGCCCATGGATCAAAATATACTTCTCTTTACCATATTAGGTTTGACCTTTGTCACTGCCCTCTCCCAAATCTTTATCCTTATTTTAGGCAGTCTTAAAAAAAATCATCCCTTAGTAGAGCTTCAAGACGACTCCCTGCCTGATTATCAGGA
>MFJA01000063.1:5580-6552 GCA_001779055.1 Candidatus Gottesmanbacteria bacterium RBG_16_37_8
CAATAAAATTCTCTCCAACGCCGAATTAAAAGGTATTGAATTTATCGCCAAACAGAAATTGGAAATGGATAAATTAAGCCAAAGTCTCGATGTACAAATAAAGGCTTTAGAAGGCAAACTTATTGAACAGTTTAAAATTAGTATGGTAAGTACCGAAAAATCCTATACTGATTATCTCAATATTCTTCAGCAAAATTTAAAACAGCAGGAAATGCAAAACCAGCGCCTCTTTCAGGAAAAAACTAATCACATGATCGAAAACACGCAACAGATAATGTCTGCTTTTATCATGGATATAAACACCAAAGTCAAACGCCAGATTGATGAGGAATTGAAAGTCGTTAGAAACGAGCTGGAAATGTATAAAAAGCACCGTCTTGAAGTTATCAATAAAAATATTATAGATATCCTGGAAAAAACTTTGGAAGAAACTTTGGTTAAAAAATTAAGCCTGTCCGAACATAGTGAAATTATCTTTCAAGCCTTAGAACAGGCTAAAAACGAACATAATCTAACCTAAATGAATGTCCGGCAAATCCAGTCTATTATTCTTGTTAAAACCTATACTAAAACCGATTATTTAAGGCGGGTAACTCTCATTCGCGAATATCTGGAAAATCGCTTTTTTAAAGATGAAAGTCTTCAATTTTCCGATTATCTTGTCAAGAATCAAATATCCCAACATGACCGGGATGCACTTTCCCACTTTGATGATCATTTTTTTAATTTATTTACCAGGGACAATCTCTACTTATTAATAAACGGCCTCATTGAAACCATGAAGGTTCTTCCTGTCCTGACGCTTTATCTGGCTGTAATTCTTGATGAATATCAATTAGATGAGCTGGGAGTTTGGTTTCGCCATAACCTCAATCCTGAATTGATCATTGATGTCCGCTGCAACCCCACCCTTGTTTCAGGTTGTGCCTATGTCTGGAATAACCGCTATAAAGATCTTTCACTCCACTTTTT
>MFJA01000063.1:6611-7903 GCA_001779055.1 Candidatus Gottesmanbacteria bacterium RBG_16_37_8
TTCGCAACTCCACCTCTACCTACCGCCGCCATGCCGCTGAATCCCTCTTCTTCCCCACAACAGTCAGCCCCCCCTCCGCCACCAACCTCTTCTGTTCCCGCTGCATCCCTCACACCCTCTAAAGAAGTCGGCTTTGTGGTCAAAGCCCAGGACTACCTCCTCTATTTGGAAGGTCTTCCCAGTGTTAAAATCGAGGATATCATCCTCTCCGAAAAAGGCGGCCGGGCAATAGTTACTGCTCTTGATCATGAAAAAATAGAGGCTTTGATGCTTGATCACGATAGGCCGGCTCCCGGAGATTCCTTTACTATTGATAAAACCGGTATCCGTCTGCCACCTCAAGTAAGATTAATAGGACGGGCTATTAATCCCCTGGGAATCCCCATAGATGGTAAGGGTGGTTTTCAATTAGGGGACGAAAGAATAAATTTCGGAATAATTGCTCCCGGAGTTGACTCAAGAAGAATCATTTCGGATCAGCTTTATACAGGCATAACTATTGTTGATACTCTTCTACCTATTGGCAAAGGGCAAAGGGAGCTGATTTTTGGAGAGCCCCGTAGCGGTAAATCCCCTTTTCTTCTGGATGTCATCCTCAATCAGAAAGGCAAATCAATAATCTGTATCTATGTGGCCATCGGCAAAGCGGAAATTGATGTTAAAAAATTTATCAAAGAATTAACTGAAGAAGGCGGTCAATCCTATACTTTGGTCATTGCCGCCACCAGCTCCGACAGTGCTCCTTTAATTTCCATTGCTCCGGCAGTCGGCTGTTCTGTGGCAGAATATTTTGTCAAATCAGGACGGGACGTTTTAATGATTTTTGACGATATGGGACTTCACGCTAAATATCTGCGTGAAATTGGACTACTGTCAGGTCGGGTTCCGGGTCGGGAATCATATCCGGCCGATATCTTTTTTGCTCAATCTCATCTAGTCGAGCGGGCAGGTAATTTCAATGCCAATTGGGGCAATGCCTCTATTACCCTTCTCCCGGTCATCGAAACTGACCTGGAAAATTTTACCGCTCTTATTCCTACCAATATTATGTCCATGACTGATGGGCATATTCTTTTTTCAGCTTCATTAAGATCACAAGGTCAGTATCCTTCAATTGAACCCGATCTCTCCGTTACCCGTGTTGGTCATCAGACCCAGCGCCCCTTGCATAAGTTTTTGGCTGATAAAATCAGGTCATTAATTGCTGATTACCATGAGCTGGAACGCTATGGACGTTTTGGATCGGAGTTGACACCGGAAACCCAAAGATTATTAAAGCTAGGTATGATTTC
>MFJA01000064.1:0-9101 GCA_001779055.1 Candidatus Gottesmanbacteria bacterium RBG_16_37_8
ATTTATTAAGTTCTTCAGACAAAACTAAATATAAAACAGCCAAGGTCAAAATCAATAATCAGACCTTCAATCTGGAAATTGCAGATAACGATGCATTAAGATCACAAGGATTATCCGGCAGAAAAAATTTAACGAAAAATGACGGTATGTTATTTATATTCAATCAAAAAGGTGTTTATTCTTTCTGGATGAAAGAAATGTATATCCCGCTGGATTTTATTTGGCTTGACGGAGATACAATCGTTGATTTATCAGAAAAAGTTCCACCTCCGGTTAATTTTAGTTCAACTGATATACCTCTGATAACACCTAAATTTCCGGTGGATAAAGTGATGGAGGTTAAAGCCGGTACAATTGAAGAATTACGATTAAAAGTAGGTCAAATAATAGAATTTAATAACTAGTATGAATGATGATAATTATTCAATTCCCCAGCAAAAATTTTCTGAAAGATTACATAATTTGTTAGAAGAAATATGGCCGTCAATTTATAAATTGATAAATAGTTTCTTATACGGAATCATTAATTTTATAAAATTTTTAATAAGCGGATTGTGGCCCGGTAAGTGAATTGATATAATTGGCAATGCGAAACGCAATAAATTTGATATTCAAATTTAAGCGTTTCAGCAACGTTAAAATTTCAGCAGAAATTTTTTGCGTTGCGGCGGTAGTTCAGCGGTAGAATGTCTCCTTGCCAAGGAGAAGGTCGAGGGTTCAAATCCCTTCCGCCGCTCAAAAAATCATAATTTCGGAAGAGGGCTGGTGGCGGAACTGGTAGACGCGTACGCTTCAGGAGCGTATGACGAAAGTCTTGGAGGTTCGAGTCCTCTCCGGCCCACAACAATTTTTGCCGGGATGGCGAAATTGGTAAACGCACAGTCTTGAGGAGGCTGCGCCGAAAGGCTTGGAGGTTCAAGTCCTCTTCCCGGCACAAATTGTTTTTTTTAATTTACTTTTTTTTCAATTTCCTTATATAAATCTGAAATTCCTTCGTTTTTCAAGGCAGAAATAAAGATAAGCGGATAATCGGGATATCTATTTATCAATTCTTTTCTATCATAACTATTATCAACATCTGTTTTATTAAAGACTAATATTTTAGCAGCATTTTTTACATTGATTTCATTCAATATTTTTTCAACGACTTCAATTTTATAATGCATTTCCTTATCGGATATATCTATGACATGCAAAATTAAATCAGCATTAATTGATTCCATAAGCGTTGATTTAAAAGAATCTATTAAAACAGGAGGTAAATTTCTTATAAATCCTATGGTATCTGTTAATAATACCGTTTCATTTAATTTGGGCAAAAATAACTTTCCGGAGGTACTGTCTAAGGTAACAAATAATTTATTGTCAGCCTGTTTATTTTTTTTAGTCAGTAAATTAAACAGAGTTGTTTTACCTGAATTTGTATAACCAACAATAGATAGTGTTCTTAAGCCAATTTTTCTTCTTCTGTCAATCTGTTGCATCCTGTCTGTTTCCAAATTTTTTATTTTCATTTTCATAGTATATATTTCATTTCTCCAATGCCTCTTCATAATTTCGGTATTAGTTTCACCGATACCTCTGGTTCCTATTCCGCCAGTTTGTCTGGATAAAACGTAACCCATGCCGAAAAGTCTGGGACCCAGATGTCTTAAACTGGCAATTTTGATCTGTAATTTAGCATCAGCCGTTTGGGCATGGAGATCAAAGATACGCAAAATTAGAAAAATTTTATCCCAAACCTGAATTTGGGGATTAGCCTGTTGAAAAATTTTTTCCAGGGTATACATTTGTCCGGATCTCAAAGGATCTTTAACAACAACAATATCTATCTTTTCTTTTTCAATCAAATCAGTTGTATCCTGTAATTTTCCGCTGCGCAGGTAAGTAGCTGAAGAGGGTGAATATGCTTTTTGAACGGAAAGTGCAAAGACTTGACCACCGTAGGTTTTTACCAACGCATCTAATTCTTCCAATTCCGACAGAATATCTTCATTGGAAAAGTTTTTCGGAAATACTCCGATCAGCATGAAGCGTTTATTTTGAAGATGATTAAACATCTGATAAATTTACGTAATTATTTTAATTTAGAAGTGTAATTTAAAAATACAGCTGCGGGGCACGGATTCGAACCATGATAAACAGCTCCAAAGGCTGCTGTCCTACCATTAGACGACCCCGCAATATTGAAACTACAGCTATATTTTACTACAATGGATTGATTAATTTAAACCGGACCCGTAGCTCAGGGGTAGAGCGTTCGGCTTACATCCGAAAGGTCAGAGGTTCGAAACCTCTCGGGTCCACAGAATAATCCCGATTAAAAGGTATATAATTTATTTAAGCCGAGATGGCCGACGTGGTGAAGGCGCGTGTCTGAAAAACACGTAATGTCAGTTCGATTCTGACTCTCGGCACAGAATAAAATCTGCTGATTTTTTCTGTGTAAACACAATGAAAAAGATATTACTGTTACTGCCACTCTTCTTTATCTCGGAATTTATATTCATCAACTTAATGATTCAGCCTGTAAATACGCAACTCAATTCTCTCCCAATGGGTTGCATGCCAAATGAACAAACTGCCCAGCTGTCTGATGAATATGATCCTTCTTTAACTGAAGGTGAATATTTAGGCAATACAGTCAAGATCCCGTCAATTATCGATTCATTTGCATATGTTTTAGGGGAACAAGTGGGAGCAAAACGAATAGAAGTTAATCTGCAAAATCAACACGTCTACGGTTTTGACGGAAATTCTAAATTATTCGATTTTATCGTCTCAACCGGGAAATGGGCTCCGACACCAAGAGGTACTTTTACAATTGCGCGTAAAGTCAGAGCTCAAAAAATGTCAGGAGGAAATAAAGCTAATAATACATATTATTACTTACCAAATGTTCCCTGGGTCATGTTTTTTGGCAACAGCAAAATTCCGTGGTATCGGGGATTTTCATTTCACGGTACTTATTGGCATAATAATTTCGGTACTCCTATGTCTCACGGATGCGTCAATATGAAAACTCCTGAAGCTGAACAACTTTTTAATTGGGCTCCGATAGGCACCCCTGTAATAATATATTAATTCCTTTTTGGTATAATATTAGTTAAAACGCGGCGGTAGTTCAGCGGTAGAATGTCTCCCTTCCAAGGAGAAGGTCAGGGGTTCAAATCCCCTCCGCCGCTCATTATAGTAAAATCTTACTTTTAGATAAAATTGAAAACTTTCAAAAAATTCAAAACTGTAATTGTTGTTATCTTTGTTTGTTTTATCGTCTATTACATCAGAAATCTGTATTACAGCAATAGCTCGCTGTATTTCTTCTATCCTGATACTTATCATTACCTGAACCGAGCCCAGGAACTGGCCAATCATGCTCCGTTGGTAAATCCCTTCAGATTACCGCTCTACCCTTTGGTACTACTTAATCTCAGTAAGTTAAGAGGTGATTTTATTGTTGATAGTTTAAATATTTATACTATCAATTTCCGGAATTTGTTAAGATTTCAGAAAGATATCAGTTTGCTTGGAGCGTTTTTTTTCATACTGCTGTCCGGTCTGATATTTGGGTATGGACGAAAATTTTTACTGGTGGCAATAATTTATGCGTTAAACATTCGGATTTTCGGTTGGGATAAAAATATTCTGACAGAATGTCTTACTCTGGCAGTAATGAGTATTTATGTATTTTCAGCAATAAAATTTATCACCTCCAAAAATTTATTATATCTGTTGGTTACGGTGATTATATCCGATATTCTCTTTTTACTGCGGCCGGTTTATCTAATTTTAACTTTTGCATTATTGCCTTTCATTATCTACCACCTTTTCAAACAAAATAAACTCAGACTTATTATTGCTTCTTTTTTTATCGTTGCCTCAACGGCTCTTGTACCGTTGTACTACTCATATCAGAATTATAAATTATACTCTTATACAGGTATTTCCACTGTTCCAGTTCATAACCTGTTAGCTAAAATCTGGCAGTACAGGCTTGATCTTCACAATTTTACTCCAGCCGATAAATATGAAAAAATTCTGTATGATTGTGTTAAAAACCATCCGATTACTCCATTAAATGATACTACGGACTGTTTATTTGCTTTAAATCTTGAGGATAATCTTTATTCTATTAACTCTGCTAAGATAATCGGACCATTTGCCAAAAAAATTATTCTTAAACAACCTTTTACCTATATTGCCCGATCGACTATGCTATTTCCTCATGCCCTGATTACTACCGCTTCTGACATGACCTGGATCTCTACCTGGGCAAATAATAACATGGTCCGGCTATTTTGGAATTATCTTCTGTCCGTATATAATCTTCTGCAGATAACGTTTCTCTCCTTTTTTATCCTTTATCCGTACAGTCTTTATTGCTTTTTTAAAAAACCTGATCAAATTAATACCATTGTGGTAATTCTAGGAATTATTGTATTCTATCAACTTTCCTTCAATACTTTTTTTGTCCAATCAGAATACATACGTTTGCGCGCTCCAATCGAACCGATTCTTCTACTCTATTGTTTTTATTATTATCTTCGAATAATAAATGCTGTTTTTCATTTCTTAAAAACGCGTTTAAGCAAAGAAGCCAAAAAATTACGGTGATGGAGATATTCGGATTCCAGACTTTAATTCAGCGGTAGAATGCGCCGCCAGATCTTAATTGTGATTCAGAATTTCTTTGATTTTATTTAGTACCTGTTCAAGAGTTGTAGTTGCTTTTACAAAATACCAGTTAGCTCCCATATCATAAAATTTAAACATTTTATCATCCAAATTAGTCATAATCACTACCGGAATAGAGCTGATTTTAGGATTTAATTTTATTTGTTTTAAGACATCTTCACCAGTTAAATTTCCAACCAGAATTATATCCAATATGATTAAATCCGGAATTTCCTTTGCTGCGGTTTGTATTCCTTCTTCACCGGAAACCGCACATATGACCTGAAAGCCGTTTCTTTCAAATTTATCTTTATACGCCTGTTGTAATACTGAGTCATCTTCGATTACAAGGATTTTACTCATAAATTCATAATATAAAATTAATATAGAAAAGGCAAGCTACCTTAAGACAATTTCTTCTGCCCTTCCCGCTTAATCATACCTGACACTGGAAAAGTGATGTAAAACGTAGATCCTTTATTATCTTCTGATGTAAACCAAATTTTACCTTGGATCTGTTCTATAATATTTTTAATAATATAAAGTCCAAGACCGGTACCTTCTGATCGTATTTTGGTAGTATTACTTGCCCTGTAAAATTTCGAAAATATTTTAGCATGATCATTTTTAGGAATTCCTATGCCGTTGTCTTCCACTATAATATAAATATCAATATTCATTTTTTTTATCGAAAATTTTATTTTTCCGTTTTGATATGAATATTTTATGGCATTAGACAGTAAATTCTGAAAAATCATTGTCGTCAGTTTGATGTCAATAGGAATATGGTTTAAGGTTGTATCAAAATCCTGCTCAATAATAATATTTTTCCCGTTTATTTCCGGTTGTAATTCAGTAATGGTCATTTTTGCCAAAGATATAATGTCATATGGCTGAGGTTCGATGGAAAAGTTGCCAAGTTCAATCCTGGTAACATTTAGCAGTGAATTCACCAATTCAGACATACGTTTACTGGTGTTCTGGATGATTTCCAGATATTTTTTTTGCGTTTGATTGATTTCTCCCGTTTCACCGGAATTTATCATCTCAACAAACCAATTTATGGCTGATAAAGGTGTACGCAGTTGATGGGAAGCAAGAGATACAAATTCCGTCTTAGCCTTGTCTATTTTTTTATCATCTGTTATATCTCTAGTAATTATTATGGCTCCGATTATTTTTTGATCCAAAAAAATCGGAGAGACAGAAACGTTTACCGGAAAAGGAACATTATTATCTCTATAGCACCAATAATTGTCTTTCATGGTCAGAAAAATTTTGTGACCGGACAAGGCCATTAAAATAGGATGATTCTCAAAATTTACCTCTTTATTGACATCTATTTTCAGCTGCCAGACAGATAAAATATTCTTTCCAATTACTTCTTGTTTTTCCCAGCTGAACATCATTTCAGCCTTATCGTTGATAAAAATTATATTACCGTTTTTATCCACGGCTGTGACTGCATCAGCAATGCTGGTAAGCATGGCTTCATCCGTTGCTTTAGCATTGGCAAGCTCTTCTGTTCTTATTCTGACTTTATCTTCAAGTGAGTTTAAGGTCTGCCTTATTTTTAATAACATAAAATAAAAAGCTCTCGAAACTATACCTATCTCATCATCCCTTCCCAGATAGCTTTTTTTTAGTCTGACATTCAAATTGCCGTTGGCTATTGTTTGGGCTATTTCAATCAAATAAATTAATTTTTGAAAAATCAGATCTACAGCGATCCAATAAATGACCAATAAGATCAAAATACCGATGATAGTGATAAACACGGGAGAAATAAGGTTATTTATTCCGGAGAAAAAAAGCAATTGAACTGCAATGATTGTTAAGGCGCTGATTATGGTTGAAAAAAGAATAATTTTTACTTTCAGGGACATTTCAATATAATTTAACCACAATTTATATTAGTTGGACAATTATAAAACTCACTATGTAGTAGAAAGTGGCTCTATCAACTATAATTGTTTAAATTTGGGGTAAAAGTAGAAGGCCCGGTAGCTCATGAGTATTTAAGCCCCCATAGCTCAAAGGATAGAGCATCTCCCTTCTAAGGAGGAGATGGCAGTTCGACTCTGCCTGGGGGTACATAATTATTCCTGCCTGATGGCCTCAACAGGTGACAGTTTAGCAGCCCTTAATGCCGGTAGAACCCCGAATATCAGACCTATACTGACAGATACAGCTAAAGATAAAATAACCGTTTTCAGATCAATATAAGCAGGAAAGAATCTCTGAATTACTAAGACGCTTAAATAAGATAAGGTTAATCCCAATATAGCGCCAATTAAAGATAAAATAATTGTTTCTAATATAAAAAGATTCAAAATATCTCTTTCACGGGCTCCAAAAGCACGTCTTATACCGATTTCCTTAATTCTTTCCACAACAGAGACAAACATGATATTCATAATTCCTATTCCGCCGACAACCAGAGATATGGCAGCAATTGCTGATAAGACAATATTAACCATATTAAAAATTGAGGTAAAAGAATTGAATATTTCCCTTTGATCTAAAATGGAAAAATCATCTTCTCCATATCTTTTAAGCAATAAGTTTTTAAGATTTTCCTTATAAATATCTAAATTTGCCTGATTTTCAGTCTTAGCATATATTGCTAAAAATTTTTTGTCGGGATTAAAACTCAAAGCTCCTTTATATGGAAGATAGCCATGATCATCCAGAGATGGAACAGCACCTCCTCCACCGCCTTTAGATTTAAGAACTCCGATAACTTTATAAGGTATACTTTCGACTTTGACTGTTTTTCCGAGTGCATTTTGTGAATTAGCAAATAATTTTTGTGCAGAATTTGATCCCAATACTGTAACTTTGACTTTTTTATTAATATCAGCTTGAGTAAAAAATACCCCCTGGTCGATTTCCAGATTAAAGACATTGAAAACATTTTCAGTTGACATAATAGTTTCCAAAATTTTACTGTCTTTATCTCCTTTAAACTCAAGATATTTCACAAAAGCAGGAGCAACAACAGATGTCAGATTTTCTTTTTCGATATTGGAAACGTCTTTTTCATCAAAAATGGCATTCATCTGATAATTGGAGGTAGCACGGTAAGAGCCGCCGGCAAATGCTTTACCCGGCATAATGATAATTAAATTTGCTCCCAGGCTTTTAAACTGATCTTCAATATATTTTTTAAATCCAAGTCCTAAGGAATTTAACAGAACAACTGAAAAAATTCCTATAAGAATTCCCAAAGATGTCAATAATGTTCTGATTTTGTTTTTTAGAAGATCCTTAAAGGCCAAATTAATCAATATTTTAAGTTCGGTTAATTTATTCATAACGGATTGCTTCAACAGGTGAAAGACCGGCTGCATTTCTGGCAGGTAAAACACCAAAAATAATTCCGATTAAAGATGAAGTAAGCAAAGCAACTCCCACAGCTGTTAAATCCAAATAAGCCGGAAAGAAAAACCTAATCAGATAAACAATAACAGATGATAATAATAATCCTAAAGATCCGCCGATTAAAGATAAAAGAACTGCTTCCATTAAAAACTGTGATAAAATTCCCCGGCGTGTTGCTCCAAGTGCCCTCCTGATGCCTATTTCTTTATACCTTTCAATTACTGAAACAAACATAATATTCATAATTCCAATACCTCCTACAAGTAGCGAAACACCTCCGATAGCTACCAATAGCGAATTTAATATGGAAAATATCATAATAACTGTTTTTTGTATTTCTTTTTGCTCCACCAGAGAAAAATCATCTTGTTCATATCTTCTCAGCAATTCATTTTCCACAATCTTTTTAATATCTGAAATCCGTGTTTCACTGTCAACCTGAAAATTAATTACATTAAAAGTCTTTTGCGGATTTAACGATAAAACAGATTTATATGGTACATAGATAAAGGAATCAAAATCAGGACCGCCGAATCCTCCGCCACCCTTACTTTCCAATATTCCTGATATTTTGAAATTTAAATTTTCTACTTTAAGTGATTTATTTAAAGCATTACTTTCATTACCGTATAGATTTTTGGCAATTTTCGGACCTAGAACTACTTTCTTACTTCTTTTACCTACATCGCTTTTGCTAAAGTATTCACCTTCAAGCAATATTAAATTCCGCATGGGAAATATTTCCTCATTAGTTGCATATAAATCAGCAATTTCTGTTTTACCCTCTCCCGAAACAGTAACAGTTTTTATAAAAGAAGGAGCTGTATATTTGATACCTGATACTTTTTTTATTTTTTCCACATCTTTTTCGTCAAATTGGACACCGCCAATATTTTGTCCAGGTTGAAATCCGCCATTATCAAAAGCAGATCCGGGCATGACTATTACAATATTGGAACCTAATCCTTCAAAAGTCTGTTTGATATATTGTTTTAATCCTAATCCTAAGGCCATTAAGAGAATCACTGATGAAACTCCGATCA
>MFJA01000064.1:9109-10171 GCA_001779055.1 Candidatus Gottesmanbacteria bacterium RBG_16_37_8
AGAGACGTAAGGAATGTCCGTAATTTATTACGGCGAAAATCATCGAAAGAGGAAAATAAAATAAATTTAAAAAATCCCATTACTTAGATTTTATAATCTGACCGTCGAGCATGCGGATTTTTCTCGGGAAGACTGTTGCAATTTGCGGATCATGAGTAACTATGACAATAGAGAGTTTATCCTGTTTATTTAATTCCTGTAGAAGCTCCAGTATTTTAGAGCCTGTTTTGGAATCTAGATTACCGGTAGGCTCATCAGCTAATATTATTTTCGGTTTATTAATTAACGCTCTGGCTATGGCTACACGCTGCTGCTGTCCGCCAGACAGTTTATTGGGAAAGGATTTAGCTTTTTCGGCAATTGAAAAACGTTCCATCAGTTCATAAGCTCTTTGATTGGCATTAAAAGGTAATTTATGCCGGTAATAGAGCGTTGGTAAAAGTATATTTTCCAGTACATTAAGCTTATTTATTAAATTAAATTGCTGAAAAACAAAACCGGCAAATTCATTTCTCAAGGAAGAAATGTCATTATCAGAAAGTTCGGCTATATCTTTTCCGTTGAATAATACTTTTCCAGAGGAAGGTTCATCAAGAAGTCCAATGATGTGCATTAAGGTTGATTTACCGCACCCTGATGGACCGGTGATGGCAGTTAACTCACCCTGCTTAATTGTAATATTTATATTTTTTAAGGCGGTGAATAAATCCTCGTCCAATTGGTAAATTTTGGAGACTTTTATTAACTCGATCATGATTTATTCCGCTAAATAGACCCTATTTCCTTCGGTCAGTCCCGAAGTTATTTCTGTCAGGTCGTTGGCTTCCATACCTGTTTTAATGTCTGTTTTTACAGGTTGGTCATTTATTTTCAAATAAACAAATTTTTTACCATTTTTCGATCTAATATATTTTGCAGGCAGATATAAGACACTTTTTTTTTGGGATGTTATAAACGATAAATCTCCGACCATGCCAATCCGGTAGCGAAAATCATTGTTAAGTTGGCCAAAATCAAATTTAAGGCGATAAACGACACCTGTTTCATCAGTTTTGGGAATAA
>MFJA01000064.1:10208-10457 GCA_001779055.1 Candidatus Gottesmanbacteria bacterium RBG_16_37_8
TTTGCTCCTTCCTTAAGTTTGGTTACTTCAGTTTCATCAGCTAACGCACTGAAATAAACTGATTCTGGATTAACTATTTCAAATTCAGCTAAGGCCGGAGTAATATTAACACCGGCAAAAGATGCACTAATTTTAGTGACTATTCCGCTGATTGGAGTCCATAAATTGGCGTATTCAACAGCCAGATGCTGGATTTCTACATCCAAAACTGAGGTATCCAAATCAAATTGAGCTTTGTCTAATATCCTT
>MFJA01000064.1:10564-10872 GCA_001779055.1 Candidatus Gottesmanbacteria bacterium RBG_16_37_8
CTAAAGAAGCAATACTTTGATATTTTTTTACATAATCACCTTCTTTAACCCCAACCCAGGATAGCCTTCCCGACGTTGGGAATCTCAATGTCACTTTCTCATCAGCATCAATTTCTCCCGATATGGTCAATGTTTCCTCCAAATCACCTTTTTTAACCGTGGCGGTTGTTTTACCGTTAATCTTTGGACCTGATTTAATTTTTGAACGGACAGTAAAAAAACCAATTATCAGAAGAATAAATAGAATTAGCAGAATTTTGTATCTTTTTCGAATAAATTTAAGCATAAAAGTAAGTATTTGTTAGTGA
>MFJA01000064.1:10886-13753 GCA_001779055.1 Candidatus Gottesmanbacteria bacterium RBG_16_37_8
ATTATTCTGAGAATAATAAAAAGTCAATTCAATAGTTATGGTAAAACTATGAAGTATAGTTAGTATTTAGTGGTCCGGGAGGGAGTTGAACCCTCATAGTGTTACCACCACAGCATTTTAAGTGCTGCGCGTATACCAGTTCCGCCACCGGACCGGTTTTTTAGTATTATACTGCTAATTCACTTCCTACGTATCGTAAGTACTTTAGGATAATAAAGAAAAATAGCCGGAGCATCATCTACCAGGTAAAATTGAAAATCAGCATAAATTTTTTCCCGCTGTTCTTTATCTAAGGTTTTACGTCCGTCTTCAAGAAGTTTATCTATTTTAGCACTGGAATATTTGGATATATTGGTGTTTTCCTGAGTTGATTGCCAATAGATATACTGATCAGGATCAGATGGTATAAGCATATTTCGCAGCAATACCTGATAATCTGTTGGAATTGTTGAATCAACTCTGACTTTAGAATTTATACCGATTTTATTCCAGGCATCAACAATTTTTTGAGCTGTTTTTAATAGTGTCGGTGAGGTTGTTAAAATTAATTCAGAAGAGGAAGAAGCTAAAAGACTTTTAGATAATATTTTCTGTGCAGTTTCCGGATCGTACTTATATAACCTTAATTTTTGGGAATAAGCCCAGGAAAAAGGTGAAATAGGAGAAACTGCTTTATCAAAAGATTCAAATGGAGGAATGGCATAAGCCAGAGCCTGTCTTATTTCCTTATCTTTTAATTTATCATTATTAAAATTAAAAAATATGGCTACAACCCTGTTATAAATAGATTTGCTTTCCACAACAACATTTTTCCAATTAATAAAACCGCTGTCGATTTCAACATCTTCCAAATGATCAATTTCACCTAATTTAAAAGCCAGTAATGTTTCATTAACATTAGGATAAAATTTATAGGTTATAGTAGGTAATTTTCTGTCAAACGGTAATAGAGTTAATTCACTGATTTTATTATCATCACGGTAAGTTGCTCCAACTATCTTGTAGTTACCCAAACCGATTAGCCCATCCTTAAGAAGAGGTTGAGTCAAAAAAACATTTAAAGGAGAAAAAGGTTCATTTAACTCTATTTTTAAAGTGTAATTGTCAAGTGTAGTAATCTTACCTCCTTTGATTTTATAATTTACGTCTCCGGCTGCAAATTTTTTACCGTCATGCCAGGTAAGATTAGGCTTAAGTTTATAAGTGTAAATTAAATTATTTACCACTTCCCAGGATATAACAGCTGCCGGTGTTGCTTGCCCATCGGGCAAAAGTGCCATTAAACCGAAACTAATTTTATTTCGAATTGACAGGGGTAAATTTGAGGTTGAATATATACCTATTATACCTATTCGCTCATGTTTTCGGATTAATATTGCCGATACAAGCGGATATACCTGTAGAATAAATAAAGTGATGAAAAAACCTATTAATACAGAAAAAGCTAATTGACTAATATGACGCTTAATAAAAGTCTGGAGATAAAATACCAGATAAAGAATCAGCTTGCGCATGATTAAAGAAGGACCAGATTAAGAACCGATGAAGCCAGAAACAGGACTCCTAAAGCAACAGTCAAATTAAAGATAACCTTTTCTACTCCACGTCTTGATTTGTAAAACTCACCGCCGCCTCCCCAAGCCCGACCCAATCCAACACCTTTAGCTTGAATTAGAATTAAGATAATTAAAGATACTGAAACTGAAATTTGAATTGTCAGAAGTAAACTTTTCATAGGATTATTATACCCTAAGAACAGCAACAAAACATCTTTTTTAATTCAGTTTCAAACAAATTCGGGCAATCTTATCAGGATCATGTCTTATTAAACTTCTTTTTAAAATATCCCCTTTTTCTCTTTTAATTTTTTTTTGAGAAAGCAAATCAGCAGAAATGATTTTAAAAGGGAATTTACCCTTAAGATCATTTATTACAGGAATAGCCTGAGATTTTTGATATCTTTTAAGAATGTAATCAGGAATTGGTGCATTATTTAACAGCACATAATTTAGTTTTGATATATCCATATATTTACCTAATTCCTGAATAAATGTTTTAGCTGTAAAGTTATACGTTTGACCGTATTCTGTCATTATGTTTATTATGAATATTTTTTTGGCATGACTTTTTTTTATGGCGGCAGATACTCCTTTGACAACCAAATTAGCAATTATGGTTGTATAAAAACCTCCGGGACCTATAATCAGCACATCAGAGTCTTCAATTGTATGAAGTACATGAGGTGATACAGTTGCCTCGGGAACTGTTGATAATTTAACAATCTTTAATTTACCGTTATGGACAGGATCATCAATATTATGTTCACCTGTAACAATAGATCCATCACTATATGTAGCGGTTAAATCGACTTTATCAAGGGAAACCGGTAATACTTTGCCTTTAATTCTTAACAGCTCACTTGCCAGTTCAATTGCCTTGAGTTGTGATTTAGTTATATTTGATAAAGCAACTAAAAAAAGATTGCCAAAAGTCATTCCCGATAATCCAATGCCTTTGGCAAAACGGTATTCAAACAAACGTCTTAATATAAGGCTATCTTTAGCGGAGACATCGGCCAGTGCCAGTAGAGATTTTCGTATATCGGAACTGGGTAATAATCCCCATTCATCTCTTTCCTTTTTAGCACTGCCTCCGGAATCAGCCATGGAAACAACAGCAGTAATATTTTCAGTATATTTTTTTAATCCGGATAGAACGGAAAAAGTTCCTGTGCCGCCTCCAATGACAACATACGATTTATCTTTTTTCATTTCATGACCCAGGTAAAAAATTTAACAGACAAAATAATTAATAAAGATATCAGAATAACTGAAACCCAATAAGGTATTATAAGCGGATTAATATTT
>MFJA01000064.1:13763-15023 GCA_001779055.1 Candidatus Gottesmanbacteria bacterium RBG_16_37_8
GTTAATAGCATTAAATTTTATTTCAGGCAAAAGCCAAGACCAGAGAATAATAAATAAAATATATGTCAGCCAATTAGATAAATTAAGAGTCAAGAGATGTATTGGAAATAACAGAGCATCAATAAACGGTTTTATCAGTAATATTATAAACAATATTAAGCTTGAAAAAAGATAACCTGACCAATTATTTTCCACTTTTAATCCTAGGTTTAATTGAGATATGAAATATACGGATAAAAATGAAATCAGATATTTTCTAAAAATTGTACGCATTTTAAAAAACGAATTTCAGATTAGCATAGAGAATTCAATTGTGCAATAAATTAAGAAGATTTTTCAGTCTCAGTTTCCGGTGATAGATAAGAGCAAATCTATGGGCTTCATCCCTCATTCGTTTCATTAAATTCAATGCAGGTGAATCAGAGGATAATTTAATTTTTATATAAGCGCCATTTGATTGAACAAAAATTTCTTCAAATCTTTTAGCCAAAGAAACAGCAGGAATTTCCATTTTATAAAAATGCAAAACAGATAACAGAACCGCCAGCTGTTGTTTTCCTCCGTCAACCACAAATAAATCCGGTAATGGCCATTCCCGGTGCTTCAAGCGCCGAACAAATATTTCTTTAAGCATGTCAAAATCATTAGGCGAGGCAATAGTTTTAATGCGAAAATGCCTATAACGTGATTTATCAGCTTTGCCATTTATAAAAGTAATCATAGAGCCAGTTGCCTGTTTTCCTCCTAAATTACTGATATCGTAGCATTCAACAGTATTAATTTCAGAAGGAATATAAAGGTGTTTTTTTAATTCTTTAACTAATTTTTTTTGTTCAATTTTCCAGGTATTTACCGCAATTTGAGGATTTTCTAAATATTGATCAATGAAAAAACCTTTCCTGTCATGAAATTTGATCAATTCATTTATCCTGTCCCTGATACGGGCTGCTGTTTCATAAACTTTGTTTTCTGCAGCTTTCTTCATGGATCTTTTAAGATTTTTAATAACTATATCGGATTTACCGGTTAATACTTTTCTGATGTTTTTAATATTAGACAAATAAATTTTTTTTAACTTTTTTCTTTCAGCTGATTTTTCCTTGACTATTTCAGCCGGACATGGCCGGCATAATCCCAGATGATGATAAAAACATACTCTTTTAAGGACCGGTTTTTGAGTGCAGTAGGGAAAAATCTGCCTGATAAAATAAAGTATTTCTTTTACTGTTCTTGAAGACGGATAAGGTCCGTATAACAAGC
>MFJA01000064.1:15061-15326 GCA_001779055.1 Candidatus Gottesmanbacteria bacterium RBG_16_37_8
AATACGTATATATATGTAGGATTTATCGTCCCTCCAGATAACATTGTATTTTGGTTTGTTTTTTTGGATAAGTCCTGCTTCCAATAAAAGTGCTTCAAATTCATTGGCAACCTCAATATATTCAATTCTTTGAGCTGATTTGACGATTAAACCTGCTTTTTCATCTTTACTTTTCTGACGAAAATAGGAAGATATTCTTTTTTTCAGGTTAATTGCTTTGCCTATATAAATTATCGATCCCTGTTCATCCTTAAAAAGATATACC
>MFJA01000065.1:0-259 GCA_001779055.1 Candidatus Gottesmanbacteria bacterium RBG_16_37_8
AAAACCTTTATATCAGAAATTAGCTGAAAATATTGTTAAAGATTGGAATTATAACGGAAATTGCGGACTGGTTGTCGGTGCCACCTACCCTAGCGAGCTTAAGATTGTGCGACGTATTGTTGGTGATATGCCGATATTAATTCCCGGAATTGGAGCTCAGGGCGGAGATTTAGAAAAAACTGTCAAAGCAGGCTGTGACAGCCAAGGTCTAAACGCCATAATTAATTCCTCCCGTGGTATTATCTTTGCCGGAAACGGT
>MFJA01000065.1:357-499 GCA_001779055.1 Candidatus Gottesmanbacteria bacterium RBG_16_37_8
TAATGTTATCTCTATTTTAAAAAAAGTCGGGGCGGTTATCTCCGATGATCATTTTGTCTATACCTCCGGCAAGCACGGCAGCGTCTATATCAACAAAGATGCTGTCTATCCGCATACCAAAGAAACAGCCCAAATAGGCCGC
>MFJA01000065.1:641-742 GCA_001779055.1 Candidatus Gottesmanbacteria bacterium RBG_16_37_8
CGAAAGCGAACATATTTTCCGTCGCGGATATGACAAGTTGATAAAAGGCAGAAATGTTCTGGTGATCGAAGATCTTACTACAACAGGAATATCAGTCAAAA
>MFJA01000065.1:968-2092 GCA_001779055.1 Candidatus Gottesmanbacteria bacterium RBG_16_37_8
CAAGGAAAAACCTATTGACACCGGTTGAGCCATTTTGCTATTCTAGCTTATGCCCACTAAATATATCTTTGTTTCCGGTGGTGTGCTTTCAGGTTTGGGAAAAGGCATTTCCTCAGCTTCAATTGCCTTTCTTCTGCAGTCTTCAGGAATTAGTGTCACCAATGTTAAGTGTGAAAATTATCTTAATTTGGATGCCGGTACCATTAACCCAATTGAACACGGAGACCCCTTTCTTTGTCAGGACGGTACGGAGTCTGACATGGATATCGGTACCTATGAAAAATTCCTTGACAAAAATATGCACAGGTACAACTTCATTACCATGGGCCAGATTTATAAGGATGTTATCGACAGGGAAAGAAGGTTTGAATATCAGGGAGAGGATGTCGAAGGCATTCCCCATATCACCAATGAAATTATCGACAGGATCAATTTCGCCGTTAAACAAGATAAAGTCGAAGTAGTCGTCATTGAATTAGGCGGTACTGTCGGAGAATACCAGAATCTTTTTTATTATGAAGCTTCCCGTATCCTCACTCTGAAAAACCCGGGTGATGTTATTCATGTCCATGTCAGTTATCTTCCGACTCCGCCTCATTTGGGCGAGCCGAAAACTAAACCGACTCAGCAATCTGTCAGAGCTTTAAATTCCATGGGAATCCAGCCCGATTTCATTATTGCCAGAAGTGAAAAGCCTCTCGATAAAAGAAGAAGGGACCGTTTTTCTCTTTTCTGTAATATAAGAAGCGAGGATATTATTTCAAGTCCTGATGCGCAAACTGTCTATGAAGTCCCAATACAATTTCATCAGCAGCAATTACTTCGTAAAATCTGTCAGAAGCTGAGTTTAAAATATCGTGAACCTAATTTGAGGAATTGGCAAAATCTGGTCGATAAAATAAAAAGTCCCAAAAAACATCAAATAACTATTGCCATTGTTGGTAAATATTTTAAAACCGGAGAATATCAGCTGCGCGATGCTTATGCCGCCTTAATGGATGCTCTAGATCACGCTTCCTGGGCATCGGATGCCAAGGTAAAAACTTTATGGATTGATGCAGAAAAGGTAGAAAAGGAAGGAATTGAAAACGTTCTGCCTAAAGTTGAAGGCATGATTGTTCCCA
>MFJA01000065.1:2100-2346 GCA_001779055.1 Candidatus Gottesmanbacteria bacterium RBG_16_37_8
AAGGCATGATTCAGGCAGCCGGCTTTGCCAGAAAAATGAAAATTCCTTATTTGGGTTTATGTTATGGTATGCAGTTGGCAGTAATTGCTTTTGCCAGAGAGGTTTTAGGTTGGACCAAAGCAAATACTACTGAAAACGACCTTAATACTCCCTATCCGGTAATCCGTCTTATGCCTGCTCAGAAAGAATTCATGGAGAGACGTGCCTATGGGGGTACAATGAGATTGGGTGCTTGGGGTGCCATAG
>MFJA01000065.1:2356-5076 GCA_001779055.1 Candidatus Gottesmanbacteria bacterium RBG_16_37_8
TACCCATGCTTGGAAAGCCTATGAAAAACACAATCAGTTTATTGATAAAAGAAAAGGATTAACCAGTGAAAGACACCGCCACCGTTATGAATTTAATGATGATTATGTTAAGGATTATGTAAGTCACGGTATGATTTTTTCTGCCCGTTCAGTCGTCGAAGATCTGGTGGAAATCATAGAATTGTCCGAATCTGAACACCCTTTTTATTTGGGTACTCAAGGCCATCCCGAATATAAAAGCCGGCCGCTTCATCCGCATGCCATATTTGTTGAGTACCTAGCTGCCTGTATCAAGCAAACGGAAAAAAAACAATAAACGACCGTAATGCTTTTCAGAATAGAAGTAATAAGTACTGTTGAGGATGCCCGGGCTTCCATCAGACTGAAAAAATGGCAGCAGTTCTCCTTTACCGGTAAAATCAAGAACTTATTCCTGACCGATAATTATACTGTAGACAAAAAATTTTCCCCAGGGCAGATCTTTAAAATTGCAGAACTTATAACCAATCCTGTCACCCAAAAATACCTGATTTCTCCAATCCCCACTGTTCTTCCCGCATTTGATTGGGCGATTGAAGTCGGATACCTTCCCGGTGTGACTGATAACGTTGCTAATACTGTTAAGGAAATGATCAGCGATTATCATAAGACAAAATTCCGAAATGGAGAAGGAGTTTATTCATCCCGGACAACCTTTATTAACGGCCAAATAGCTGAGAAAGATGTAAAAATATTGGCTGACAGTCTTTATAATCCCCTGATCCAGCTGATAAAGATCAAAAATTTCCGTCAATTTGTCAAAGAAAAAGGCATGTCTGTCTCAATCCCCAAGGTTAAATTAGCAAAGACTTCAAAAGTAACAGCAGTAAATCTGCAATTGCCGGATGAAGAATTGGAGATTATCGGCAAATCCGGAATTGCTAATGCTGATGGCCAAAGGCGCGGTCCTTTAGCTTTAAGCTTGTCCTCGATGAAAGCCATTCAAGATTACTTTAAAAAAATGGGCAGAAATCCGACCGATATTGAGATCGAATCGCTTGCCCAAACCTGGTCTGAGCATTGCAAGCATACTATTTTTGCTGATCCATTGGATGATCTTAAAGACGGTCTGTTTAAGACCTATATCAAAGGCGCAACCGATGAAATAAGAAAGAAAAAAGGCAAAAAAGATTTTTGTGTCTCCGTTTTTCAGGATAATTCCGGGGCAATTGCTTTTGACGAAAATTATCTGATCACTCATAAAGTGGAAACGCATAACAGTCCTTCGGCTTTGGATCCCTTTGGCGGAGCAATCACAGGCATTGTCGGTGTCAATCGCGATACGATCGGTTTTGGCCTGGGTGCTAAACCGGTTGCCAACATTTATGGTTTTTGTTTTGCCGATCCCCGCAAAGATGTTCCTCTTTATAAAGGAAAGAATTTTACCCAAAAAATGCTTTCATCAAGAAGAATTATGGACGGTGTTATCGAAGGAGTGAATGCCGGAGGCAACCAGTCAGGTATTCCGACTCCCCTGGGCTTTCTTTTCTTTGACGAGCGATTTAGGGGAAAACCGTTGGTTTTTGTCGGCACAGTCGGGCTTATCCCCAAAAAAATAAAGGGGACTTTGTCCTATCAGAAAAAAGCAAAAGCCGAAGACTACATCGTTATTGTCGGCGGCCGGGTAGGTAAAGACGGCGTTCACGGAGCTACTTTTTCTTCAGAAGCATTGGATGCGGGCAGTCCTGTCTCTGCTGTCCAGATAGGCGATCCGATAACTCAAAAGAAATTCAGTGACGCCCTGGTCAAAGAAGCAAGAGACTTGAGGTTATACCATAGTATTACTGATAACGGTGCCGGAGGTTTATCCTGCTCGGTTGCGGAAATGGCTAAGGAATCAGGCGGCTGTCTGGTTGATATTGAAAAGGTACCTCTAAAATATCCGGGACTCTCCCCCTGGGAAATCTGGATATCCGAATCTCAGGAAAGAATGACTCTGGCAGTGCCTCCGGGACAATGGAAAAAATTAAATTCCCTCCTGACAAGCCGCGGTGTTGAGGCAACGGTTATCGGAAAATTTACCGCTTCGGGGAAATGCCTGGTCAAATATAAAGGTAAAACTATTATGGATATTGATCTCAAATTTTTACATGACGGCCGGCCGGTGAAGAAATTGACTTCTTCTTTTAAACCTCTAAAATTTCCGGAACCCTTGTTCCCCGATAAAAAAAATTTTACTGCTGATCTTCTGTCAATACTGAAAAGGTTAAATATTGGCGGTTTCTCTTTTATTTCCCAGCAATACGATCATCTTGTCCAGGCATCTTCCGTACTTTTGCCTCTGCAGGGAAGAGGCAGAATCAATAGCACTTCTGCTGTTTTCAGGCCAATACTTTCATCCCAAAAAGGAGTAGTTCTGTCATACGGACTTTACCCGACCTACGGTGATATTGATCCCTATCATATGGCAGCTTCGGCAATTGATACTGCAGTCAGAAGCGCCATAGTTGCCGGAGCTGATCCTGACCATCTTGCTCTTTTGGATAATTTCTGCTGGTGTAGTAGTTACGATCCAAAAAGGCTTGGCCAGCTAAAAAGGGCTGTCAAAGCCTGTTATGATTATGCTGTTTTATACGGCACTCCGTTTATCTCAGGTAAGGACAGCATGTTTAACGATTTTGACGGTTTTGATAAGAACGGACGACCGGTTAAAATATCCATTCCTCCGACACTCCTTATTT
>MFJA01000066.1:0-14337 GCA_001779055.1 Candidatus Gottesmanbacteria bacterium RBG_16_37_8
AGATATTGATTTTATGAGCTATGGAAGTGATACGAGCGCTTTTCCTACACCTCCAGATGATCCTAGTGCAACCGAAACTTTATCACGTATTCCCAACGGAACTGATACAGATACTTCTGCAGATTGGCAAATTGACGGTAGTCCAACAATGGGAACAATTAACAGTTTATGAAAAAAAGACTGATAAAAATTATATCTTTGCTTTTGTTTATTGCCATATTAATTGGATTAAATAAGGGAATTAAGTTTTCCAACTCTACCGTTCAGGCTGTTGGTGATCTGAGCGTTGATTGGGGAGTTGCCGAAGGTAATCCGATCTTTGTTATCAATAGCTTTGCTCCCGGAGATGATGAATCCCGTGATGTCTTAATTACCAATAATGCTTCGACATTGCGGCCGGTCGGCGTCAGGGGAATAGAAACCGCGCAACTGAAAAATCTCTCAGATAAACTGCTTATTGTCATATCAGAAGGCGCCGGCGATCTGTACGGCGGAGCTACAGGTACGAAAACTCTCAGCCAATTTTTCAATGACAGTTTAGGTCCGGTAGGCATGTCTTTATTCAATCTCAATCCGGGTGATGATAAAACGATCACTTTTAAAGTTACTTTCGATCCTCAGGCAGACAATTATTATCAGGAAGCCAGCGTAGTTTTCGATTTGAAGGTCGGTATTGCTATCGCTATTCCGGTTGAATGCCAGTCGCTTAATTTCCCCTATGGTCCCATTTTCGGCACAGAAGACAATGATAATTTTACAGGGACCAACAAAAATGACCTGATCTTCACTTTTGAAGGCAATGACAGAATTAATAGTTCCAACGGTAATGATTGCGTAGTGGCAGGTCCGGGTAATGATGATGTTAATAACAGTAACGGCAATGACTTTTTATTCGGTAATGAAGGAAATGATAAACTCTACGGCAGCAATGGCAACGATATGATTTTTGGAGGGTTAGGTAACGACGAGATAAACGGCAGCAACGGTAACGACATAGCTTTTGGTGAAGAAGGGGATGATTATATTCACGGCAGTAACGGCAGTGACCAGATTTCAGGAGGAGCAGGAAAAGATCATCTTCTTGGTTCAAACGGGGACGACCTCATTAATGGCAATACGGGTGATGATAAAATTGAAGGCGGTAACGGCAATGACAGAGCTTTTGGTGATGAAGGAAATGATGCTTTAGCCGGTGATAACGGTGATGATTATCTCGATGGCGGGGAAGGAAATGATGAGATAAAAGGCAATATTGGCCGCGATACCTGTCTTGGAGAAACTAAAAACACCTGCGAATTATAATCTCTTCCTCTCATCCCGTCTTGATCTCCTAAAATAATTTTGTCACAATGGTTTTATGTCCGGAAATCTGTCGCATAAAATTAGGCATTATTTTTTTCCGCACCACACCAATAATTACAAGGCCAAAGCCCTGCATCATTCTTACCTCCTTTTTTACATCTTTCTCCTGATTGTCTTTCAGTCGATCTATCTCTTTGTTAAAGATCTTGGTCCCGGAGTACTGGGCTATGCTACCGATATCAGTATCGAAAAAATTTTGACTTTGGTTAATTTGGAAAGGCAAAAAGCCAATCTTGATCCTTTGACAGTTTCGACAGAGTTAAATACTGCCGCTCAAGAGAAAGCAGTTGATATGTTTGCCAAGAATTATTGGGCGCATATCTCTCCAACAGGAACAACACCCTGGGAGTTTATCACCGGTTCAGGCTATCAGTATATTTATGCCGGTGAAAATCTGGCCAAAAGTTTCGATAATTCCAGCGATGTGGTTGCAGCCTGGATGAAATCGCCAACCCATCGGGCTAATATTCTTAAGAGGGAATATACCGAAATCGGTTTGGCAGTAAAAAATGGCCTTCTCAATAGCGAGGAAACAACTCTGGTAGTGCAGGAATTTGGCGCCCGGACAAAGCCGCTTGTAGCCACGGTTAAAACAGCACCGGAAGAAATAGCAAAAGAAACTGAAAAATCTCAGGAACTTGCAGAGGTTATGCCGCCCGTTAAAGAGGAGCCGGTTACCAATCAGGCCGGTGTCACCAACGAAAATACAGTCAAACACCCGCTAAGAATTAACCGCACTATCTCACTGTTTATTGCCGAATTTATGCTGGTGGTTCTTCTTATTGACAGTATCTTTATTTGGAGGCATAAAACAATTAGAATTAGCGGTCATAGCCTGGCCCATGTCATGTTTTTATTGGCTCTTTTAGGCGCTATGAGCGCTACCGGAATAGGAGCAATATTATAATATGAAAAAAAATCAGCATTTTTTCTTTCATTACATCTCTCTAATCCTTTTATTAACTGTCGGGTTTTTACTTTTTTATCTCAATCAGGGATTTCCCCGCCAACAGATGGCCGTATCCATTGCCATCGCCGTTCTTTATGTTATCTGGGGTCTTATCCATCATTATCTGAAAGGTGATTTGCATTATAGGATTGTGATAGAATATAGCCTCATCGCCATCCTCTCGATTGTCATCATCAGAGGAGCGATACTGCGCTAAAAGCCCATTTTATGAAAGGCATTATATTGGCAGGTGGCTTGGGTACCAGGCTTTATCCCTTGACTTATGCCACCAATAAGCATCTTCTTCCGATCTTTAATAAGCCGATGATCTTTTATCCGGTCAAGACATTGGTGTCGGCAGGAATAACTGAAATATTGATAATAACCAGCGGTCCGCATGCCGGTCATTTCATCGGAGTTTTAAAAAACGGCAAGGAGCTTGGTGTCAAACACCTGGAGTATGCTTACCAGCAGAAAGCCGACGGGGGAATTGCTGATGCGCTGTCTCTGGCTGAGGATTTTGCCGACGGGGAGCCTTTAACCGTGATCCTGGGTGACAATACAACAGATGCGGAAATAAAATCTTATGTCAGGCAGTTTAAGTCGGGTGCAACCGTTTTTCTTAAAAAAATAAGCGGAAAAAGCCAGTTAAGGCGTTTTGGTGTTGCCGTTTTTGATGCGAAAAATAAAAAGAAATTGCTTAAAATTGAAGAAAAGCCCCATGCACCCCAAAGTGAATATGCGGCTACCGGTCTTTATATTTACGACCGGCATGTTTTTGACTACATTAGAAAATGTTCTCCGTCAAAAAGAGGTGAGATAGAAATTACGGATGTTAATAATATATATCTAAGTCAGGGTACCTTAAATTGGGTGGAATTAAAAGGTTTCTGGTCGGATGCCGGTACTTTTGAAACTCTTTATCGTGCCAATGCTTATTGGGCGGGAAAAGGAGGCATATGAAACAGCAAAAAGCAGTAATAAATAACGACAAATTAATAAAAGGAGTCCTTATAAAAAAACTGATCCGCCATAAGGATGAAAGAGGTTACTTTGAAGAATTAATAAGGAAAACGGATAGTTTTTTCCAGGAAGGCTTCGGACAGCTGTCTCATTCCTATATGTATTCCGGCATAATTAAAGCCTGGCACATTCATAACCAGCAGATTGATTGGTGGAATTGTATCAGAGGTGACCTGAAAGTAGCTTTATGTGACTTGAGGAAAAATTCACCGACACTAAATATTATCAATGAGTTTAGAATTGGCGAGCATTCGGACAATATTATTATTAAAATCCCCGCCGGAGTTGCTCATGGCTGTAAAGTAATCGGAGAATCCGCTGAACTTCTTTATGTCACCTCCGGCACTTATGATCAGAAGGAAGAAGGCCGCCTTCCCCACGACGATAAGAAAATCGGTTACGATTGGTTTTCTCTCCCTGAAATAAAATGAATATCCTCGTTACCGGCGGAGCCGGATTTATAGGCAGTAATTTCATTATTTATTGGCTTAAAAAGCATCCGCAGGATAGAATTGTCAATCTTGATGCTTTAACTTATGCCGGCAATCCTGAAAATTTGACTTCAGTTGACCAATTGCCCAATTATCGCTTTGTCAAAGGCAATATCTGCAACGCCAAATTAGTCAGCCAACTATGTAAAGGTATTGATATTGTGGTTCATTTTGCCGCAGAAAGCCATGTCGACAGGTCAATTAAAGATCCCGGAGTATTTTTAGAAACTAATGTCTCCGGTACCCATATCCTGTTAAAATCAGCCTTGAAAAATAAAATTAAACGCTTTCATCATATCTCGACTGATGAGGTATTTGGTTCTTTGGATCTTTCGGAAAATAAAAAATTTAATGAAAATACACCCTATTTCCCCCGCTCTCCCTACGCCGCCAGCAAAGCTGCCTCAGACCACCTGGTCTTAGCCTTTTATCACACTTACGGTTTGCCGGTAACCATCACCAATTGTTCCAATAATTACGGACCCTACCAGCATCCGGAGAAGCTGATTCCCTTAACCATAACCAATATTATTGAGAATAAAAAAGTACCCGTTTATGGAGACGGAAAAAATATCCGCGATTGGCTTTATGTCGAAGATCATTGCCGTGCCATAGATTTAGTTTTAAAAGAAGGAAAAATTGGGGAAACTTATTGTATCGGAGGGTTGTTAAAAGATGTCTCCAACCTGGAAATAATCAGAATGATTTTCAGAATTCTTAAAAAAGAAGACAGTTTAATTTCCTTCGTTAAAGACCGTCCCGGTCATGACAGGAAATATGCCATCGATTGGTCGAAAATAAAAAAAGATCTTGGTTGGCAGCCGGAAGCAACGCTGGAGGAATGGCTAACCAAAACTGTGGAATGGTATAGCAAAAATAGGGTCTGGTGGCAGAAACTGAAAAAAGGACAATTTGAAATTTATTTTAAACAGCAGTATCCCGATTTATGACCACGCCCGTTTTAGCTACCGGACTCTCCGGTTTGGTCGGTACCAGGATTAGAGATCTTTTGGCCGGCCGTTTTGATTTTGAGGATTTAAGTCTGACGACCAATATCAATATCACCGATAGCAGTCAAGTGCAAGAAGCATTTGAAAATTCAAAGGCCCAGGTAGTTCTCCACATGGCTGCCAAAACTGATGTTGATGCCTGCGAAGATGATAAGCAATTTGGAGAAGAAGGGGGAGCCTGGCAGGTTAATGTTTTAGGAACGGAGAATATTGCCTTTGCTGCCGGAAATACCGGTAAAAGAATTATTTATATCTCCACCGATTTTGTTTTTGACGGAACAAAAGAATTCTATAGCGAAAACGATAAGCCGAATCCTGTCAGCTGGTATGGCTATACTAAATTTTTAGGAGAACAAAAACTGTTAGAGAGTGATGTGGATGTGACTATTCTTCGTATCAGTTATCCTTATAGAAACCGCAATAATGTCAGAAATGATTTTGTTCACCGCCTGATAGACGTCATGGCTAAGGATAAAAAAGTCTATGGTTTAACAGACCATATTTTCACCCCTACCTTTATTGATGACATCGCTAAAGCATTAGCCGACTTTTTAACCAGAAATCTGCCCGGTATTTATCATCTGGTAGGCAGTTCATCCTTGCCCACAATTGAAGCTGTTAAGCTTATCAGAGACACTTATCATCTTAAGGCGGAAATAATCCCCATAGACAGAAAAACGTACTTCAAAGACAGGGCTTTTCGTCCTTTTAAATTAGCTCTGAAAAATGATAAAATACAAAAACTTGGATTGAAGATGTTGACCTTTAAACAGGGACTTAAAGAAATTAAAATTCAGGATTCATAGCCGGGAATTCTTCAATCATTCTGTTTAGCCAAAAAAAAGTAAGCGGAATGATTATTTATTTATGACAATTGCCTTTGTCGGTCACGGATACGTAGGATTGGTTACCGCAGCAGTTTTTGCTGACCTCGGGAATACGGTCTATGTTATAGGACGTACCCGCGAAAAAATAGATAACTTAAATAAGGGAATCACTCCCTTTTATGAACCTGGTCTGGAAGAAATGGTCAAAAGAAATCTTCAGGCCGGCCGGTTGAAATTCACTTTAAGTTATGAGGATGGAGTCAAAGAATCAAAAGTTGTTTTTATCTGTGTCGGCACTCCGTCAAAAACCAATGGAGAAGCGGATCTATCAGCTGTTTTCAAAGCCAGCCGCGGGATAGGCAAAAATCTTAAAAATTATACCGTAGTTGTTACCAAATCTACCGTTCCTGTCGGTACCAACCGTCAGGTTGCCGCAATAGTCAAGGAAATTAAATCAGCGGATGCTTCCTTCGATATTGCCTCCTGTCCGGAATTTTTAAGGGAAGGTACAGCCGTCTCAGACACTTTAAATCCTGACCGTATCGTCATTGGTGTTGAGAGTAAAAACGCCAAGGAAATTTTGTTGGATCTGCATAAAGCAATTAACGGTGAAAGAATAATCACCACTATTGAAACTGCTGAAATGATTAAATATGCCTCAAATTCTTTATTGGCTACCAAAATCTCCTTTGCCAATGCCATGGCTTTTATTTGTGACAAGGTTGGAGCCGATGTGGAAATGGTACTTAACGGAGTTGGTCTGGACAGCCGCTTAGGCCGTACTTTTCTCTATCCCGGAGTCGGTTTTGGCGGCAGCTGCTTTCCCAAGGATGTCAAAGCATTAATTGCTGTGGCTAAAGTTCACGGTTATGATTTCAAGCTTCTCAAAGCTGTTTATGACATTAATGAAGAAGCCAAAAAAAGTTTCGTCGAAAAGGTTGATAAAACCCTGAAAGGCGTCAAAGGAAAAACTTTGGCTGTCTGGGGTTTGTCTTTTAAGCCCAATACCGATGATATGCGGGAAGCTCCGTCAATTGATATTATAAGTATGCTGCAGAAAAAAGGTGCCATAGTAAAAGCATTTGACCCGGTCGCCATAGAAAATGCTTCCCGTATTATGTCTGATGTTGTTTTTACCCAAAGTCCCCTGGAAGCAGCCCGCGGAGCTGATGCTCTTTTGATTCTTACCGAATGGAATGAATTCAAACAGTTGGATTTAAAGAGTATTAAAAAAGCTATGAAAAATAGTTATTTTTTTGACGGCCGTAATATTTATGAACCGGAAAAAATAAAAAATATCGGTTTTATTTATAAAGGAATCGGACGTGAATAAGAAAGGAAAAAATAATATGAGTAAAAAAAATAAAAAGATTGCCCTGATTACCGGAATTACCGGTTTTGCCGGCAGCCACCTGGCAGAACTTCTGCTTCGGGAAGGAGTTGAAGTTCACGGAATATTAAGATGGCGCAGTAAAACCGATAATATTGAAAATATAGAGGGGAAAATAAATTTTCATGAAGCGGATATGCTCGATGCCCATTCTTTATATAAGGTAATTGACGAAATACGTCCGGAATATATTTTCCATTTAGCCGCCCAATCTTATGTTCAGTCTTCCTGGTCATCCCCCAGTAACACTCTGGAGATAAATATTATCGGCAGTGTCAATATTTTTGAAGCTGTCAAAAAAAGCGGATTGCCGATTGCCATTCAAATTGCCTGTTCATCAGAGGAATACGGCAGGGTTCATCCTGATGAATTGCCTATTAAAGAAGATAATCCGTTAAGACCCTTATCTCCTTATGCAGTTTCCAAGCTGGCCATGGATTACCTCGGTTATCAGTATTGGGAAAGTTACGGCATGAGAATAATAAGAACCCGCGGATTTAATCACACCGGACCGCGTAGGGGTGATGTTTTTGCCGAATCAACTTTTGCCAGGCAGATTGCTGAGATAGAAAAAGGGAAAAAAGAGCCGGTGGTATTGGTAGGTAACCTGGATGCCAGACGCGATTATACTGACGTCCGCGATATGGTCAGAGCTTATTATTTATCAGTCCAAAAGTGTAAAAGCGGCCAGGTATATAATATTGCATCAGGCAAAAGCTGGCGCATTGGGGATGTGCTTGATCTTCTTTTATCAAAAAGTAAAGCAAAAATAAAAATAGTCAAGGATAAAACCCGATTGCGTCCGTCTGATGTTGAAGTATTGGTAGGAGATGCCGCTAAATTCCAAAAAGAAACCGGGTGGCAGCCGGAAATACCTTTTGAAAAAACTATGGAAGATCTGCTCAATTACTGGCGTGAAAAGGTTTAGAACTTTGGTCACACCTACGATTTGATGGATCATAATGAAAATCCGCAAAACATGTATAGTCACAGGAGGAGCCGGTTTTATCGGTTCTCATCTCTGTCAGGCTTTACTCGCCAATGACTGCTCCGTTTATTGTTTAGATAATCTTTTAACCGGCAATTTAAATAATATTAAATCCCTGGAAAATGATCAGTCTTTCCGTTTTTATAAAATTGATGTCACAAAGCCTCTTGACGAAAAATTAATCAAAGATGATAAAATCGACCTTATTTATCATTTAGCTTCTCCTGCCAGCCCTCCCCAATACAGACGTTTTGCAATTGAGACACTGCTGGTTAATTCAGTTGGAACTTATAATATGCTCCAATTAGCTAAAAAAAATAAAGCCCGTTTTTTATTAGCATCAACCAGTGAAGTCTACGGTGATCCTAAAGAACACCCCCAAAAAGAAACTTATTTCGGAAATGTTAATCCTGTCGGAATTCGTGCCTGCTATGATGAAAGTAAAAGGTTTGCTGAAGCCCTTACCATGGAATTTAATCGTAAAAATAAATTGGCTGTCAGGATTGTCAGGATTTTTAATACTTACGGTCCGAATATGCAGGCAGATGATGGAAGAGTAATCTCAAACTTTATTACTCAGGCAATAAGTTATAAACCTTTGACCGTCTATGGTTCAGGCAGACAAACCCGCTCTTTTTGTTATGTCAGCGATATGGTTTCCGGACTTATCAAAGTTATGGAAGGTGAAAAAACTAACGGCCAGATTGTTAATTTGGGTAATCCTGACGAGATAAAAATTATTGATTTGGCAAATCTGATCTTGAAATTAACAGGTTCTTCTTCAAAAGTAGTTAAGTTAAATAAAAGGCTTCAGGACGATCCAGAAAAAAGAAAACCGGATATCAGTTTAGCAGAAAAACTCATCGCTTTTAATCCTGAAGTATCCTTAACGGAAGGATTGAAAAATACCATCGCCTATTTTCGCAATTTATGAAAATAGCCCATATCATTCCCACTTTTAACGAAAAAGATAATATCGGCTTAATGATTGATAAGATTTACTCTGTCGGAAAAAATTTTCCCAAATGGCAGAATTTCATTATTATTGTTGATGATCATTCACCTGACGGAACAGCTGATGTTGTCAGACAATATAAAAAAAAATATAAAAATGTCCATTTGCTTCTTAAGAAAAAGGAAGGACTTGGTCGGGCTTTAATTGTAGGTTACCAGTATGCCGTCAAAAATATTAAAGCGGATGTGGTGATTCCCAATGACGCTGATTTTCAATGGGATCCGTCCGACTACCCGAAACTCGTTAAAAAAATCGATCAAGGTTACGACGTTGTTGTTGCTTCCCGTCATGTACCGGGAGGTAAAGTTGTTGGTTGGAATTGGTTTAGAAAATTAAATCATGATATTTCAAACTCCCTATTGGCCTGGATGGTTGCCGGTGTTCATGAAGTAAGAGATCATGCCGGAAATTTTAAGGCAATAAGAGTTGCCGGTTTTCTGGAAAAAGTACCTCTGATAAAAATGAATAACGCCGGTTTTTCATTTCAACTGCACATTTTATATGAATTGGGAAAAACAGGTGCCAAATTTACGGAAGTACCGGTTATTTTTAAAGAAAGAAAACTGGGTGAATCCAAAATCGGATTTAACCGTTATTATATCCGCGATGTTTTTGAATATATAAAAAGCAGTATTATTATCAGGTTTGATCGGTCGCAGCGCTTTATTAAATATGGAATTGTCGGAGTAGTCGGTCTTTTTCTGCAAACGCTTTTGTCAAAATTTCTGGTTAATCGCAATGTCGATCCTTCAATTGCCGTATCGCTTGGTGCCGAATCTGCCATCATCTCTAATTTCCTGATGAACAATTATTGGACATTTAATAAACACGCCATTTCCGGTCTGAAAATGATCAATAAATTTATCCAGTTTAATACAGCTTCAATAGGAGCAGTCATCATCCAGGGAGTTGTAGTCTATCTAGGTACGGCTATTTTTGGAAAAGAAGCATGGTTCTGGTCTATGATCTTTGCCATTTTTTTTCTCGTTATTCCTTACAGCTATTTCATCTACAACCGCTATATCTGGAAAACTCATGAATATTAAGAAGATTTTACCTTTCAAATTTTCACTTTCCCAAGTCTGCCTTCTGATTATTTTGGCGATAGGTGCTTTTTTACGGTTTTATAAAATCAGGCAATATCTGACCTTTCTCGGGGATGAAGGACGTGATGTTCTGGTTGTTAAAAGAATGCTTCTTGACGGGAAATTTACACTTCTTGGACCAATTACCAGTGTCGGATCAATCTATATGGGTCCTATTTATTACTATTTAACCGCGCCTTTTCTCTTTCTTTGGCATTTTGATCCTGTTGGACCGGCTGTCATGGTAGCCTGTTTAGCTTTAGTTACAATTTATATTATCTATCGTATTGGAACGGATTATTTTCACCCTCAGGTTGGTCTGGTTGCTGCCTTTTTGGATTCTATTTCCCGTTTAACTGTCATCTATGGTCATTCCTCCTGGAATCCCAATGTCGTTCCTTTCTTTGCCGTTCTTCTGATGTTTTCGCTTTTAAAGATTATCGTTGATCGCCGTTATTATTTTTTTATAACAGCCGGTCTTTGTCTCGGGACACTTATTCAGCTGCACTATATCACATTCATGTTTTTCCCGATAATTCTGACAGTTTTTCTTATAAATCGCCCGAAAATTTCTCTTAAGTATTATCTTTTTGGTTTACTCTCTTTTCTGCTTTCTTACTCACCCTTTATTTTATTTGAAGTAAGGCATCAGTTTGTCAATTCTCTGGGCGCTGTAAGGTTTATCATTCAGCAAAATAAAAGTCAGCCCGCTCTTTACTTTTTAAGTTGGTGGGACACTTTAAAAGATGTTTCAATCAGAGTTTTTTGGCGTCCTTTAGTTGTTGAAAATGCTGAAATAACCAAATTTTTAATTATTATCGGAATAGTTATATTCTTTTTTTCAGCCGGAGTAATATCTCAAAACAGAAAATTTAAAACTGCCTTTAATATTTTGTTGATCTGGTTGTTTGTCGGAATATTGTCATTTGGTCTTTATCGCGGTGCCGTATACGACTATTATTTTGGCTCTTTGTTTCCTTTGCCTCATCTCCTGTTTGGCATTATGTTTTATCTTCTCTTTCAAAAAGGTAAGTTAGGGAAAATTTCAGCCTGTGTTATTTTGGTCTTTCTGACTGCATTTAATATAATACACTCATCTTTGTTGATAGAGCCTAACAATATGCTGAAAAACACCAAAACTATCGCTGATTTTGTTTTAGAAAAGTCCTCTGATGATTCTTATAATTTTGCCCTGATTGCCGATAAAAATTCAGATCATGCCTATCGTTATTTTTTGGAATTATCAGGCCGTCCTCCCGTAACTATCGAAAATCCGCAGATTGATCCAAAGCGTTCAAGTGTCACCAATCAGCTGATGGTTGTCTGCGAAGAAAAAGTCTGCCAGCCGCTTGGTCATCCCTTATGGGAGATTGCCGGTTTTGGTCAGGCTGAAATTACAGGAGTTTGGGATGTGGTAACCGTTAAAGTATTCAGATTAGTTCCATATCTTGGAGGCAATTATGACTGAAATTTATTTATCGGTAGTCATACCCTGTTATAACGAAGAAAGAAATATAAGACTTGGAGCTTTGGAAAATGTATCTTCATACCTTAACAGACAAAAATATAATTGGGAAGTAATTCTGGTTGATGACGGATCAACTGATGACAGTCATAAATTATTGCTCAAATTTGTTAAAGATAAGAAAAAGTTCAAACTTCTCAGGAAAAAACATCAGGGTAAAGCTGCAGCAGTAATTACAGGTGTCCTGAAATCACAGGGTAAAATTATTCTTTTCACCGATCTTGATCAGGCAGCACCTTTAAGCGAGGTGGAAAAGCTCCTTCATTATTTTAATAAAGGTTTTCAGATCGTCATCGGATCCCGCAACAGTATTCGTCTGGGAGCCCCGCTTTTAAGAAAAGCCATGGCCAAAGGATTTATGGTTGCCAGAAATCTCATTCTTAATCTGGGCATAAAAGATACTCAATGCGGTTTTAAAGCTTTTCAGAGAAATGCCGCCTTGAAAATTTTCCCTAAATTAAAAGTCTTCAATCTTCATAGACATGCCTCAGGATCAACCGTCACCGCCGGTTTTGACATTGAACTTCTTTATATTGCTAAACTTTTGGATTTTAAGATTGCCGAAGTTCCGGTCGAATGGCATTATCAGGAAACCAGGCATATTAATCCCGTTAAAGATTCCCTGGAAAGCCTGTTAGATCTGGTCAAAATCAGAATTAATAGCCTGACAGGTCAATATCAGGCAGTTTAAAAGTGTTAATTTTAACTGTTATTTTCTATTCATTACTGGTTCTTGCTTTTTCTATTTATTCCTATTCACAAATTGATCTCAATCTGACTCTTTCGGCTAACCGGCTTTATCAGGAATTCCAGAAACAGTTAATTTATCTGGGCTATTATAACCGCCCTTTGTCAGCTGCGATTTATTTTCTCTTAATAGTCTTAATGTTTATCTTTTATTTTCACATTTTAAGATTGTCAAAAGTAAAAAAATTTCCGCTCGTCAAGTTAATTTTTATATTATTAGGGCTCAATATAGTTATTGCCGTTATTTCTTACCCTGCTCTTTCCCATGATTTCTTCAATTATCTTTTTGATGCCCGAATTGTTACTAGGTATCACCTTAACCCTTATCAGTACAAAGCTTTGGATTTTCCGGCAGATTTGTGGATCCGTTTCATGCATTGGACTCATCGCACTTATCCATATGGTCCTTTGTGGTTGGCAGTCACACTGCCTTTCTCATTTTTAGGATTTGGTAAATTTGTTCTCACCCTGGTGCTTTTTAAAGTGATGTTTTTAATTTTTTATCTTTCCAATATCTTTCTGATTTGGAAGATCAGTAATAATAAAGCAAATAATTCTCCTGTTTTGCCTGTTCTTTTATATGCATTTAATCCTCTGATTATTATTGAAACTTTGGTCAGTCCCCATAACGAAAATGTCATGCTTTTTTTCCTTTTGCTGTCAATATACTTTTTACAGGTAAAAAAAAGCCATCTAAAGTCCTTAATTTCACTGCTTGCTTCAGTCGGGATTAAGTTTGTGACTCTTGTACTTCTGCCTCTCTTTTTTCTCAAAAAACTATCCCTTAATCTTCAGCTTTTTCTGAAATTGTCCCTCTTGTTGTTAATGATTCCTTTGATTATGGAAATTTTTTACAGGCAGGCTTACCCCTGGTATTTTATTCCTTTAATCGGAATAGCCGTCTTAATTCCCTCTGAATTTATTGGAAAAATTATCATAGCCCTCTCTTTTGGTGCTTTATTGAGGTATATTCCTTATCTTTATTCAGGAACATATTCCTCTCAAGGCTACAGTCAAATGAACCTTTTCCTCCTCCTCCCGGTTATAATTGTCCTGAGTATATCTTTTATAAATATGATCATTAGAAATTAGAAATTTTAACTATGGATGTACTATTAATTTCTATTTTTGCTGTTTCCGCCTTTATTTCCCGGATATATAATCTTCTGGCCGTCCCCATTTTTACCGATGAAGCCATCTATATCCGCTGGGCTCAAATTGGTCTTGCTGATCCGGCTCACCGCTACATTTCCCTGACCGACGGTAAACAGCCTCTGTTAACCTGGTTGATGTATCCCTTTCTTACGATTTTCAGTGATCCTTTGTTTGCCGGCAGATTTGTTTCGGTATTATCTTCAGTTTTGGCTGTTATTGGCATTTATCTGCTCGCCAAGACCTTGTTTAACCGATCAACCGCGGTCTTTGCCAGCCTGATTTATCTTATTTGCCCGTTTACTGTTGTTTACGACCGTTTAGCCTTAATGGATAGTCTGCTGGCTGCAATTGGAGTATGGAGCCTTTATCTCGAGGTACTGCTTATTAAACATCTGCGTCTGGATATAGCTTTATTGTTGGGTTTGACTGTCGGTTTAGGATTGTTAACCAAATCCTCTGCTTTATTTTTCCTTTTATTGTTGCCGGCCAGTCTTTTGTTATTCGAATATAAGGGAAAAATAAAATAAACAAAATACTCAAATGGGCCGGACTTTCATTATTGAGCATTCTTATTGCCCAAATTATGTATAACTCTCTCAGATTGTCGCCCTTTTTCTATATTATTGAACAAAAAAATTATTCTTTTATCATGCCTATTAGCCAATTTTTAAAAAATCCTTTTCGCGATCTAATACCTAACCTCATCGGTTTGACCGGATTTTTGCTTGGTTACCTGACTTTGCCTCTTGTCATTTTGATTGTAGTTTCTT
>MFJA01000066.1:14413-17623 GCA_001779055.1 Candidatus Gottesmanbacteria bacterium RBG_16_37_8
GTCAGCTTTTGGAGTAGTACTCTTTCCCCGATTTATTCTTTTTATGACGCTTCCGCTTCTGATTATTGCAGCAGAATTATTGGCTAATCTCTATTATTTTTTAAGAGTCAGGTTCAAATCCCTTTATCTGATTATCTTTCTCTTACTTCTTTATCCCTTTTATATTTCCTTCACATTAATAACAGATCCTGTTAAAGCTGATATTCCAATAATAGACCGTAATCAGTTATTTGATGATTGGCCGTCAGGATACGGCGTCAGGCAAGTTATTGATTACTTAAGTAAAGAAGCCCGAAATAATAAAATAGTTATTGGAACGGAAGGTACTTTCGGCCTGAATCCGGCAGTCTACGAAATTTATTTAAAGCAGAATAAAAATGTCATCAACATAATAGGCTACTGGCCGGTCTTTGAGGTTCCCGGGCAACTTATCGAATATGCCAAAAGTTATCCTACCTATTTGATATTCAAGGAAAAACAGGAGATTCCGGGAAATTGGCCTTTAAAACTGATTGCTAAGTATCGCCGCGGTTTAGGTTCGACCTATTTATATTTCTTTCAGGTAGTCAGTTATGGCAGTTAAGCTGGACAAATACAGACCAATTCTTTTCATAATAATTATTTTGTCCGTTGCTCTGATTTTTTCCTGGCCTTTTTTAAGGAAAGGCTTTTTTATCACCGATGACGGCCAGTGGGCGATAGTCAGACTGGCTGAAATGGTCAGGGAATTAAAAGACCTGCAGATTCCTCCCCGCTGGTCTGATTATTTGAATCACGGATTTGGTTATCCTCTTTTTTCTTTTGCTTATCCCTTGCCTTATTATTTGGGAGCAGTACTCATATTTTTCGGTATGTCCTATATTGCCGCTGTTAAATTTCTTTTTTTTATCAGTATGATTGGTTCTGCTCTTTTTATGTATTTGCTGGTGAAAAATATGTTGGGAGATAAAGCCGCTTTTTTAGCTTCGCTTTTTTATCTTGTAGCACCTTATCGTTTGACCGATCTCTATACCAGGGGGTCTTTGGGAGAGTCATTATCTTTTATTTTATTTCCCTTAATTTTTTATCTGACTTTTCTCAATTTTAATAAATTTTCTCCGTTAAAATCACTCCTGTTGTCAGTTGTTTTAGCAGCTCAGATTCTTACCCATAATGTAATGGCCTTAATTTTTTTGCCTGTTTGGCTGTTTCTGGTTATTATTTTAATTTACACTTCTCCACGTAAATATCTGAAAAATCTTTCCTTCAGATTTATAAAAATTTTAATTCTTGCTCTTTGTCTGTCGGCTTATTTTCTTATCCCGCTATTTTTAGAGAAAAAGTATCTTTATTTGAGTGTAGTTAGGCTGGCTGATCCCCTGAAATACTTTTTATCTTTCTCCGACCTGTTGGGACTGTCTTTCAAATCACAGGCAAGGTTGGTCTTTAGTCTCGGACTGCCGCAAATAGTTGTTGTCATCTTATCCGTTCTGGTTTTTATTAAGAAGGGGATAAAGACAAATTTATTATCTAAATTATATTTGCTGCTATTATCCTTATTCTTGTTATTCATATTTCTGACAACAAAAACCAGCTACTTTTTATGGCGGATCCCTCCTCTGTCTGCTATAGATTTTCCCTGGAGATTAATGGGTGTTGTTATTTTTTTCGCTTCTTTTCTGTCGGCTTTTTTGGTTAAAAATGAAATTATTTTTAAACTCGGTTTAATTTTTCTGGTTTTATCAGCTTTTCAGAATTTCACTCTGATTAAGCCGCAATTTATTGCTGCAGAAGATGATTTATATTATCTGACTAATGATGCAACAACCACCTCTATGGATGAATTATTACCGGTCTGGGTAAAGGAAAAGCCCCGAAACCGCTATGTTGAAAAAGTTATTCTGTTCAATAACGATGCCCGAATAAAATCGCTTCAATATAATTCCCGTTTTATTGATTTCAAGCTGTCATCTCAAACACCCGGCAGACTCCAAATCAATACCATCTATTATCCGGGATGGCAATTTTCACTAAACGGTAAGATTCATCCGATTACGTATAATAATCCCGGTGGATTGATAACTTTCGATTATCCAAGTGGAGAAAGTAAAATAAAAGGCAAATTTACTGAGACACCTCTAAGGTTAATAGCCGATCTGGTAAGTCTGTCTTCTCTACTTTTTATATTCATAAAATTGATTAGATTAAAATTTTCATATGCCGGAAAAAATTAAAAAGTTAATCCCATTTGTATTAGTCATCATTCTGTCTTATTGGACTGTTAAACCGCTGTTTATATCAGGATATTTTCCCATGCATGATGACACCCAACCGGCCAGAGTTTTTGCCATGTCTCAAGAGCTTAAAAGAGGAGTCTTCCCGGTCAGGCTGGTTGACTATTTGGGTTACGGATTTGGCTATCCTCTTTTTAATTTTTATGCTCCTTTACCTTATTATTTGGGTTCTTTTTTTTATCTTGCCGGATTTGATTTGATTTTTTCAACCAAGCTGATGTTTGTCTTGGGTTCTATTTTGTCGGGGATTTTTATGTTTTTCTTAGGCAGATCGCTGGCCGGACCTTTATTTGGAATAATGTCTGCTCTTTTATATCTTTATGCTCCTTATCATGCGGTAAATATCTATGTCAGGGGAGCAGTGGGTGAATATTACGCCTACGCTTTCCTGCCCTTGTTAGGATTAGGCCTTTATAAAATATTTACAGAAGCGGAAAAAAATAAGCATTTTGTTAAAAATATCAAAAAATCACTTTTGCCGGGTATATTAGGATTAACGGGTATATTATTAAGTCACAATGTTTTGGGTTTAATCACCTTATTCTTGCTTTTTTTTGCTCTTTTTATTTGTCTGATATTATTTCTTTTTAAAAAAATTACCCTGTCTAAATTGGCGTCTTTTGTATTTTTAATCTTATTTGGACTTTGTTTATCAGCTTTTTTTATCTTTCCCGCTTTTCTGGAAAAAAATTTTACCGGGGTTAAGTATCTAACGACAGAAGGGAGTCAGTATCTTCATCATTTTATTTCCCTTGGTCAACTCTGGGATTCGCCATGGGGTTATGGCGGTTCAGCGCCGGGACTTTTTGACGGACTCTCTTTTAAAATCGGTAAGTTGCATCTGTTGACTGCTTTTATATCAGTTTTTTATTTTATTTTTTATTCATTGAAAATAAAATCTGACAGGAAAAACTCTTTTTTGCTGCTAATTCTTACT
>MFJA01000066.1:17701-17827 GCA_001779055.1 Candidatus Gottesmanbacteria bacterium RBG_16_37_8
ATCCAATATCCCTGGCGTTTCCTCAACCTGACTGTTTTTGCCTTATCTCTTTTGCCTTTCGCTTTATTTCTTACGGGTAGCAAATGGCAAAAAATATTATTTTCCCTGGTTCTCCTTTTGGGAATT
>MFJA01000067.1:0-9242 GCA_001779055.1 Candidatus Gottesmanbacteria bacterium RBG_16_37_8
ATAACCGGGAAAAAAGCAACGGAAATAAAAGAAAAATTAGATAAAGCAGATGTTTTATATTTTTCCGGTGGGAACCAATTCTACCTACTTAAAAAAATGCAAGAAAGTAATATTCTTAATTTGATAAGAGATTATGTCAAACAAGGAAAAATATATATCGGTTCCAGCGCCGGATCAGTAATAGCCGGACCTGATATTTATATAACAAGATTCATCGACGAAGCACGCAAGGTTTATATTTTAGATTCTTATGAAGGATTAAATCTTGTTAATTTTACTGTCTTTCCTCATTGGGGAGACGAATATTTTAAAAAATTATACTTCAGCCAAAGATTAAAAAATGCTTATAACCTTAAAAGCAAAATAATCCTTCTCACGGATTATCAATATATCATAGTTATAGACAATTGGTTCCAAATAATAGAAGTCAATCCACGGATCGATCGCGTCAGAGGTATTGCAAAAGGAGTCTATGGGAAAGGTGAAGAATACATCGAAAAAGAAAGACAAACATGGAAAAAATAAATAATATTAAGGTCTCCCAAAGATTTAAATCTGGCTTTTATTAATACCGCTGCGGAACTAAAATTATTATACTGACCGAATATCAATACATTTTAGTCAAAGACGATTGGTTTAAAATTATTGAAGTCAAATAGTCTATTGGTTTAAATCATTAAACTTTTCACCCGATAAATACTTCCTCTGGTTTTGCCGATTATTAGTCAATTAATCCTAATTTACTGAAGGTTTAATTATTCTTACTATTCCTCTTCCGCAATGAAGTTCCACCACATCACCATCATGTATTACTTTGGTAGCAATTTCAGTGCCAACGATACAAGGAATTTTAAGTTCTCTGGAGACAATGGCTGCGTGTGAAAGCATGCCTCCTGTATCTGTAATAATTGCACCTGCTTTTTTCATTCCAATTACAAAATCCGGGCTTGTCATAGTAGTAACCAGTATATCTCCGGGATTAATTTTATTGATATCCTCAATTGTTGGAACCAGCTTGGCAGTGCCTCTAAAATAATAAGACTTACCAATTGATGCTACTTGGCCGTGAATGATGTTTTGACTGGTGTTGCTAATATTAAGAAACTGATCGGAAAGAGAAAGAGCATTTTCACCCGTAATGTATTCAATTTTTTTATCAGTACAGCTTAAGGCAAAACATTTTTTTCTTGAATTTACTAAATTCTTATCGAAATTTTTAAATATATTAGCCAGTTCTTCGGGTAATAAATATTTCAATTGATCTTTAGCAAATCCGCTTCTTTTGGAAATTTCACTTACAAATAATTCCAAATAATGCTCGCTTTGGAAATTAATCATTTTCCGTTCATCCATTAATCTGCTGAATTTTTCAACAAGATCCGCAATTACTTTATCTTCTAGTGTTATATTAATATTTTTGAGAATTTGTTCTTTCTCTAAGCTAATTTTGTTAGGGTATTCATCTATTTCTGAAAGTAATTTCCGGTAATTTTCTTCAACGATTTTATTCAATTCATCCAAAAAATATTTCTTAGATAATATTTTCCCTTCAGCATAACTGTTCAGAATCCAATAATATTTCTTCTGATGTTTATCCAGTGCCTTATTGCGACTGCTTTTTGGAAGAGTAAGAATTTTAAGCAGGTCTTTTTGTTCCCGGCGATAAAAAGTAAGAGTATTTGGAGCCGTCAAAATAGAAAAAGCTTTCTGATATATTTTTTCTTCTGTGTCTTTATAATATTTTCTTAATTTGTTTCCCAACAGAGGTTCAAGGCTACTGGCAGCAAGTTCTAATGAAATAGTAACAATGAACCAATCATTATAAAATCGGGAGAATTTTTTCAATTCATTAATAAGATTTATATTTGTCAGAGATTTTAATTTTATTTTGTCTAAGTGGTTTAAAATTCCATTTAGTTTTTTTGTTCTGTAATTCCATAAGTTAAAATATTTCTTGCTTTTAATTTTATTCAGAATTACATTGTCAACGAATTTCTGACTCTGTTTTCCTAAATCTTTATCGTCTAACAGCCAAGTTACTTTGTTGTCTTTAAAGATGATCAAAGATTCGGTGTATGTAATTCCGAATAATTTTTTTAAAGGTGCAAATGCTGTTTCAATAGCAAAGTACATAAATAACGGGCAAGCACTGATTGGTCCCCATCTGTAAAGTTTATTTTGAGGATTAAGCATATTAGCTTCTGAAAATAATGTTAGTTGTTAAGCCTAATTCCCCACGTACACTCCTTATTCGATTTACATACTCTCTATATGCTTTTTCTGATTTATGTAATTTGTAAAATCCCTTTGCTCCCTGATAAAGCGAGCACTCGAAAACATCAGCATCTTTAACTAATTCAACATAAGGTTTATCCGTATAAATATGTTTGTTGCTGTGTTCTGAGATTGCTTCAGTGATGATATTAATTTCATTTTTATTGAATTCCTTTGTATCTAGTAATATTTTTTTAGCTATCTCTGCCCCTTTTCTTGCATGATCAGTATATTTACCAGTTTTAATAGTATAAATATCATGCAGGACACAGATGATCTCTGCAATTTCAATATCCAGATTTCTTTTTATTGCTAATATTCTTCCTACTTCAACACAACCGGCATGATGTTTTAGTTCCCAAACAATTGAATCCTCTCTTTTATTATCAGGAATTTTGCTTTCCAAAATCGTCTGAGTCACCAAACGTTGTATTTTTTCTGATCTGGATAATTGATTACCTTTGAAATGATGATAATCTTTCAGCATAAATAATCGAGATTATTCTATCATAATTCTGGTCTGACCACACTTGACTGTAAGCCTTTTATGTTATAACATTGTAAGTACTATGCAGACACAAAAAATATTCCAGGCGGGAAATAGTGAAGTGATAGCTATTCCGGAATATATTAAAAAGGATTTAAAACTTAAAAAAGGCAGCAGTGTAGTTGTCGAAAGAATTCCCGGAGAGGATGCTTTTATGGTAAAAAAGGCATCTAAATCAAAACTCAATAAGTCTGGAGTCGGTAATGAATTTAAAAAATGGTTAAATAATGTATTAACAGAAGACGAACAAATTCTAGATGAACTGGCAGTACGTTGAAATTGATGAAGTCTACCTCATTCATCAGGCAATTATAAAAAAGGCCGGTACTAAAGCCTCTATTAGAGATTTTCCTTTACTGCATTCAGCAGTTGAGCGTCCCAAAGCAACATATTTAGGAAGAGATCTTTATCCTACATTATTTACTAAAGCGGCTGCGCTTGTTCAATCTTTATGTTTAAATCATTCCTTTACTGACGGCAATAAAAGAACAGCCTGGCTTTCAACAAAAAGGTTTTTACATTTAAACGGTTATTATTTGACAGCTAACGTTGAAGAAACTGTTGAATTTTTACTGGCAATTGATAATGAAAAATTGGCAATACCAGAAATAACAACCTGGCTAAAGAATCATTCAAAAATACACAAATTCAAAACTTAAATCAATACATTTTTTTCACTCTATAAAAACTGCCTCTGGTTTTGCCGACTTTAACAATTTGTCCTTTTTCAGCCAGTTTTTTTAGGTCATAGCGCAGTGTTCTCGCAGGAACTTTATAAAATCTCCGGCTTATAAAATCAAAAGATACATTCAGATGGTCTTTAATTATGGCGAAAATTTCCTCCTGCCGCGGGGGCAGAATAATATCAGTATCCTGATTTGTGTCGTTTAATATTTCGTCTTTTATTTTTTCCGCCTCAATTTCAAATGCCTCGAGCATAAACTTCAGGTATTCTTCCGTTTCTTTCATTCCCTGATCCAGATGAAAATAATAACTGTTTCGGTTGTTATCAATATACTCTTCAATCGGGATGAAGGCAGGGAAGTCATATCCTTTTGATTTAAGAATTGCCCAAATCAAAAGTCTACCGATTCGTCCGTTGCCGTCTTCATATGGATGGATTTTTTCAAAACAAAGATGTGTTATTAAAGCCTGTAGAACGGGGAAATCGGAAGTACTGTTGGAATAAGTTAAAAGTTGTTCAATAAGCTCCTTAATTTTAAGAGGATCAGGAGCAACATAGACGGCAACGCCGGCCTGATTGAAAATTGCCCCGGGCTCTGTTCTGAAAAAACCGGAAGATGCGGATAGATCTTTCATCACAATTGAATGAAGTTTCAAAATAAGTGACAGATCAAGGAATGACCCCGACTGCACATATGAATCAAGGTACTTTATGGCATAAAGGATATTGAATACCTCAATTTTTTTATTGTTTTTAGACAAGTAGGGATCTTTAACCTGTTCAAAAGTCAGGGGATTGCCCTCAATCCGGGCTGAATAAAGCGAACTTTTAAGTAAACTTACTCTCTCTATTTTGTTTTTTAATTCCGTTTTTATGGGCAGTGACTTAAATAGCAGTCTTAAGGACTCTATTTGAGATAAAAGCTTAAGTATTTCCGTAGTTATTATGAAATCAGGAGGGATCTTCATTGACCAAATATTACCAGATATTGCCAATTATTGCCAGATACTGCCTAATCTTGCCGATAGATAAGATCTTGTTACCTGCTCCCTTTTTCTGTTAAGCTGATATTACACTACCTCTTAAATTAAGTGAAACATAAATTATTTCTTATTCTACTTTTAGTTTTTTTTGTCATATCAGCATTATTTTTCTTAAGAAAAAACTTCAATAAACCCTCATCCTTTATAGCTGCAGCTGATTTTGAAGTCAAAGCCACAGTTGAAGATTCAACCGGTGTTGATCCTGAAAGTGAATTCATCATAAAAAGCAAAAGCCCACTCGACATTAAGGGCATTAAAGAAAACCTGGAAATCAAACCCGTCTTTGCCTATGATCTGAAAGCGGTTAATGACCGGGAAATAAAAATAAAACCCAAAGAAAAACTTACAGAGGGGAAGGTTTACCGTTTTAATTTAGCCAAAACCGAAGAAGTGAGAACCGGCGGAGTATCCTTCTGGTCATTCGGCATAAAAACTCCGTTTAAAATCGTGACTACTTTACCGCGCGATGGAGCCACCAACGTACCGCTTAATACGGGAATTGAAGTAACTTTCAGCTTTGACGGATTTGAAGACCCCAACAATTATTTTGAAATTACGCCATCTGCTGAAGGGCGCTTAGAAAGACATAAGAGAGTTTTGGTTTTTGTACCTAAGGCATTAAATCACAGTACTCTTTATACTGTTAAACTGAAAAAAGGTTTGGGATTGACAGACAGCAGTGAAGAGCTGAAGGAAGATACTGTTTTTCAATTCGAGACTGAACCAAAATCAAATATAAGTCAAGAACCGCATCTGGGTTTTACCAAAGATCTTAACCAATATCCTTTAAATGAAAAACCGGCCTTCGGCCTCTATATTTCAGATTTTAATCTAATTAATAAACTGGCTGTCAATATCTACAGATATAAAAATGACGGCGATTTCCTGACTGCCTTAAAGAGGAAGGAAACTCTTCCTTTCTGGGCCAAAAACAGCCGGGAAAGTTTTTTGTCAGATACCAAAGCGCTTGATAAAGTAACCTCATTTGAAGCCCCGCTCCAGCAATTGGACTATACGGGATATTTTATCTTTCCCGAAGTTCTCCCTGAAGGATATTATCTGGTAGAAGTAAAAGCATCCAACAGAAAGGAAATGCTTCCCGTCCAATCATTTCTTCAGATAACCAATACGGCAGCTTATTTAAACAGCAGTAAAACAAAAACTCTTATCTGGGTACTTGATCTTAATTCCAAAAAACCGCTTGATAAAGTAGAAGTGGAGCTTGTAGACGGAAATGTAAAAGAGCAAACCTCAAGTAATGGTATCAGTCAGTTTGCTACACCTGTTGAGATATTAAACAGCAAGAAGAGAAATTTCTACAGGGTAACAGCATCAGGGAAAACGATAATCATTCCGGCAGATCCTGAACAAAGTTTCTACAGTTTCTATGACCGGTTCGATAACCCCGGCAGTAAATCGGAAGACTACTGGTCTTATTTGTATTTCGACAGACCCCTCTACCAGCCGAAAGATTCCGTCAGCTTTTGGGGGATGGTCAAAAGAAGGGATGACAATAACAAAGAGGTAAAGTACAAAGCAGTTCTGTCGCGCTCTGACTATATAGGCTTTGATTCCTCAACTGTCAGTCTTTGGGAAAGTGACTTGAAATTGTCGGAGATGAACACATTTACCGGGGAAATACCCATAAATTCCTATCAGCCCGGTTATTACTCGCTGACAGTTTATGACGGTGATACAAATGTTCTTAATAAGGGATTTTCCGTACAAACATATACTAAACCGGCTTATAAAATATCCGTTGAGCCTTCTAAAAAGGCGGTTTTTGCAGGTGAAACAGTTGAGTTTGCCGGAAAAACATCTTTTTTTGAAGGTACTCCTGTTGCCAATGTTTCATTGAAATACAATATATCCGGAAATCGGGAAGAAGAGATTCGTTCAGATAAGACCGGTCAATTTTCCGTCAAGTACATCCCTGAATTTAAAGATCCTCAAATTAACCAATATCCCAGGTATGACTATATAAATATTTCACCGAAAAATGCGGAGGAAGGCGAAATTGAGGGGGCGACCCAAGTGATGGTCTTTGGGTCACGGATTCAATTTAAAGTTAAAGGTATTGCTTCAAAAGAAAAAGGAAATCTGTCAATTGCTCTTTTTAATATTGACCTTTCTAAAATTAATTCGCCCGATAATTCCAATTCCCAGGATTTTCTGGGCAATCCCTCAACAAGGCAGCAAGTGATGGGGAAAATTTATGAGAATTCATGGCAGGAGAAGGTAATAGGTGAATACTATGACTTTATCAGTAAAACCACCGGGAAGAAATATCAGTATCTGGAAATTAAAAATCTTTTAACAGAAATAAATCTGACAACCGATGAAAAAGGAGAAGCTGTTTTTGAATTTCCGGTTAAAGAAAAAATGCATTATGAGGCAGAATTGGAAGCTAAAGATGAAAACGGAAAACCCGCTAAAGTAAAACTCTTCATCTACCCCCAGGGAGAGTCATCAGGTTATCAGGAAGAAAACTATTATCACCTGGAGACTGACAGGGAAATTGAAAACCGCAACTTTTCGTTGGGGGAAAAAGTCAATCTGACCATGCTCAAAGGTAAGCAGCAGTTAAAGGAATTTAACGGCAATTACTACCTTTTTCTCCTCTCCCAAAGAGGATTAAAAGACTTTAAAGTTAATGAGTCGCCGAATTTCGATTTCACTTTTGCGGATGATTTTGTGCCCAATATTTTAGCCAAAGCAATTTATTTCGACGGAATTACATTTCATGAAAGCGACACTCTTAATCTTCCCTTTAAAAGAGATGACAGGCAATTGACCGTTAAAGTAGAAACCGATAAGGAATCTTACCGCCCGGCTGATAAAGTAAATCTTAATATTGAGACTGTAGATAAATCAGGTCAACCAACTGAAGCCGAAGTGAATTTAAGCCTGGTTGACGAGTCATTATTTCAGCTTGAAGAACAATATGTAGATATTTTAGGAGAACTGTACCGATATGTTTCCTCAGGTACCTTAGTCTCTTATGCTTCACACCAGTATCCTGCGGCTAAAGTTATGGCAGAAGGAGGAGGATGTTTTGTCGGCGGAACAAATATATTGATGCAGGAGAATATTAAACTGCCGATCGAAAAGGTCAAGACAGGAGATTATGTTTTAACCAGGGAAAGCCCGAATTCTTCACGATTGATTAAGGCAAAAGTAATTAAAACTTACCGGCATGAAGCAGGAGATTATCTTATCTTCAACGGTAGCCTAAAAGTAACCGCAGAACATAATCTTTTTGTTAACGGCAGATGGATGATTGCGGGAGATGCAAGAATAGGTGATTATCTTCTGGATATCAATAATAATTGGGTAAGAATTTTTGCCATTGAGAAAAGAAAGGTTTCAATTAATGTCTATAACCTGGAGATAGAGAAATTAGGGACATATTTTGCGGGCAACTTCTATGTCCATAATCAAAAAGGTAGGGATCTGTTTAAAGATAAGGCATTTTTCGAAAGCGTGGTTACCGACAAAACAGGAAAAGGAAATGTCAGTTTCAGTCTTCCTGACAACCTGACTTCCTGGAGGGCAACTTATCAGGCAATTAATGATAATTTGTCGGCCGGAAACGGCAATAAATTAATTCCGGTTAAACTTCCTTTCTTTGTTGACCTGGTCGCCAACAACGAATATTTGGTTGGAGATCGACCAGTTATTAAAATCAGATCTTATGGAGAAAGCATCGGAGAGCAAAGTAATGTTGATTATTCTTTCCAAAGCGAAACTCTTAAAGTTGCCGAAAACAGTTTTCAGGCCAAAGCGTTTGAGGAGTACAAAATCTCCTTGCCTCCTCTAACTGAAGGATCACATAAATTAACTTTGACGGGTAAATCCGGCAACTTTTCAGACAAACTGATTAGGGAAATAAAAGTAGTGAAAAGCCGGTTTAATAAAGCTGAAAGTGATTTCCAATCTTTAACACAAGAGACGAAAATTAAAGGATCGGACAAGGAATTTACTACAGTTGTTTTAACAGATAACGGTATCGGAAAGTTTTATTATCCGCTTATAAATCTGAGTTTTAATTTTGGCAGCCGGGTTGATCAAAAAGCGGCAGAAATTATGTCAAAACAATTACTTAACAGTAATTTTGCTGAAAAAACGGAAGTTGACGAGTTTGATTTCTCAATGTACCAGCAAAATGACGGAGGCATATCTTTATTCCCTTATTCATCATCAGAAACACTCTTAAGTGCCAAGATTGCCCAAGCCGCAGGAAATCTTTTTTCCAAAGAAGCATTAAAGCAATACTTTTTTAAAATACTGGATGGCAAAAATGAAACAGTCGAAAATTTAGCCGCCGCCTATTATGGGTTAGCCGCACTTGATGAACCGGTCTTAATTCAAGCCAAAAGATTACTGGCTACTTCAGCTGATTTAAAACTTAACGAGCGTCTCCTCTTAGGTCTTTCCCTTGCTTTATCAGGAGACGGGACAGGCGCCTTAAATCTTTATAAAGATATTATTAATAAATACGGTGAAAGTTATAAGCCTTATTACCGGATAAACAGCGGCAGCGACCAGGATGATATTCTGGAAACAACTTCCCTGGCTTGTAATCTGGCAGGACTACTGAATCAATCCGAAGCGGAATTAATGTTTAAGTATTTGGAAGCAAACTATACCAAGGATATTCTTATTAATCTGGAAAAACTTTTGTATGTTAATA
>MFJA01000067.1:9305-10300 GCA_001779055.1 Candidatus Gottesmanbacteria bacterium RBG_16_37_8
TTTAACGCCGGATAAGTTAACCAATATTAGATTTAACAGCGTCAAAGGGGATGTAGCTCTGACCAGTTTCTATAATACTCCATTTAGTGCTGACAGCATTAAAAAAGATAACAATATCTCTCTGACCAGAAATTATTTAACCAGCACAGGCACTTCTTCCAATGAATTTGCAGAAAGCGATCTGGTGAAAGTCAATTTAGATTACAGATTAGGCAAAAAAGCCTTAGACGGCTGCTATCAGGTAACTGATTTTCTTCCTTCCGGCTTAAAGCCGGTCACCAGGATAAGCATTCCGGGTATGGATTCTTTAAATAACTGGTATCCGTATTATGTTAAAGGTCAGGAAGTCAGCTTCTGTGTTTATAATAATACCGGATATAAACCGATTAATTATTATGCCAGAATTGTGTCTGCCGGCGATTATTTGTCTGAGAATGCTTACATCCAGTCTTTATCATCAACAGACAGTTTTAACATAAGCACTTCGACTCAAATTAAGATTAAGTGAAAAATAGAAATCTGCTTTTCCTCCTAATCTTTATAATTGTTCTTTTCTCAATCTTAATATTAAAAAGTTTTAATCAACTTAAAATTGGCGAAAATAAAAATCTATCAGGAATTGGCGATGCTCATCGGATTGACAGTTTTGATGCCAAAATATTTTATAATTCAATAAGTAAAGCCGGGGATAAGAAACTGATAGGCGCCGGGAAAATCGGTACTGCCATAGTTCCCCATTATTATCCGGCCGGATATTTAATTGCCCAACTTTTCCAAGAGATTTCTGACCAAAATATAAAAAGAGTAATAGTCATTGGTCCAAATCACCGGGAAAAAGGAGCCTTTAAGGTGACATCCTCAAATAAAAATTGGGCCACCAATTTCGGCCTTCTAAACACGGATTCACAATTTATAAAAAAAATGGAAAAAGCCGGGTTGGTTAATTTCGATGATTCGGTTTTAGAAAGTGAGCAGTCAATTGAAGTATTAGCCCT
>MFJA01000067.1:10380-33817 GCA_001779055.1 Candidatus Gottesmanbacteria bacterium RBG_16_37_8
AGCTGATTTTTTGGCAGAAAATACAGGTGCAGAAACCGTACTTCTTGCTTCCGTTGATTTTTCCCATTATTTGCCTCTTAAAGAAGCTGATGAGAATGACAGGCAGACCCTGACACTAATAAAAAATTACAGTTATGCTGAGATTTTAAATCTTGGCTCCAAATTTGTTGATTCTCCCGGATCTATAGTCACTCTTCTGAAGTTCTCCCAAAAAAAACATTTTAGTGATCCGGAAGTAATTGAACACGTCAATTCCGCAAGTTTGGGAGAAGGAAGCAATGAAATTACTACCGGATTTTATCTGCTGGTTTTTCGTCTTCCTAAATAAAAATTCTCCATGAAGATAATTTTTTTATCCGAGAAGCCTTCCTTGAATTTGGTGAAGCCGCGCCAGGACTCACTGGCTTTGGGAAAGCGCTCGTCATAAATTCCTTCAAAATCAAGAAATAGGCAGCCTCTTTTTTTAGCCTGTTTTATTGCTTCATAGACCAGTAAAGTCGGAGCAAACAGTTTTTTGCCCGACTTTGTTGCCGCGGCAAACCAATAGTAAGCGATACTCTTGTGATAAAGAAGAAGAATGCCGGCCATAAATTTACCTCCCCCTATTTTTGCCAGTAACAAATCAGCCTTTTTGGGATAAAAGTTTTTCCATAAAGCGTGCATTTCAGACGTAACAAGAAAACCCATGGGGAAGAAATGCTCTTTTCTTATTCTGATAAAAGCTTCAATATCATCAGTTAGTTCAACTTTGACTGAGTTTTTTAAAGCTCTTCTGACAGCCCGCCTTTTGGCTTCAGAAAAAGATTTGAAAATTTCATCCTCGCCTCTTTTCAGATCAACAAGTATCGTGGTTGTAGGGTTAAAAGGATCAGAATCAATGCGGAAATTATTATTAAGAAGTTTTTCTCTTTCTTGAGTGAGAAGAGGTGAATCGGTTGTTATGTTGGCAGCAATTTTAAAATGAAAAACTTTATTTTTGGCTAAGAATTCATCAATTCCCAAAAATAAAAGAGGAGGATCGGGACGGGGGCATTTGGCGTAATTGCCTAAAAAGGGAAATTTTCTTAAAAAAACATTTCTGCCGGAAAATTGTCTTACTTTCCATCCGATTGCCTCCATGAATGAAGCAAATTCCAATGATTGCCGAATGTCTCCCGGGCTTTGACTGCTTGTCATTTTCTTAATTGTGCTTTTATTTGAAGATAAAAATTCCGCAGATTGTGCAGAGCATTGTAAATCCGGTAAAGCGGACTACTAATGACCAGATCAAAACTGCCGGCAAATTCCACATGTTGGGCACCGTATCCTTCCTTGAATTTATGAAACCCGTACCAGGGATCTTGCGGATCCGGATTGGAGGAAAGCGCTCCCCACATGTCGAATAATTTTGCCCCGTGTTTTTTGCCGAATTTAATTGCTTCCCACATCATTAAATTTGAAGGCATGAATTGCCGCAACAAATTGGAGGAAGCTCCATACGGATAATATATGATTCCGTTGAAAAGAAAAACTATCCAGGCAACCAGAGTCAATTCCTTGCCTTTTTCATCCTTATATTTTGCCAGAAGCAAATGGGCGATTTTTGAAGGTAATAAAGTTTCCCACATCAGCCGGTGATATTTTTGAGTATGGGCAAAGAATTTTTGCCTGACGGTTGTTTCCTCTAAAAGCTGCAGATATTTCTCAAAAGCTTCCTTACTGTTATCTTCAAAGACAGTAACGCCCTTTTTTTGCGAAAGCCTGATGTTGTAGCGGGTTTTAGGATGCATATTTTTCAGAAGATCATCTTCATTTGGCGTCAGATCAAGCTGAAATGTATATTTGGTGAATAAGGGATGGGGAGAACTTACCACATCTTTAAGACCCTCGAATATTTTAGTCTTCCTGACATTGGGTTCAATTTTAATAAATATAAGATTTTTTTCCTTGCCTACATCTTTAAGTTCCTCAATCATCTCGCCGGTTAAAATACCGCATTTAGGTAAATATCCGATTCTATAAGACGTGAAGGGAATCTGGTGGAGAGTAATTTGGGCGATTTCGACTAATTTTTCTTTTTCGAAGCGGCCGAAACGGATAACTTCAATGCCTGTTTTTAATCTGAATTCTCCCCATTCCCATGACTGCAGCGGATGAAGCACCAGTTTATTAAAGCTATTTTTTTCCTCAACGGTTATATTTCTGATCATAAATTATTTTCGTCTGCTTTTTTGATAGTGTAATTATATATTACAGGTCTTAGCTTAAAGAAAGTAAGAGCCCTCCCTATCAATTAAATCATTGGGCAGTTCGCTAATAAACCGGGAGACAGCATTTGATGCCCTTTGTCCGAAATAAAGTCTTCTTCTGGCATAGCTTAAGATAAGTTTATTACGGGCACGCGTTATTCCTACGTAGCAAAGCCTTCTTTCCTCCTCAAGCTCCTGTGGGTCAAGAAGCGACATGGTATGAGGGAAAAGCCCCTCTTCCATGCCGACCATAAAAACAACATTAAATTCCAAACCTTTGGCTGAGTGCATGGTCATTAAGGTTACCTTTTTATTCTTTGATAACTCATCCAAGGGGTGATCTGCCGTATACTCCCGTTCAATAAGCGATACATTTTCCAGAAAAAGGGTCAGATCCGGAAATTCCGAAGCAACCGAACGCAGTTCTTTTATGTTTTCTAATCTCATCAGATCTTCGTCCACATGTTTGTGATAAAGCTCGGTATATTTTGTTACTTCCAAAATTTTATCCAGTAATTCCAAAGTAGAAAGTTGACTGAGTGACCTGATAATTTTTTCCCTATACTCTGTAAATTCCATAAGTCTCTTCTTGCCGATTTTATTAGCCCGTTTGATTGAAACACTGTCTTTGGGATTAACCATCAATCTTAAATAACTGATGATATCTTTGATTTCTTTTCTTTCATAAAATCGGGTCCCTCCAACCAATACATAGGCAAGTCCCTTATGAAGAAGAGCTTCTTCAATAATCCGGCTTTGAGCATTGGTCCTGTAAAGTATGGCTGCATCAGAAAGCTCATAACTTCCAAGTTGATCGACAATAAAATTGGCTTCATCATGTTCATTGCCCGCCTCATAGATAGTTATTTTCTCCCCGCCATTCTTTTCAGTCCAAAGTTTTAAAACAGGATGGCTTTGGTTTTTGGAAATGATATTATGAGCCGCATCAAGAATTATCTGGGTTGATCTGTAATTTTTTTCCAGATGGAAAATTTTAATATCCTTGTAGTCTTCCTTAAATTTGAGGATATTGCGGTAGTCGGCTCCTCTCCAGGCATAGATGCTTTGGGAGGCATCTCCCACAACCGTAATATTTTTTTTACTGTTTGATAGAAGTTTGCTTAATGTATATTGGGCATTGTTGGTATCCTGATACTCGTCAATTAAGATGTAATGGAAAATCTCCTGGTATTTTTTAAGGACAGAGGGATTATCCCTGAATAACTTAACTGTTAAATAAATCAGATCTTCAAAATCTACCGCCCCGTTAGAGAGAAGAATATTTTGATAGACAGGATATACTTTGGCTGCAGTTTCCTGAAAATAGCCTTTGGCAATCTGCTGATAGTCTCCATATGACAAGAGTTCATTTTTGGCTTGGGCTATAGTTGCCGCAATCGCGCCGGGACTGAAATTTTTTTTAGAAATTAGAAGTTTGTCCATCGCTTGCGCTACCGCTTCTTTGGTATCCAAATCGTCATATATAACAAAGTAAGGTGAAAGATTGACAAAGTTGCCTTCCCTCCGAAGAATTCTGGCGCAAAAGGAATGAAATGTTGAAGCTAAAACAGCCTCTGAATTTATATTCTTATCAAAAAGAAATTGCAGACGATTTTTCATTTCACCGGCGGCTTTATTGGTAAAAGTCACCATCAGAATATTCTCCGGTCTTACTTTTTTCTCCCCGATTAAATAAGCTACCTTGTAAGTTAAAACTCTGGTTTTTCCGGATCCTGCTCCGGCTAAAATAAGATTGGGACCTTCTGTTGAAGTTACTGCTTTTATCTGATCCGGATTAAGATTTTTCAGTATATTTTTAACCATGTTACAATTGACGTAGTTACAATTGACGTATCATAACATGGTTAGTATTTCCCCTAAAGAAAGAAAAAAATATCTGATAGGCAACTGGAAATCCAATAAAACCAAAAGCCAGGTTTCAGCTTTTTTTCAGGAATTTGCTCAAAAATTTAAATCAATCGGCAATAAAAAACCGGAAGGTCTGGAACTGATTGTCTGTCCGGTTTTTATACATCTGGAAGAAAGCTATAAGCAGATTATTGATCTTAAATTGCCTATTTTACTTGGAGCCCAGGATATTTCACCCTTTGAAATGGGTGCTTTTACCGGTGAAGTAACGGGATCTCAATTGAAAGAGTATGTCAGCTTTTGTATAATCGGACACTCGGAGAGAAGAAAATATTTCGCTGAAGATGACGCACTTTTAGTAAAAAAAGCGGCTCTTGCCAAAAGGGAAGGGATTGAAGTCATATATTGCGTCCCGGATAGCCTGACTTCAATTCCCAAAGATGTGAAAATAGTTGCCTATGAGCCTGTTTTTGCCATTGGAACGGGCACGCCTGATACACCTGATAATGCCCAAAAAGTAATAAAAGAAATTAAATCTAAAAACAATATTAGCTTAGTTTTATACGGAGGCAGCATCAATAAAGATAATATTTCTAAGTATTTTGAAAAAGAGGACATAGACGGAGTCCTGGTTGGTACAAGCAGTTTAGATCCTGATTCTTTTATGCAAATGATGTTAAATGCCGCTCTTTAAGAGAAAGTTCCTCAAGTATAAAAAGCGATTTATCCTGGTCTTAACGGCCGTTATTATCGCGGTTGTTATTTTTATTTTTATAGGGGTTACCAAACCTCTTTATGATTTTGCCTCCAAAAATAATTTGTCACCTTTTTCTTTCCTCTCTCTTTTGCTGGAAAAAGAGCCAAACCTGAAATTAACGAACCAAAGAGCCAATCTTATTATTTTAGGAGTATCGGGCGGAAATCATGACGGAGCCAATTTAACAGATTCCAATATCTTTTTATCAATTGATTTTAAAGGCAGCGATATCGTCATGGTTTCAGTTCCGCGGGATATCTATCTTCCGTCATTAAAAACCAAATTAAATTCAGTTTATTATTACGGTGAAAAAAGACAACTTGGCGGCGGTTTGATCCTGGCCAAGTCCTCTGTGGCCGAAGTTTTGGGTAAGCCCGTCAGCTATGCGTTCAAGTTGGATTTTACGGCTTTTAAAAATATCATCGATTTAATCGGCGGTATTGATATTGATGTGGAAGAGGTATTTGAAGACCGTTTATATCCAATTCCCGGCAAAGAAAATGATCTGTGTAGCGGTGACCCTCAGTTTTTATGCCGCTATGAAACCGTTAGTTTTCAGAAAGGCCTTCAGCATATGGATGGAGAAAGAAGTTTGAAATTTGTCAGGAGCCGTTATTCCAATGATAAAGAGGGATCTGATTTTTCCAGATCGCGCCGTCAGCAGCAGGTAATTAATGTCATAGCCAATAAAGTTAAAGGCATGTTGAGCGTTAAAAACCTGCCTTTACTAAAAAGAATGTTTGACGAAGTCTATAAATATCTGGAAACAGATATGAATCTCAAAGAGATGATCTCTATAGGAAAATATTTCTTTGTCAATCAAAATCCCACTATCCGTCAGGTAGTTCTGGATACCGGTGATGACGTCAGAAATATTCCGGGTCTTTTGGTTAATCCTCCTCTTTGGCAGTATGACGGGGTCTGGGTACTGGTCCCCAGAACCGGAGACTACACAGAAATCCACCAATATATCTCCTGTCAGTTGGAAGGCGGCAATTGCCAAATCAAACCGGAAATTTAAGTTACAGAAGAAATTTCATCCCCAGAAGAATTAGTGATACAGCTCCACCCACAACAAAAAAGGTCAAACCTGTCATACCGGATCGGGGAGGAGTAGGTGTTACTTCCTCGCCGGGAGTTGGAGTCAGTGTTTCTGTCGGAGTAAGAGTAGCAGTAGGTGTCAGCGTTATTGTAGGAGAAATAGTTGCCGATATTGTTGCAGTGGGGCCTGTTGGCGTAATGGAAATTGCCCCCCCGGGAGTTGTTGATACGGGAGGTTGAGTTGGCGTCAATGTCCCTGACGGTGTTGCTTCCCCCAGAACCTGTTCACCGCTTTTTAAAACTATAAATTGTCGGGTTATGGTAACTGTCTTGCCGTTTTTATCTTTGCCTGTAATGGTAATTTTATGAGTGCCGGCCGATAAGGGAATTTTTGGCCGGAAATCCCAGGTTCCGTCACTTGCGACTGTAACAGTTACCGTTTCCTTTTCTGATTCAACGGTTATTTTTATTTTTTCTCCGGGGTTCCCGATGCCTCTTAATTTCGGATTTTTGTCAATGGTTGTATCTAAGTCTACTTCAGGGAAAAGAATATCAATTCCGCTGTTGGGAGTAACTTGGGTAGGTTTGGGAGATAAAATCATGACAGTCCTGTTGCCCAGAACTTGGGGTTTTGCTAAATTGCCTGACTCTAAAGTAGCCAGGAAATTATAAGTTTTTCCGATCTCAATAACCGGAAGTTTGGGATTTGCTTTGATAAGTCCTAAGTTAGTAATTACCGATGCATATTGGCTGGGAGCACTTTTGACTGTCAACTGGATGGTTGCCTCATCGGATAAATCCGGACGGCTTAATAAATCCTGACTTCTTAAATTATTCAAAGGAATGACATACATCCCCAGACGGTCTGATCTTCCTGAAATAGGGGCGGCCTTTCCGATCAGAAGATAGACAATAGCCCCGTCAATGGGCTGATTTTTATTATCAACAATTTGCCCCGAAACAGGGGGAAGCTCCAGACTTTTAGTTAACTTTGCCCCTGTTTTTTGGATAAATTCGGGACATATCTTTTGGCTGCATGATTTTTGGGCAGATGTAATTTTGATTTTATATTCGCTGTTTGGCTCTAAATCTTTTAAGGTAAACAGGTGAGTAATTCTTGATTTTGTTTTTCCGTCAATATCCAGGTCATCCAGAATGAAGGAATTCCTATTGCGTCCTGTAACTTGAACAAATCCTATTTGCACAGTGTCGGTCAAATAAGATACGGATATGGTATTGTCGCTGATATTTGTCAGGTGAACTTCTGATGGTTTGGGGATTCCGGTTGCTTTGGAGGTAATGCCCTGGAAGTTATCCTCAAGATAAAAAGCGCCTCCAATTCCTGCCAGAATTAAAAATAAAGCAATTATTGTCGGAATTTTCCGTTCTTTGCGGTACATCAAATATCCCTCCGGTTATTTAACTGATTGATTATGTCACTGTCAAAGTTGGGTGTCAAAGGAGTGATATTTTTAATTTCTTCGCCGCCTATCTTCGACGTATTTTTGGCATGAATTACACCAAAAGTAATCCAGGCAAAAACAGTCATAAAAGTAATTATGGCCAGTATATATATTTCTTTACGGTTCATAGTAGACTTTTCCCTTTATGGACATTCTCATTATTCCGGATTCTGTTCCTCCCTCCGGTGAAAAATCCAAAGAACTGATATTAATAATCCGTATGTTATTAACCACATCATCTAAAAAGGCATTAATTTTTTCATATTGTCCTACCGCTATCATAATAAAATTAAAATTATTGAGGTTGCCGGCATTCTTGGATAAAGAAACAGGAGCAGAATCAATCTGCAGCTGGTTTAAAGTGATTTCATTTTTTATGGACATTCTTTCCATGCTGCGGGCAAATTTGGGGAAATCTGAATTTTCAGGCAATGCTTTATCTAAAAGAGTAATGGAATTTCTGATTTTTTCATATTCGCTCTGGGCGGAAATTATGTTGCTGATTTTATTTTCGAAGTCCTGGCTTAAATTTCTAAGATCATTGACCTCCTTTAAAAGTGACACGGCCGTAATCAATGTCGGCCTGATGGCAAACAGCCCGAAAAATGACAGGGAAAAAAGTGATAAGGAAATAGTGAAATAGGAAGCGGCTTTCGGACTTTTGACAACGGGGGCAAGTCTTTTCCTTGTTTTATGAATTAAATTATTTTTTATCTGTTCAATTTTCATAAGCTACTTTCATAAGAACTAAGGTTTATTGTCGCCTGCAGTCTGAATTCAACCCGTCCGTCAGAACGTCTTTTCAAATCCTCCAGCTGAATGTCAGTCAACAGTTTGTCATCCTGAATTCTTTTCAAAAGAAAGTTAAAAGTCTTCAGATTCTCAGAAATGGCTACGAATTTAACCGTATTCTTGGAAAAAGATAAAAGAGCAAAGGAAGTGTCGACAGGCGTGTTTTTTTCCAGGAATTTTATAACCCGAAGGTAAATATCCTGATTGGAAGTAATCAGTTTAATATCCGACAGTCTTTTCTGAACCCTTTTTATTTCATTTTCCACATCAATAATAGATTCGACTAAGGCTTTTTTCTGGACAACACCTTCCTTGAGGTCTGTCCTATCCCGGTCAATTTTAAATCTCATGAAGAAAACAGACAAAACAACTATTTGAATGATAATAATTATGTAGCGGCCGTAAGTTAAAGCCCAGTTTAAAAATTGAGAAGAAATGCTCAACTGTTCTTCCGGCTTGATAATTAAGTTGATACCTGATTTCTTACGGTTTGCGGGCATGTTTTTACTAATCCCGATTATAGCGGGACTGTTTTTATTATATTAAATTATTGAATAGAAAAATATAAAGGGAAATATTGACGAAGATTTTACTTTTTCTTTTTGGCTGGGGCGATTTTGGCTTTAGGTTTAGAAGGGCCAAGTTTGGCTAAAGCCGATTTTAATCTGGCTACTTTATTTTTATGTATCAGATTTTTTTTCAAAGCCCGATCTAAAAGGGAATAAGTCTTGCTTAGAAGCTTCTCGGTTGGTTTTTTGCGGTACTGCTTTATAGATTGGGCAACTGCATTTTTTACTGTTTTGTTACTTTTTTGACGTTTTTTATCCTGTTTTAATTTCTTTTTAGCTGATCTAGTGACCGGCATGATCTACGTAGTATACTAATGGGAAGCACGATGGTCAAGCTGATCAGAAAAACCATAAATCTCTTAAACCGCCGGGAGGATAATATTTTATCGGCTGCCTCAGTCATCATGACAGCGGTTGCTTTTTCCCGTGTCTTGGGACTTCTTCGCGACCGTCTTCTGGCTGCCCGTTTTCCTCCCGAAGATTTAGGAGTCTATTACGCTGCTTTCAGGCTTCCCAATATGATATTTGAATTGCTGGTCATGGGAGCATTGGCCTCGGCTTTCATTCCTGTTTTTACTTCATACCTGGATACCAAAGGTAAGGATAAAGCTTTTCAAATGGCCTCATCAATTATAAATATCGGAACTGTTATTTTTTTTCTTTTCGCTATTCCCATGCTCATCTTTACTAAGGAGATCTCGCTTTTTCTGGCTCCGGGCTTTAATTCAGAACAAATTAGCCTCATGGCATCCTTCACCAGGGTTATGATTGCGGCACAGGTATTTCCTCTGATAATCGGCAATTTTTTGACCGGAATTCTGCAGTCTTTCCGTAACTTCCTGGTACCGTCTTTGGCGCCGGTTATTTATAACCTCGGAATAATTTTGGGCATTATAATTTTCTCTCCTCTTGTTGGTCTTTACGCACCTGTCATAGGTGTGGTTATCGGTGCCGTTCTTTTTTCCCTGATACAAATTCCACCTGTATTATCTTACGGTTATCGCCATTCCGCCTCTTTTTCCCTGAACAATCCGGGAGTCAGAAGTGTCGGCAAATTGATGCTGCCAAGAACATTGGGATTGGCTGTTTCTCAAATTGACACAACCATTGATCTGGTTTTATCAACTCTTCTTGGAGCCGGCAGTGTCACGGTTTTTAATTTTGCCCAGCATCTGCAGCAGTTGCCGATTGGTCTTTTTGGCGCCTCAATTGCCCAGGCAACCTTACCCAGTCTTTCTTCCTCTTATGCCAATAAAGACCATCAGATGTATAAGAAAATATTTCTCTCTTCCTTCCATCAGATACTTTTTTTAGTAGCACCCTTATCGGCTATGCTTATTGTATTGAGGATTCCCATAGTCAGACTGGTTTTCGGAGCTTCAACTCTTTTTGATTGGGAAAGTACTGTCCTAACCGGAAAAACTCTGGCATTTTTTTCTCTCTCTCTTTTTGCCCAGGCTTCAGTCCATTTGCTGGCCAGGTCTTTTTATGCCCTTCATGACAGTAAAACGCCGCTTTATATAGGCGGCATTTCCGTTATTACCAACACTCTTTTGTCAATTATTTTTATCATGGTTCTGCATTTGCCGGTCTGGTCTCTGGGGTTATCAGCTTCAGTTGGCAGTATTGTCAATATGCTTTTTCTGACAGTCTTACTCTACTTCAAAGTCAAAACCTTAACGGTTATAGAACTTGTCTTGCCTGCCATAAAAATCTTTTTGGCAGCCTCAGTCTCGGCTGTGGCTGTCTATATCCCTATCAAACTCCTGGATGCTCTGGTATTTGATACCACAAGAACTTTCAATTTGTTTATTCTGACCGGAATTTCCATGGGCTTGGGGGTTTTTGTCTATTTATTTTTCGCCTGGTTTTTGGATATTCCTCAAATAGCTGTTGTCCGGAAACTGCTCATTACCTTAAGCCGTCAGAAAGCCAACGTAGCTATTGATACTTCTCAGGAAGTGGTCAATGATCCGGAATCAACACCCTAATTAAAATCCCTGGTAAAAAACACTGTTCCTTCTTTTATGATTTCCAAATTATCAATTGCTCCGTTTAGCGGATAAAAATTAATTCCCGATATTTTTATAGCCGAATTGTAAATTTGGCTCTCTCTTTCGTTTGCTGTTTTATCCAAGGCAATAAACATTTTATCTTTGGCAATTCCGATTCTGATTTTGTGCCAGTCTCCTTCTTTAAAGTTTATAACAGGAATTGCCAAACTCTGCGAATTTTTATCATCTGTTGCTTGAAGCAGCAGGAAATCAATATAATTGCTTTTTACTTTACTTAAAGTTACCTCAATTGTTGCTGAATTTTCCCTGATAAGACTAAACCTTAATATTTCAACTTCATTTAATTCTCCGCCGGTCCAGAATGGTTTTATATCAAATCTCAATTCGTTATCTACTCCTAAATCAAAGGAAAAAGGCTCAAGTTTAAAATCATTATTATCAGTTAACACTAGCGCATAATCTGTTGCCGAATTGGTAACCCCGGAAGTCAATTGAGCTATATTGCCGCTTTTTTTTATCTCCAAAAGATAAATAGAATTAGGAAGCATTAAAAGCTGTTGTTTTATTAGTCCATCCGTTGAAACTATTTCGGCAAGTGATGATGTATTGGTTAAAATTTGCCGCTTTTGGATTTTGTAAGTACCGGGTGTTAAACCTGTTACAGTCAGAGGAACATTCTCCCAATTTTTTTCCGATACGTCATAGTTGTTGACTAAAACATAGATAGAGTCATCATTTGATTTAACTGCCAAAGCTGTTACAAAACTGCCCTGACCTGATACTTTGAGCTTGTTACCGGTCAAAAATGTTGAGGCGGCAAAGGCTTTGAAGCGGGGTTTTAAAAATAGGGGAGTCTTATCCTTTTCATGAGTCATTAAACCCCATTGGCCTCCCTGTGGCGGCGGCCCGTCTTTTATCTCAAAAGCAAAAGGAAGGTTAATTAGACTATTGATGTTAAAAACAGTTGCCAGAGCGTGTGCAGCTCCCTTTTCGTTACTTGAATTTTTATTGTTTTCCGAATCAATACCCCATTCGGATAAAACTAAAGGTAGGTTGGCAAACTTAGGAAATTTGCCAAGCAATTTCCTGATCTTTTTTGCATCTTCAGAAAACTTTTCCGGATTTGGGTGGTAGCGGTGCCAGGAATAAAAATCCAAGCGCAGATTATTCTTTTCAGCATAGGATACAAAATCATTAACCCAATTGTGATAGAAAGAGCCAACTGCCGGACCGCCAAAGAAAAATTTATTGACATTGGAAGCTGTATTGGCTCCGTTTGACGAATACTTGTAAAGCTCAAGATAATTCTTATTTCCCGTCAATTTGAAACCGCCGAATTGCGGCAAATCTGGCTCGTTCCAAACTTCATAATAAACATACGTTAAGTTTTTATTGTTTCTGCCGCTGTAATGCTCGATTGTTCTTTGAACTAAAAGTTGCCAGTCAGACCAAGTGTCCGGTTTTTCTATAACCGACTGTACTCTTGAAAATTGCCGCGGCATGTAAGAAAGGGAGAAAAAAGGTTTGGCACCCATGTTCAGAATATTCTCGACAGTCGCATCCAGTTTGCTAAAATCAAAGGATCCGTCATCTTTTACCACATCATAGTAATCAAAGATATGGTCAAGGCGGATATACTTAGGTTGCAAAAGTTTCATTCTGGAGGAAGCTAAGTTGAGCATCGGCGGCGGCTCTTCTCCTCCCTGGGCAAAATTCAGCCAGTCACCGCTTAACTGTCCTTCAAAAGTGAGAGTATCAATGACCAAATCGGCTTTTTTGACTTGCGCCCGCGAAAGAAAGCTTACAACCTGATTTTGCATGAAGATAAATATTGGCAGGAGAAGAACCAGAATGAGAATTAATATAATTCGGCGGAAATTTTTCAGCATATAATATTAATATCTAAATATAGCCTATAAAAAAATGTTAGCAGAGAAGTTATTCACTTGACAATCTTTAGCAGTCATGATATCTTACTGCTAATTATATGACTGATCTTACGGACCGTCAGCTCCAGATATTAAAAGCAATAATTGAAGAATTTATCGAAACCGCCGAACCGGTTGCTTCAGAAACTTTGGATAAAAAATATAATCTCGGGGTGTCTCCGGCCACTATCAGAAATGAAATGGTGAAGTTAACCAGCAGCGGTTTTCTCAAACAGCCCCACACTTCAGCCGGCCGTTCTCCAACTCCCATGGCCTTAAAATTCTATGTTGATAAGTTAATGAAATTAAAAGAACTCTCGGTAACCGATGAAGTTAATGTCAAACAGAAAATTTGGGATTACAGAAATGAAATGGATCATTTGTTAAGAGAGGCAACCAAAACCCTGGCCGAAAAGACCAAAGTCATGTCCATGGCAGCAACCGATGAAGGGGATTTTTTTACATCAGGTTTGGGTAACATCCTGGACATGCCGGAGTTTTACGATATTGATATCACCAAACATCTTTTGGATACCCTTGATCAGTATGACTACTGGTGGAAGATTTTTTCTAATTTTGCCGAAAACAGGGATGAACCGTTAAGAGTTCTGGTTGGTGAAGATTTAGGCAGTCAGTTATTAAATCAGTGCGGCGGAGTTTTTATCAGATTCACCTCGCCGTCTCACCAGGGCACTATAGGTGTTATTGGTCCGACGCGCCTCAATTATCCGAGGATTATTCCCATCGTCAGATACATGGGTAATCTTATCAATGATTTAGCAAAATCCTGGTAAAATTTCCAAATGAAGATAAGAAGAGGAAAAATTGAGGCAATTTCGGATAAAGACAAACTTGATTCTTATAAGAAAGAAATAGAAGAATGGAAGAGTAAATACCTGCGGGCTTTGGCCGATTATCAGAATCTGGAAAGAAGAAACAGGGAAATTGCAGTACTTAATAAAAAATCGGCTGCCAGAGATTTTGTTTTGAAACTTTTGCCGGTAATTGACGATCTGATTTATGCGCAAAAGGAGATAAAAAATCCGGGATTGCAATTGATAATTGATAAACTGGATGCAGTTTTAAAAAGCGAAGATGTACAAAGAGTCGATTGTCTGGGCAGAAAGTTCACACCTAGTATGATGGAATGTGTGGGAATAAAAGAAGGGGAAAAAGAAGGTCTGGTTGTCAGTCAGGTGAGGCCGGCATATTTAGCCAGCGGTGAAGTCCTGCAAACATCTCAAGTGATTGTCGGTCAGGAAAAAACAGAAAAATCTGAAGCTGATTTAGAAATCAATTAATTAGAAAATATTTTAAAATTAATAAATTTAGGAGGTAAAAAATTATGGCAAAAATAATCGGCATTGATTTAGGAACAACTAACAGCTGTGTGGCTGTTATGGAGGGCGGCAGTCCCAAAGTCATTCATTCGGCCGAAGGAAGAAATGTAATTCCCTCCGTTGTTGATCCTATAAAAAGAATTGTCGGTGATGTGGCCAAAAGGCAAATGGTCATCAAACCCAAAGAAACTATATTCTCCATTAAAAGACTGATGGGCAGACGCTTTAAGGATGAATCGGTCCAGCATGATTTTAAATGGCTTCCTTATACTATCAAAGCCGGCCGCGACCAAATGGCGATTGTTGAAGTGGAAGGCAAATCCTTTACTCCCCAGGAAATCTCAGCCATGATTCTGCAGAAAATAAAATCCGATGCCGAAAGTTACCTCGGAGAAAAGGTAACCCAGGCTGTCATTACAGTTCCTGCTTATTTTGATGATTCCCAGAGGCAGGCTACTAAACAGGCAGGAGAGATTGCCGGTCTTGAGGTTAAAAGAATAATCAATGAGCCAACTGCCGCAGCTCTGGCTTATGGTCTTGATAAAAAACATACCCATACTGTAGCTGTTTATGATTTGGGCGGCGGTACTTTTGATATTTCCGTTTTGGAATTGGGCGAAGGGGTATACCAGGTCAAAGCCACCAACGGCGATACCCATCTTGGCGGTGATGATTTTGACAAGGAAATTGTCGATTATCTGGCCACCGAATTCAAAAAAGAAAATAATGTCGATTTAAGAAAAGATCCCCAGGCTTTGCAGAGATTAAGAGATGCCGCCGAAAAAGCCAAAATTGAATTGTCCTCATCAATGGAATCGGAAATCAATCTTCCCTTTATTACCCAGGGGAAAGAGGGACCTCTTCATCTGGTTCACAAATTATCAAGATCCAAACTGGAATCAATTATCGGCCATCTTATCGAAAAAACCATTCATCCGATTGTGGCCTGTCTGAAAGATGCCAAAACCGGCAAAGACAAAATCGATGAAGTAGTTTTGGTTGGAGGAATGACCAGAATGCCCAAAGTAATTGAAACCGTCAAAAAATTCTTTGGCAAAGATCCCAATAAAAGCGTTAATCCCGATGAAGTGGTGGCAATTGGCGCCGCTGTCCAGGGAGGTGTTTTAATGGGAGATGTTAAGGATGTAGTCTTGCTTGATGTTACACCTTTAACTCTCGGGGTAGAAACTTTGGGCAGTGTATCAACTCCTCTAATTACCAGAAACACGACCATTCCTACCAGCAAATCCGAGGTTTTCTCAACAGCTGCCGATAACCAGACATCTGTTGAAATAAATGTTTTACAGGGAGAGCGTCCGATGGCCTCCGATAATAAGTCTCTGGGACGTTTCATACTTGATGGTATTCCGCCCTCACCCCGCGGTGTGCCGCAAATAGAAGTTTCATTCGATATTGATGCCAACGGTATCCTCAATGTTTCCGCCAAGGATAAGGCTACCGGCAAAACCCAAAGCATTAAAATAACGGCCACCACCGGTCTTTCCAAAGATGAAATAGACCGTATGACCAAGGAAGCGGAAAAATACAGCGATGAGGATCAAAAGAAAAAAGATCAGATTGAAGCCAGGAACAAGGCTGACAACATAATCTATGTGGCAGAAAAATCATTAAAAGATGAGGGGGATAAGGTTGAGGCGGATCTTAAAAAAGAAGTAGAAGAAAAAATCTCAGCCCTCAAAGCAATTCTTGATACGGGAATTAAAGAGGATCTGGAGGAAAAAACCAAAGATCTCTCCGATACTCTTTCAAAAATCGGTCAGGCAATGTATCAAAATCAACCGGGCCAAACACCACCGGCAGGTGAAGGAGAAGTTAAGGATGAAAAGGGCGACAAGGAAGGAAAAGAGAATAAGAATAAAAAAAAGGATGACGAAGAAGTCCAGGAAGGTGAAGTAGTCAGTTAAGGGTGAAAAATGGCCAAAGACTATTACGAAATTCTGGGAGTCTCCAAAAATTCCTCGGCCGCAGAACTCAAAAAAGCCTACCGCAAGATGGCCTTGGAATGGCATCCTGACAGAAACAAAGATCCTAAGGCAACCGAAAAATTCAAGGAAATAAATAAAGCCTACGAAGTTCTTGCCGATCCCCAAAAAAGGGAAGTCTATGATCAATACGGTGAAGCAGCTTTTAAAGGCGGAGCCGGGTTCCGCGATCAGGGACCTTTCGCAGGTGGAAACTACAGCGGTCAAAACGGTCCTTTTTCCTACACATACACTACATCAGGAGGCCAGAATCCCTTTGAAGGATTCGGCTTTGGCGGTTTTACCGATCCCTTTGAAATCTTCGAACAGTTTTTCGGAGGCTCTCCCTTTGGCAGAGCTAAGCAAAGACCCCTCTATCAGTTGACCATTGATTTCATGGAAGCAGTTAAAGGAACGGAAAAGAAAGTGCAAATTGACGGCAAAGCTCAAACCATCAAAATTCCCAAAGGAATCGATACCGGAACCAGAATGAGATTTAACGATTACGATGTCCTTATAAATGTTCAAGGAGATTCCCGTTTTCAAAGGGAAGGTTATGATATTATTACCGAGGTTAAAATTTCCTTTCCTCAGGCAAGCCTTGGTGATGTGGTTACCGTAACTACAATTGACGGCCCTCTGGATGTTAAAATACAGCCGGGCACCCAGCCGGGAACTCTTATCCGCTTAAAAGGTAAAGGTGTTCCCCATGTCAGGGACACCGGTCGGGGAGACCATTATCTGAAACTCAAAGTGGTTGTTCCCGAAAAATTAACCAACCGCCAGAAAGAGTTGTTAAAAGAATTTAATGAAGAAGCCAACCGCAAAAAAACCTGGTTCTGATATAATAGTAAATTATGAAAGCAATTGATTTGACAAAAACACTTCAAGGGTATAAACAGGGATGGGTAGCTATTAACAATAAATATAAAGTAATAGCCCATGCTGAAACTTATAAAGAAATTGTTGAGAAAGTCTTCGGACTCGAAGAGAAAATAATTCTTTTACCCGCCACCGGAGACTATTCCCGATATATTACTTAAGTGGCACTATATCCATATACAATACTTCCGGGATCTGAATTTTCAGTCGCTAAACCTCTAATACCTGTTTCAATTTCTTATCCAAAAACTCATAAAGTGATTCCCTATACATTCGCACTGGTTGATTCAGGAGCAGATGTGAATTTTTGCGATATGAATATCGGAACGTGGTTAGGGATTAATTTTCGCAAGAAAAAAAGCCAGGAATATACAGCTGCAAACGGCCAAAATTTCATAGCTTTCAGTGAGACAGTATGCTTACAGGTATTTGATAAAAAATTCCTTTGCCTATTTAATTTTTCTGACGAGTTAACAAAAGCTTACAAGATAATTCTCGGCCAAAAAGGATTTTTTGATCATTTTAAAATCACATTTAATTTACCCAAAAAATCTATGGAATTCAAGTAAGCTGGCGGCAACATGCTTCAACTCATCGGCGGCAAGTAAAATCTCCTTTAATACTGCCTCCTGATTATTGTTATTGACAATTCCACAGTTTATGATACTAATATTTATATTCCTGCTATTTTATTTGGCAGGTTTTTATTATTTATGACAAATCAGATTGAAAATAGAGACAGCTTACTTCAAGATCCAGTTATAGAGCCAGTTATAGAAAGTACAGAATTTCTTTATTTAACAATGGATCAAAGACTTGAGGTATTAAAAAGATGCAATCAGAGAGGTTGGGTATATAAAGTTGGCAGTCTGCCAAATATTGGCGGCTTTGTTGAAGGGACAGGTCCGGAATATGCTCAAAACGTCTTTTCTCAAATAATAATACCCGAAGCACAACAAACAGGCGTAGTTACAGTATTTCAGAGAGCAGGAGCAATTCCCGGAATCGGTATGAATCAGGAACCTTACTATCATCCCGATCTGGGATTAATATTGAATGAACATGGTAATATAGTTTTCCAAACGGATTTTAATGCAGAACAAGTTACTCAACAAGCAGCCGGAGGAATAGATTTTGACCCTCAGGCATTACCCAGCTGGCAGGTAATACAAACTAACGCTCAATTGTTAAGAAGTTTAGATATTCAAGTTATCAAAACTCAGTTAACCTCATTAAATTGTGCCAGGTTTAATTTAGCCCCTGAAGTCGGCGCAATTCAGGAAGAACTTATGTCAGCTTTAGCAGCAACCCATTTATCCAAAGCTGCTGAATTAGCGCCTGTAGTCTGTGTCAGTTTAGATAATCCCAATAACGATGTAATTGAAGGATTGCCAAGGGATATGAAAAATATGTTCGGTATGGAATGGGATGAAAATGGAGATGTATCTGATTATGGATTATTAGGTGCATTAAATATTGTTCCAGCCCTTCATTCATGTGGTCAATATGAAATGCTTCAGGCGATGAAATTAGGAGTCGGTCTGGTACACGCTGATTTTGCCACGCATAATATGGATGAACTATTAAGAGGAGATATTGATGTGTTAAGACAATTTTTTAATAGGCAAGGTTTAATAGCTGTTGGTGTTATTCCTCAAAGTGAAAATGCTATGGAAGCATTAGCTTCGGAATCAGGTATAGAGCTGCCAGAAGGCAAAAATCGATACAAAATTCTTATTGAAAAATTAAGAGAGAAAAATGAAGCAGTAATTCAGATAGTCTTTGATAAATATGCTAGAGTTTTGGATTATATATCCCAACAAACTGGCATTGACAGGAATCAACTTCAGGTGCAATGTGTACCAAGTTATTTATGCGGTTTTGGGGGAACAAGGAGCATCCCTGTTGTACAATACAGCTTGGAACTAGCCCAAGCTGTCAGCGATAAAATATGGGGAAAAAATTAATCATGCCACATCATACCCGGAGAATGTAAAGAAGAATCGGGAAAGATCAATTTTATTCTTTTTCAATATTATTCCTTCTTCCTGTAATTTTCTTTTTTGTTCTTTCATTCCGCCGAACGCATAACCGTTAGCCAAACTTCCGTCGCTTTTGACCACCCGGTGGCAGGGGATTATGTCCGGATTGGTATTTTTATGAAGAATTGTCCCGATTCTTCTTGGATTGATTTTCAAAATCCGGGCAATTTCCTTATATGTTGTAACTCTGCCTTTAGGAATTGTCAAAACCAGCTTGAAAACTTTTTCTTCAATGGTCATTTATTCTAAATTGAAATTTAAAAAGTACCTCATATTCTGCCCCTGATGATTTTAAAATTGATTTATATAAGGTGATATTGACAACTTTCATTTCTCTCTCATCGAGTGTTGGCAAAATAATTTTTTCTGCCTCACTTTTGTTAACGGTATGTTTTAATCTGGCTAAAGTTACATGAATCAGCCTCTCGCTTGGCAAATTAAGATGCAGTTTTTGATTATGAAAGCTAAATGTATCCAAAACAGTTTTTTTCAAATTCTTCTGCAGTAAATTATATTGAGTAGAGTTTTTAAAAAGAATCCACAGCATTCTGTAAGGACCTTTGGGTGGAGCCAATAAAATTTTATCCGTCTCCAATTTAAAAGTTGAAAAATCAGCGGCAACTTTTTCAATTGCCTTATTTATCGGGGCAATTAATTTTTCCTCAACGTAGCCTAAAAATAATAAAGTCAGATGAAGATTATTAGGAGGGACAAATTTGGGGTAATAATTATGCAGCAGTCGCCCGGCAATTATTTCTTTATTAAGCTTATCAATTTTTTCCTTAAATTCCTCAGGCAAATCTATGGCAATAAAAAGTCTTTGCTTCATTTACTTATTCCAAAGATAATTGTACATCCGTCAGTTCCGGTAATGTCGATCCCATAATGCCTTTCAGATCTCCGTGAATTCCTAACGTATGATCAATAATCCCTCTTAATGCTTTTTCCTGTCTGGCCCATTTGGAGGCAAAAAATCTCTTTTCCTTTTCCAGTTCCTCTTGAAGTTGCGAGAAAGCATCAACAATTGTTTCTATTCGGTGCCGGAATTCCACTCCCGAAAGATAACTGTAGATTGTTTCCATTTTGGTATTTTTTCCCTGGGCGCTCTTTTTGACATGAAATATTTGAATAAGCCCTGCTCTTAATGCTGATGACAGTCCGACTATAAAGTTCCGGTCAGCTACCCATATTCCATCCATGTAACTGGCACCGTTAATCTCGCTTGGCAGATTAACGGAAATCAAGACGGCAATTTCCGCTTTAATATTCCTCTGGTCATTTTTTAATTTGCTAATCCATTCGTTATTCCATTTGGCATTTTTGGTCTCCCAAACAATTGAACCGCTAAAGTTGCCCCGGCTGTCCCAAACTTTCTGGATAATATCAGCTCCCCTTATTCCCTTTTCTACAGGAACAATTTCATCATTGGGAAAAGCAGTTTTTAATATTTTTTCCAGTTGAAGTTCCAATACTTCTCCCTGAGTTTGAACTGATCCCTGAGAAAGCTTGCGCGTTAGTTCCGCGTTCATTTTAAGAGCATCAGCCAGTTGTTTATCTTTCTCCAGAAGTTTTAACTGTGACTCATCGGCTGCTTTTTTACGGGCTTCAATGCGGATTTTTTCCTCAACCTCAATCAGTTTCTTTTGGTTTAATATCTCCCCTTCTTCTTCTTTTCTTTTCAATTCCCTAATTAGTTTGTTGGTTTCTGTCAGTTGCTCAATCAGTTGTTTATTTCTTTTTTTCTCTTCTTCCAATTCTTCAAATTGCTGTCTTATCCGAAGATCGAACTGTTCGTTTAATTTTTTAAGCGTTTTAGCCTCAGTATCACGGATTAACTGACGCTCTTTCTCCTCGTATTTTGTGGCAGCCGTTTCCTCTGCCTCAGCCTCAAGCTGTTTTTTAAAAGCCTCTGTCAGTTCAATTATTTTTCCGCATTGCGGACATTTAAGTGTAGATATCATCTTGAAGAAATCCTTTTTATAGTATCCAGGCCAAACCAAGTACGGCAATCGCCACAATTCCTAAAGTCTTGCCGATTCTTTTTAATGCCTCTTTATTGGGATTTGGTTCACCTTCTTTGCTCATAATCAAACTAATTTTACCACAATTTATACCGGAATAAAGGTAAACCACATCCTTTGACAATTTGTACATATTGTACTAATATAATCATATATGAATATTACAGTTTCAATATCCGAGTTTCGCCAAAACATTTCCGAATACCTGGCTAAAGCGCGTGCCGGAGATACTATTATCCTTAAAGATAATAAAAAAAATGAGGAAGTAGCAGAAATCGTAGGAAGTAAAAAGTGGGACCCTATTGCATTCAGAAAAGCATTACATGAAGCCGCCGGAGTCTTCACAGCTAAAAATCATCCTGAATGGAGAACCAAACGTGATGTTATTCGTTGGGTGGAAAAAAGCCGCAAGGATGCTGAGCGTAAATTTTAATTTCATATGTATTTAGTTGATACTAATGTTATTATTTGGATGCTTCGGAATGAGAAAAAATATATAAATTGGTTTGATAAAATAATAAACAAAACGAGTCTGGGTATTTCCACAATCACAGTTGCTGAAATATATAAAAATCTATATCCATCAGAATTGATTAATACTGAAGTACTTCTCGAGAAATTCAAAGTTTTTACGGTAACGGAGAAAATTGCTAAACAGGCAGGCTTTTATTGGCAACAGTTTTCTAAGAAAAAAATTCACTTACTTGATTGCTTAATAGCAGCGACTACAAAGATGAATTCAGCAAAACTGGTAACTCTCAATTCCAAACATTTTCCGATGGAAGATATCGAAGTAATCAAACCGTAAAAAACTATACTTTCAATTCCCGTTTCATCCACTCTTTTACTTTATTGGTAGTTTGGCCAACCGGAGAGGAAAATAAGACAAATGTTTTATAGCTGTGGATTTTGCCAATTTCTTTTTTTATTTTGTCAAAATTCTCTTCAATTGAATCCATGATCAACAATACTTCGGATGCTTTATCAATTTTTCCTTTCCACAAAAAGGAAGATGATATCGGAAATCTTTTAGCACAGACAATCAGTTTTTTCTCCAAAAGAGTTCTGGAAATTTTATCCGCTTCAGAAATCAAAGCACAGGTTAAAAATAGAAGACAAATTTTCATATTAACATTTATTCTATTCCAGAATATCAGTCATGTTTAGCCGTATAAAAATCGATCAGTTTTCGGATCATGCTTTGGTAAGCGACGTTTTGTTTACTGGCAATATTTTTAAAAAAATCAACACTTTTTTTTGACAGGTTTAATGTAACCTTTACTTGTTTTTCTTTTATTACCAAATCCTCCGGTCTGGGAAGAAAATCGCGTATGACTTTCATATTAATTGGTTCATCTTTATATTTGATTTTGTTTTTCATAGATAATTTTTCCTTTTCGCTAATTACCGGCACCGATTATTCGGATCCGGTTTTTACGATGCGTAAATCGGACAGTGAGTACACCTCCTTTCACTTTTCCAAAACAGTAAAAACGTTTTTCTTTACTGCTATGCGAAATATCTTCAGCTATAACACGTTTCTTATCAAGAAATGCACGCTGGGCAAATTCGAATGAGACTTTATGTTTTCTTAAGTTTTCAATATTTTTCTTGTTATCCCATTCAAAATAAGTTTTCATGAACAGTATGGATATTATACCATATTTTTATCCATATTTATATTAAGATCTAAGTCTTAAGAAAAAGAAGACAAATTCTTATTTTATTAAATAGAATATTTAATTTGGAAACTGTAATTTAAGAGATTTAATGAAAAATTTGACTTGATGAAATTAATTAAGTAATTAATAAACTTTAACATAGGAAAAATAATCCCATTATCTTCTCTTACAGAAACTAACTTCTTTTTTCTATATTCATAAAGAACACGGAAGATTTCTTTGTCAAAATCAGTATAAGATCGATTTCTCAGAATTTCTCTAAATTTTAGAGGTACAGCTAACCCTGCCTCTCTGCCGCTTTCTTGAGTGTGAAGATAAAGTTTTCTTAATAACCGGCTTTGCCTGGATGCTGAATCGTGCCAATTAACAACTAACTGGTCTTTCTTTTCTGAAGCAATCAGACTGTCTATTATCAAAGGTGCTTGAGCTAAATAGATATGACTCAAAATAATTTTTTCAATGTCCACATTAGACCTCTCAAATACACCCAGCCAATATTTATCTCGAGATAGTTCGGTAATCATCCTTGTTATTCCCTGTAGAAAAGATTTCCACAGATAGGGATTTTGAAAATCATCCTTTTGAGAAACTGTCGGTCTGATTGGGTGGCGAAAAGTATGTAATTGACGCAGTCCTTTACCAATCGTATCCCAATAATCCCAGAGTTGAACTGTATCTTGAAGATTTATTCCGCCGCGTGTTTCTGCTTCAAAATAGCATTGATGGGTACAGGTATGGCAACCATGTACTGAGTCCTGCATAGATGCTTGTCTCCATGATAAATATCTTGGAATATCAAGTTGGCCACCTGAAAGAAAATTTTCCA
>MFJA01000067.1:33898-43929 GCA_001779055.1 Candidatus Gottesmanbacteria bacterium RBG_16_37_8
TATGAAAAAAATCAGATGACTGATCACAAACCCAATTTCTTAAAATAGGAGCCAATAAAAGATACGGGATAGTAGTACGGATATGGCGATCAGCAAAAAGCTTACGGGCTAAAAGTCTCCAAAAAACTCTTTGTGCGTGTGTATCTAATGGTTCAATACCTCGATTAACAAGCGAAAAAGATCCTCCGACACCTTGCACTAAACCGGCAGCAAAAAAAATATCCTGTTCAGTAATATAGTCTGCCAGGGCTACAAAAGTATCAGCGTTTTGGCTGGTTAAAACATGGGTAATTGTGGGAATTATTCCTGAATTAATTGCCTCATTAGAGAGTTTAATAAGATGTTCCAGATCGGGATTGTGTTTATTAGGATCATATGGACGGTTGGGATGATAGGATAAATTAATAGCCTTAAGTCCCATGCCACCGTATAGTTCAAGCAGATTTTTGGTTAAAAAACTGCCGTTTGAAGTAAGAGATAAATTCAAACCGAAATTATTACCCATGGCAATAACCAAAGCCATTTTTTCCGCCGGATTCATCGGATGTTGTTTTAAAAATTGGGTCGATTGGAATTTTTCTCCATAGTATTTATCAATTAATAATAATTGTTTTGAGGAAATTAATTTTCTCTTAAACAAATCAGCAAGTGTATCCCAATTTGTATTTGATTCACTAGTTGTATTAACTGATTCACCATTGGGAACAATGCTTACAACAGCCGGTTTAAGCAAAGTAACCTGTTTTAAAAGTACTTCTAATGTGGCAAGCGGTGGATCAATCTGGGGATTATAAAATTTTCCTATGGGTACGGCGCAGAAATCTCTGCAGGATGGTTCGCCAACTTTGTTGCAGCCGCCTCCACCAAATTCAAGAACTACTACACCTGGATTTCTAAACCCAACTTCCGGACGTTTTTCAACAAATCTTCTAACTCCTTCAAGTTTCGGAAACATAGAACTTATTCTAACATAGACATATATCTATTCGAGGAAAAACACGGCGAAGAATTTTACAATCCCAGATATTTGGAGATGTTCTGCCGGTGTTCCTCGAAAGTTTTGGCAAAGTGGGATTTCCCCTGTTTATCAGCCACATAATAAAGATATTCGGTAGAAGGAGCATTTAATACTGCTTCAATTGAACTCAAGCCCGGGTTGGCAATAGGTGTTGGCGGCAGGCCCGGATTTTTATAAGTATTATAGAATGAGTCAATCTCCAAATCTTCGGCAGTTAAATGCTCTTTCCACCATCTTTTCTCCTGCGGTTGATAGGAAAGGCCATATTGGATGCTTGCATCTATATCCAGCTTCATGCCTATATCCAGCCGGTTTAAAATAACACTGGCAATCAGTGGCCTGTCAGCTGTTTCCTTTGCTTCCCGTTCAACCAGAGAGGCAATAATAACTGCCTCATCAAAAGTAAGCTGGTATTTGTCTAAAGCATTTTTATTTAATTTGGCCGTTTTTGCTGCAAAATTATCTTCCATCATTTTGACAATCTGGCTGCCGGTTGCCTCTTTGGGAATATGATATGTATCGGGGAATAAATACCCTTCCCTGCCGATACTTAGAATTTCACTCTCAGGTATGGAAAAAGTATTGGCAATTTTCATTGCAATTTCTTCTTTCCTCCAGCCCTCGGGTATTGTCAGAACAACATCTGTTGTTCCGTGAAGAAGATCATCTGAAATTGTCATCATATCCATAGAAGGGCTTAGCACGAAATCGCCGGCCTGGATATTTTTGCCAAAATCAGTAAATCTGGCCTTAAGAAAAAAAACCAGTCCTGATCTTATTAACCCTTCATCCTCCAGTCTCTTGCCTATAGACCTGACGTCTTCTCCTTTTTCGATAGTGAAGCTTATGTAATTTTTAGCAAGAGGATTGACAGGTTTTAAAGCCTGCTGCCAAAAAAGAAATGCCGGCAGAAGGAAAACGAGAAGAAGAATAAAAAGAATTGTCAGTTTATATTTCATTCTGAAACAGTAAGGGGAGCCCTTTGGTATGTTTTTTTAGTCTTATCAAACAGGTAAATCCGTCCGCAGTATTTGCAGGTGACAACCTCTTCATCCTTACCCTTTTTTCTTTTACCGTTTGACAATGACTTGCCGCAGCCGACACATCTGCCTTGAGATAAAAGCCAAGCCTGGACCGGAGCAATCATGTTTTTTAACATAATTATTGTATCCTGTATATCGGAATATTTTCTAAAGTTTCTCTGGCTTCCTTAAGCCTCCACTTATCCGAAGAATATAATATACATAAAATATCACTTTTGTCCACTTTTTCATCAATTCTTCCGTTTAAATAAATGCCGGCCATCTTATCCTGCGGACAGCCCAAAATTCTGGCCACCACCGTCAAATCATGATTGTTAAAGGAAGTTATCGTCCCTTTTTTGGGAGCCGGCACCTCAAAGCGGTAAGGAGAAAGTTTTATCGAATCACTGGTTACATCCGGATTTCCTCCCTGCACTTTAATAATCTCCCTCATTTTTTTCAAGGCTTTGCCTGATGATAATATTTCCCGGGCCATTTCCTCACCATTCATTTTGCTTTTCCTGCCTCCATTGGCCAGACATAAATCCAGAAGTTTACCCGATAATCTCAAGGCTTTGGCCTCCAGGATAAATGGTCTGTCCGGCTTTTGTTCCAAAACCGCCAGTACATCCCGGGCTTCCAAGTTCGGCCCCACCGCATGACCGGCCGGCTCCAGAGCCTGATTGATATCAACCGCTACCTTAATGTTGAATTTTTTGGCTAAAAATCTGAACTTATCGGCAATAATCTCAGCATCCTTAAAATGATAAATTTTTAAAGTATTACCGACCGGAATATCCAAAACCAGGTGCGTTGATCCTGAAGCTACTTTTTTGGCCATTATCGAAACAATAACTTTATCAAATGATTCAAAGGATAAGGGTGCCTCAACCTGAATAATCACATCATCTGCCGGAGCCAACCCCAGGTGTCCTCCCCAAACAATACAGCCTCCGGCTTTTGCAACCATGCTTTCTATCTTTCTTAAGTCAAAAGTAACCGGAGCCAGAACTTCCATGGTATCGGCAGTTCCGGCCGGAGTTGTTATTGCCCGGGAGGAATTCTTAGGGATCTGAAATCCGGCAGAAGCAATAATCGGCACCAGTATCATGGTGGTTCTGGTGCCTGAAAGTCCTCCGGTTGAGTGTTTGTCAGCAACAATTCCCTTTAAATGCAGTTTCTCTCCGGTATCTGCCATAGCTTTGGTCAGATAAAAGAGCTCAGTTGATGTAAATCCGTTTCGAAATCCTGCTGCTACAAAATAAGTAGTTAAAATAGGGGACAGTCTTTGGTGGGAAACCTCATCCATCAGGGCAAATATTTCCTTGTAGGAAAGCCTCTTGCCGAGAAGCTTTTTTTTGATGGCCGAAACCGCCAGGTATGATTGCAGAACTTGTTCTTTATCAATATTATTTTTTTTCATCAGATTAAATCCTTTCCAGTTTGCTTTTGACAATAAATCTTTTAAAGTAAGTTCCGGGCGGAACACAGGTTACCAAAGTCAACTCTTCATTTGATGTCTCCTGACTGAGAACTTTAAGATCTGAAGCACCGGTAATATACATTTGATATACCTTGAAACTGAAATTGACATTATCGACCTCAACCTTGATTTTATCACCTATCTCAAGATCAGGCAGTTTGGAAAATATCGCCTTATAATCCGTCGGCTTATAAAAAAGAAGAAGTGTTGAGTGGCCAAAAATTACCGGATTGCCGACACTCCCAGGAACTGGTCCCGTAAAATGAATAAGACTCTTGGATAAATCCTCTCCTCCGACAATAACCTTTGCTTTATCAATTTTCAGTTTCGCTATTGATAAGGTGTAGTTAGTCAGATCCGTCATCTTGCGAATTGGTGTTGCCTGGGGAAACCACAATCGCGCTTCCGTCAGATCGGCAAATGTAGAGCCGATAGCTCTTGTCAGTTTTCCGGAAATATTTTCTTCCAAATCCGCAACAGGCGAGATAACTGTTTGAAATTTATGGGCATAAAAAAGCTCAAAAGTAACAATCGGATATAAAACTAAAATAATCAGGCTTACCCCGGTTAGTATTAGCAAAATCGAAATATATGGAGCCAATCTTTTTATAAGAGGCGGCATTTTTTTGTGGTAAGAATAAAGTGCCATCTTTATCTGGAGATTATTGCCATCGAAATGTTTTTAGGATTAAGTGGAAGTTTGTTTTGCCAAAAAGGCAATTTATTAACGGGGGATATTTTTACTCCTCCTATCTTATCGACTTTTTCCAAAATGGAAATTGCCTGCGTATATGATTTTCCCCGGATGTCATTTCTTATTGTCTCCAAATTAAGGTCGGGAACAAAATAGGCAATAATCGATACTTTTGCCTTGATATTGCCGCTTTTATCAATATCGGTATCAACAATTCGAACTGTAGTTTTGGTCGGGTCAAATTTAAATCCCGACACAGCACTTAAAGTAGAAGGATTAATAAGAGCCTCCAAATTATCCTGGTTGTAGGCAAAACCCTCCACTTTCAAAGTCAAATCCAATGACAAATCCTTAGCCTCACTGCCTACCTCCGCGCTGAATTTTTTGGCTGATACTGTGGTTGTAACGGGTTGATCCAGAAGTCTTTCTCTGGGATTAATCTGCCCGACTAACTTTTGTTTCACTTGGGTTACCAGTTCGGAAGTTGTTGCTTCCTCCAGCTTGCCTCGGTCCTCCCCGGAGACACTGGATATCTCCCGGCTGGTTCCGCCTGATAACGGCAGATTGTTTTTGGCAGTCAATGTTGATTCTGAAAAAGACTGAAAAGTAAAATTGGAATTGGCAGAAAGGTTGCTGTCAGGGCCGATTGTGGAGGCTGTTATTTTGGCAGATATTTTGCCGAAGGTAATTCCCTCGCCGGTCTCCGAGGCCGAGGCGATTTTTACTTCATCATCCAAGGTAAATTTAACAGGGCCGCTTGATAAAACTGATCCTTTGGGAAGTGTCTTGGCTGATGTTGTTTTATTAAAAACCGTCACTTCACCTTTCGCTTTATCGCCAAGAAGTGTTGTTCCGGTTGATTTGGCGCTTTTATTTCCTGAAATCTCACTGGTCACACTTCTTATTAATATTACAGGTACGGATCCTGCAGCCTGGCTGTTGTCTTTGGCAAATATAATTTCCATCGGTGTTGACTGCGGTTGGGGATAGGTGATCAAAGATACTGTTGCTGACGGGAAGTTTAACAAAAGATAAGTAAAAAATAAGACAACCAGGATAATAGGAACTAACAAAGTGAGCGCTTTATGCTGGAGGATTGTAGCTAATTTTTTGCTGAAATCCATCGCTTTGACACTATCCAGCTTCTCACTTAAAAATGACATAACTGAAGAAAGTCCCGGTTTGCCTCCGGTTCCTTTTACGGAAAGCGGTTTGGTTTCTTTTTTAATGGCCGCGGCTTTCTCAGACAGCGATTCATTGATAAAACCGAATCTTTTCCCTGTTTCTCTTTTTATCTCAGGAGATGTTTCTTCAACTACAATCTCTTCTGAATAAGCAGTTGCCGCAGTTTCCCCTGATTCTTCTTCCTGTAGTTTCTCTTCCCGGTCTGCTTTTTCCGTAGCCGCGGCAAAATTGGGCAGAAAACTGGTTGCCGCCGCCTCTACAATTGATTTCATGATTTTTTCATTAGTAAATATGTCTATTTTGGGAGTATGCAAAAATATGGAATGTTTGTGCCAGGGAAACTTCAGAAGTTCCTCTCTAATTTCTTCAGTTTTATCGGCAAAATCATAGATGATTATTTTCGATGGCAAAATCTCCGTCTTAAGTTGGGGAAGAGTTGAGGAAAAATCAGCTACAATTGAATCTGTTCTGTCAACGATCACGTGTTGGGAAACCTTACCGATCCTGACCAGTGATATAGTCATATGACCCGAGGATAAATCCATCAGGATAACTGTCGGAGGAGATCCTTCAGTTGTTTCCAGATAGTTGATAATCGAGGTTACATAATCAACAAAGCCATAAACCTTAAGGTCCAGTTCTTTGGCTATAGACTTTAACCTTTTCGAATATTCCGGCTTGACGTCATTTCCTTCAAGATAAAATTGCGGCAAGGCAAAAATGACATTGTTAATAAGAAGCTTCTCGGGGATAGTTTTTTCCGCCATGGAGATGGCAATATCAACGGCCTCTGTCTCGTTTTCTTCTTCACCAAATTCACTCTTGCCTGTTCCCAATATTCTGACTTTTTCTCCGACAATCTCAGCTACAGCCGCCCTGACCTGGTGTTCCTCCAGCCCCAAAACGATGAAGTAATTAGTAATCTCCTTTTTCGGCAGTAACTCTGAAAGAATAGACATCTAAAAAATAGGAAGCCTGTATGATTATGAAAGGATGGCGTAGATTCTACGATTCAAATTTCCGGCAGCTTCCTCTTTTTTAATCTTAAACTGTCCTAATTGCCCTGTAAAGTCAACATGAGGCCCTCCGCAAACTTCCCGGGAAAATTTACCGACAGAGTAGACCGTCACTTTCTCCGGATATTTAACACCGGGAACGGTCAAAGCTCGATCGGCAATTGCCTTGTTGTATTCAACCGTTGCCTTGTTAACTTTGAGGTTTTCTTTGATTTTTTCATTGACCAGTTGCTCAACTGCGGCCATCTCCACCTCCGTCATTTTATTAGGGTGGCTAAAATCAAATCTTAGTCTGTCGGCCGTTATGTGGCTGCCTTTTTGCCTGACATGATTGCCCAAAATTATTCTCAAGGCTTGCTGTAAAAGATGTGTTGCCGTATGAAGGCGGGTTGTTTTCTCGCTGTGATCCTGCAGTCCTCCCTTAAAAATGCCTTTGGTTGCCGTCCGGGACAGTTCCTGGTGTTTCTTAAATTCCGTCTCGTATGTTGCCATATCTATTTTTATTCCCTTATCGCTGGCAATCTCCAAAGTCAACTCCGGCGGGAATCCAAAGCTCTGATAAAGATCAAAGGCCAGTTTTCCGTCCAGTTTTTTCTCTTTTTCAATTACCCTTATTCCCTTATCTAAGAGTTTTCTGAATTTAACTTCCTCAGTATCCAAAGTATTTTTAATAAATTCCCCGTTATTTTTTAACTCAGGATAAAATTCCCTGTAATTGACGATTATTTTATCCGCCAAATCCTTCATAAAATCACTGTGAATTCCCAGCAGTTTCCCGTGTCTTATTGCCCGTCTTATCAGTCTTCTGACAATGTAGCCTCTTTCTTTGTTTCCCGGTTCAACCCCGTCGCCAATCAGAAAAACCACCGCCCGGCTGTGATCAAGAATGATCCTAACCGACCTGGCAAACGGCTCTTCATAACTTCTTCCTGATAACTGCAGTAAATAATGTCTTGGCTTATTAAATAAATCAGTTAAAAACGGATCCGGTTTGGCAGTAAGTTTCCTAAGCCAGACCGTTAAGGCAGTATTTCTCTCCATGCCCATGCCCGTATCCACATTTTTTTGTTTCAACATCTCATATTTCCCGTCAGCCTTTTTATTAAATTCCATAAAAACATCATTCCACACCTCAAAATATCTGCCGCAGTCGCAATTGATATGACAGATCTTGCCGTATTTATTCTCGTCATGAACCGCAAGGCCCGTATCATAAAACATCTCGCTGTCAGGACCGCAGGGTCCTGTAGTTCCGGCAGGTCCCCACCAGTTTTTACTCTTGGGATAGGGGAATATTCTACTGTTGCCGACAACTCCTTTTTTCGCATCTCCAATTTCAGCTTGAATTCCGCTCCTTTTAAAAACATCCTGCCAGGCTTTTATCGATTCGCTATCTTGGGGTGCATCCGCATCTCCCTCAAAAACGGAAACATATATTCTTGTAGGATCATATGACAACCACTCTTTTCCCGTTAAAAATTCAAATGACCAGGCAATTGCCTCTTTTTTGAAATAATCACCCAGTGACCAATTGCCGAGCATCTCAAAAAAAGTATTGTGTGTCAGGTCGCCAACCTCATCAATATCATCCGTCCGGAATGATTTCTGGATATCAACCAGTCTTTTCCCCAGTGGATGGGGTTCTCCCATCAGATAGGGAATCAAAGGATGCATGCCGGCTGTAATAAAAAGGACAGTCGGATCATGCTCGGGAATTAAAGAAGCTGACGGAATCTCCTTATGCTTCCTCTCTCCTGTTGTAAAAAACTTAATGAATTTCTCCCTTATTTCCTGATTGATAGTCATAAAAAAATCCGATCACCGTCGGACAACTTTTTCCCATTTCCGATCTTCAAAGATTGATTTATTTTATTATATACCTGCAAATAAAGTCAAAAATATTGTAAATCGACTAAAAATCGACTATAATTCGACTATTGTGTTCAATCCAAAATATACGATAACTAATAAGCTTCTTGCAAATATCAAAAGAATTAATTCACTTGTTTTTGAACTAAACCAAAAAAAAATTCCCAAAATCGTGCTTTATGAAATGGAGAAGTCTGCTCGCGAAATTTCAACTTTTGCCTCAACCAGCATAGAAGGAAATCCGCTTCCCTTAACTGATGTTAAACAGATTCTTAAATCCGCGCCTCAACATCTGAAATCAAGTGAGCAGGAAATCATCAATTACAATAAAGCTCTTGAAAATATAAATAAAAAATTAAATAAAGGTATTATTTCTTTAACTGTTGATTTGATTTGTTCTATCCAAAAACAGGTAATTAATAAATTAGCTCCAGCTTTCGAATCCGGAGAATTAAGATTAAAACCGGTATTTGTCAATAATCCTAAAACCCGCCAAACAATCTATTGGCCTCCGGATGCAAAAGATGTGCCTAGTCTAATGAAGGAGTTGACGGAATTTATAAAATCAAATCAGGATAAAATTGATCCGCTTATATTAGCCGGTCTTTTCCACAAACAATTTGTTGTTATTCATGGCTTTATGGACGGAAATGGCAGAACAGCCAGGCTGGCAACTAAAATACTTTTGCGTAATTTGGGTCTTAATACCTTTAATCTTTTCAGCTTTGAAAATTATTATAACCGCAATGTAACCAATTACTTTAACAATGTCGGTGTAATAGGGAATTACTATGAAATTGAAGATTCAATCGATTTTACCCCTTGGATGGAATATTTTACTGACGGCATTATTGATGAACTGTTACGGGTAAAAAAATTATTACCGGAAGTTTCGCTTTCACCCGAAACAGAGCTGATGCCTTATCATAAAAAGATTTTAGAATTTATTAGAATAAAGGGTTATATAACAGATCGTGATTATACCAAACTGACAGATCGCGCCAATGCTACCAGAATCCTGGATTTTAAAAAACTTTTAAATCTGGGTTTAATCAAAAGGTATGGAAAAGGCAGAGCAACTTATTACAAGTGACTGCTAATCCCCGCTCCCGTTTTTCAAAGATTTATTTTTTCGTTTTGTCTTAACCGGGTAATTCTGAAATAGTAGCTTTATAGACCCTCTTTCTGCTACAATACATTCCTCCGCATAAAAGCGGGCTTTTTTTATTATGATTGCCATAAGAAACGTTGCCATTATCGCCCATGTGGACCATGGAAAAACGACCCTTGTCGATGCGCTCCTTAAGCAGTCAAAAACCAAACTGCATAAAGACACAGCCGACTCTCTCATCATGGACAGTAATGAACTCGAACAGGAGCGGGGAATCACCATCTTCTCTAAAAATGCTTCTCTTGTCTGGAACTCCACCAAGATTAATATTATCGATACCCCCGGACATGCCGACTTCGGAGGAGAAGTGGAACGGGTCTTAAAGATGGCTGACGGCTGTCTTCTTCTTATTGATGCCAAGGAAGGTCCTATGCCCCAGACCAGGTTTGTCCTCAAAAAAGCTCTGGAAATGAAACATAAAATTATTGTTGTCATTAATAAAATAGACAAACAGGGCATCCGTGTTAATTACGTCCTGGATAAAACTCTCGATTTATTTCTCGAGCTGGGAGCAGATGACCAAACTGCAGATTTCCCCATTGTCTACACCTCCGGAAAAGAAGGAAAAGCAGG
>MFJA01000068.1:0-137 GCA_001779055.1 Candidatus Gottesmanbacteria bacterium RBG_16_37_8
ACTCCACCTTTATCCTGCGGAGAAGCCTGCGGACCTTACCAGCCAAACCAATGTCCACAAGACTGCCCATATTGTCCGGTAGATAATCCTGAATGCCAGACAACAGGACCAACTCCACCTTTATCCTGCGGAGAAGC
>MFJA01000068.1:363-509 GCA_001779055.1 Candidatus Gottesmanbacteria bacterium RBG_16_37_8
CCTGCGGAGAAGCCTGCGGACCTTACCAGCCTAACCAATGTCCACAGGACTGCCCATATTGTCCGGTTGATAATCCTACCTGCCAGGTAACAGGACCAACTCCACCTTTATCCTGCGGAGAAGCCTGCGGACCTTTTCAGCCGGAT
>MFJA01000068.1:732-3906 GCA_001779055.1 Candidatus Gottesmanbacteria bacterium RBG_16_37_8
TTTCTGCCTCAGAGGATGTTCCGGCTGAAGAAATTCCCGGAACAAACGGCAGATATCAGACTGCTTGGGATTATACGATTCCAGAAGGAGAAGAGGCGTCAGGATCTTACAGAATATGGGTAAAAATAACCTGTGCTAGACGAACAGCATCACTATTAAAGTCTGATGTTTTGGCTATGCAAACATCCAGAGAAACTTTTATGGAAACGCTTTTTGACTTCCTGGCAAGAGTTTTTCTGTTAAATCGGGCACAGCTTCGGCTCCAGTCTGTGGCACCGACACCAACAGGCATACAGGGACCTTTTCCAACAGTTTTAGCTCCGTCCGGGGCCAATTCTTTGCAATTGGGAACATTCCATCCTGTTGTCAATATTAAAATCGGCTGTAAAGAGATCCGCTTCAAGATCATTTAAGGACCTACTTTTCACTAGCTGATCTAGATTGTAATATTAAGGTAATTAGAAATATAAATTATCCGGATAACCCCCAATTCTTCATGGTGAAAGAATTAAAATTATCTGGCGAAAGGTAATATGCCTTTGGAGAATTTTGTCATGTTTGTTCCTCTAGCAATTCTCATTAAACCTTTCGGCAAATCAGTAAAACAACCGCTGATTACTCTGTCATAATCAACTAGGGGATAAAAGAGACCGTCAGCAGGAAAAAAATAGCCAGATTTTTCCGGCAATCTGGCGAATATGTAAGATTCCGTGAGATACCCTATATCGCTCAATTTTTCCTGTATCGGATGATGGTCGCGATATTTCTTTTTTAATACAACAGCTTCAACATCAGGCGGTTTATTAATGAAATGCGTTTTGACAGGAGTAACTTTAAGTTTCTTACCATTCACAAAAATATGCGGTTGGGAATTATTCCATAATATTCCGATATCTGATGCCCGGCCGTCAGGACCGACAATCATATCCATTCCATATTGTATGTTTGGGCAGGTAACCCAAACAGCGTTCTTTTTATAACCGAAATCTACTGTTTTTGATCTGTCATTAGGATTAAGGGAAGTGGCAATAATGACAGTTCTTGATGGAGGTTGCTTTATTCCCAACCTTTCCCACCAGTAATATTTCGGCGTTTTATCAAAAATAGAAAATCTTTCAGTAAGAGACATATAATTTGTATTCGGGAATTTATTTAATAATGGAATTGACGAGGGCAGAGATGATGGCGATAATTATCGAAGCGATGATGGCGGTGGTGAAGGAGTCTATTTTGAAGCCGTCAATAAATTTTGAAGCGATAACCAGAAGAATAGCGTTAATGACAAAGTAGAAAAGGCCAAGAGTGAGAATGGTAACCGGGAGCGTCAGGATAATAAGGAGCGGTTTAACCAGGATATTTAGGATGGCAAGAACTATGGCAATAAATAGAGCAGTAGTATAAGAGTCAATTTTAAAGCCGGGAAGAAGATAGGCCGTCAGGAGAAGAACCATGGCCCGGATGAGGAGATCGATGAGAAATTTCATTTCTAATATTATATCAGATTATTAGAAGGTTGATGGTAGACAGAGGAATTTGAGGTGGTTACAATATTTTTGAAGTGAAGAAAATCGAATATGTGAGTGATATCCATCAGAGACTGAAAAAATTGGTAGTTGAGAGACTGCCGTGGTTGATGATCGGACTGGGGATAGGATTTTTGACTTCAATTTACATTTCCAGATTTGAAGAGATACTGGCAAAAAATATCAGTCTGGCCTTTTTTATACCCATAATTGTTTATTTGAGCGATGCAGTAGGAACCCAGACTGAAACAATCTTTGTCCGCGATTTGACCGAACATCGGGCTAATTTTTTGAAATACTTAAAAAAAGAATTCTCATTAGGACTGGTGATGGGTGCAGTTTTAGGATTCATGATAGGATTGTTTGCTTTTTTCTGGCTTAGAAATTTGAAATTGGCCATGACAGTTGGATTGGCGATGTTTATCAATGTAATGATTGCTCCGGTAGTGGCAACAGTTATACCAGAACTTTTATTTAAGGAAAGACAGGATCCGGCCTTGGGGGCCGGTCCATTCACCACGGTTCTGCAGGATTTTATCAGTCTGATGGTTTATTTTCTGGTAGCCTCAATAATACTTCTATAATGAATATGTTGATGCGGAGGATTTTCAAATCTATTTCAGTAAGATTGGCTAATGAGATTGATAGATACCGTCGGGCAGAGGAAAGCTTGCTTTCGGAATGGTTTGATATACTTTATATATTACTGCAAAGTGAGGAGAAAAAGGGTAATGTCGGTTTTAAAACATGGTTTCAAAAAGAGGGGGAATCGGAGTTAACAGAAAGTCCAACCCCGACTGAGTCGGGGCAGGCCCCGATGGCATCGGGGCAGGCAGGTCAGCCTTTATATAAAGTAAAAATACTGGATTTGCCAATTACGGTTAAGGAACATAAAAAATTCCGACCGCAATTATCAGAAGTTAATCTTATTCCGGGGATTTTTCCTGACAGTTTGCCTGAAATACAATCATGGAGGCTGGATTTAGTCATTTATAACGAGACAGGTAAAAAAGTCTGGCCGGAGACTTTCTTTAGCCGTTACCAATATAGTCAGCCGCAAAGTTTTTACAAACATGAAATCAGATTTAGCAGCGGCCGAGAGTTAACGGCATTCGAAGTAAAGTTCGTAAAATCGATATTTGATACAGCAACTGAAAAATTAGTAAGTAAAGAATAACCTTCACGATCCTTGGATCGTTACAAATTTAATGTATTTGCAATCAGTTAATAAAGATTTAATATGGGAATATGCTATATATATCGGAAATATTGGGAAAAGATGTAGTTAATGAAGAAAACCGACATTTGGGGAAAGTGGTAGATGTCTTATTCCTCTATTTAGAAGTACCAAATGTTACCAAACTAAGAGTTGCTGCAGAGAATAGAGAATCGATGATAGCGATTGCTGATGTAAAAAAGATCAATCAGCAAATAACTGTATCAAAGCATTATAAAGAAGAAAGAAAAGAAGAGAATGAAGCTTCGATAACAGAAAATCTTTTGGACCGGCAGGTGATTGATCTTGTTGGCAATAAAGTCGTCCGGGTTAACGATGTGGTTATTGCCGATACCCCTAATTACTATTTAACCGGGATTGATATCAGCTTTTGGGGAGTTTTGCGGAGGTTTCGTCTTTTAGCTTTTTTTTTAC
>MFJA01000068.1:3928-5567 GCA_001779055.1 Candidatus Gottesmanbacteria bacterium RBG_16_37_8
ATAAAATTCAGTTTTCTTTCCTGGGGAGATATCCAGAACCTGGAATTTGGCTTGGGACAGATAAAACTTAAATCCCGCGAGGAAAAACTAAATAAGATCCATCCGGAGGATTTGGCAGATCATTTGCAGACAACCAATATCGGCAATATTAAGAAATTCCTGCAGGCTCTTGACACAGAGAAAGCGGCTGAAGTTTTTGCCGGACTGTCACTCATCCATCAGACAGCTGTTATGAACGAATTACGACCTGAGACAGCAGTAACTCTTATCTTAAAACTTGATCCTGATGAAGCTACAGATATTCTTCTTTCCTTAAATAAAAGAAGACGGGATAATATCTTGTCTTTAATGCCGGAGAAAGAACAAAATGAATTAGTTAAACTGATCGGACTTTCCACAACACCTATGGGAAAACTTCTGACTACAGAATATTTGGCTGTTGATTCAAAAGCTACAGCCCGCGAGATTATTGAAATTCTTCGTCGTGAAACAGGTGATTTTTCCTGTCTTCATGCAATTTATGTCTTGAATGAAAAAGGACAATTAACGGGTGTGTTTTCACTGCATGAGCTTTTAATGCAGCCAATGGAGACTCCAGCCTATAAATTTATGGTTCAGGATCCGATTGTTTTATACCTGTCAACGCCACTCGAGCTGGCAGCTAAAAAAATTTTACGCTATAAATTCTCGGCCGTACCGGTTATTGACTCCGATAAAAAAATTGTAGGAATAGTGACTATGGATGACTTGTCGGATTATTTACTGGACAGACTATGAAAGAATTTTTTGCTAAATACAGAAGGAGAATACTGATCTTTCTGGCGGTTTTCGGTCCGGCTACCATTGCGGCAGTTTCTGACAATGATGCGGCGGGTGTGGCTACTTACTCGATGGCCGGGGCAAGACTGGGGTACCCAATTTTGTTCGTGTTGGGGATAATTACCATTCTTCTTGGCGTGACTCAGGAAATGGGTATCAGGCTGGCTTTGGTATCACGGAAGGGGCTGGCTGATCATATAAGGGAGAATCATGGACTGAAGGTAGCAGTTTTGATGTTTTTATGTCTTTTTATTGCCAATGTAGGAACAATAGCCACCAATATTTCCGCCGTTAAAACCAGTAGTACTATCTTGCACATACCTCCATATGTGGCCATTATTGCCGTTATTATTCTGGCATTTTTATTTGTGACCCGGGGTAATTTCCGCTTTAATCAGAATATAATGCTCTTGGTGAGCCTTTTTTATCTGACTTATATATTTTCAGCATTTTTAGCTAAACCCGATTGGTTGTTGGCAGTATCCAATTTAATATTTCCTCACGGGGTTAAGTTTTCTCTGACTTATATTAAGGACTATTTTATTATAGGTCTTGGAGTTTTAGGTACAACGATTACACCCTGGGGGCAATTTTTTATCAGTTCCTTTGCCTTTGATAAAAAAATCGAAGTTGATAAACTAAAATACTCCCAATTGGAGACTTATTCGGGAGCTTTTTTAACTGACTTTTTTTCTTTTTTCATGATTGTGGCAACAGCGGCGACATTATTTATGCACGGGATCCCTTTGGAGTCAGGGGAGCAGGCGGCCATGGCAATAGCACCGTTTGCAGGTGAATCGGCATCGACTATTTTTGCCAT
>MFJA01000068.1:5633-5910 GCA_001779055.1 Candidatus Gottesmanbacteria bacterium RBG_16_37_8
GGAATTCTTCGGTTACTCGGGAAGCCTGGATATGTCATACAGACGGGGCAGAGTTTTCTATACCCTGTTTCTGGTGCAGTTGATAGCTGCAGCGCTTATCTCCATGTTGCCATTTGTTTCCCTTTTTAAAATGGCCATAATTACCCAGGGGATCAATGCTCTTATGCTGCCGGCAGTTTTTTATTTCCTGATTAATTTCACCAGTGATGTCAAAATTATGGGGGAAAACCGCAATAATAATTTCCAAAGATATTTTGCCCAGGGGGCAATAGTGGTG
>MFJA01000069.1:0-1694 GCA_001779055.1 Candidatus Gottesmanbacteria bacterium RBG_16_37_8
TCAGGTATTTTGTCAATTACCTCAAAGGAATTGGTTTCAATTGATCTGAAAGGATCCGCCTTTTCTTCGATAGTTGACGCTAATCTGACCCAAGTAATTGATGGCAATCTTATAAATATCAATGCCTGGTACGATAACGAATGGGGATATTCTGAAAGACTGGTTGATTTATGTCAATTTTTAGGGTCCTCTTCATAGTTATGAATAAAAAAGTCATTACCAAAGTAACCGATATCGAAGGAAAAAGAGTTTTTATAACCTGCGATTTTAATATTTCCCTGATTAATGGTGCCATTGCCAATGATACCAGAATCAGAGCGGTTGTTCCGACTATAAAATATCTTTTGGCTAAAAATTGCCGCCTGATATTAGCTTCACATTTAGGACGTCCCAAAGGACATGATCTTAACTTATCTCTAAAACCGGTAGCTGAAAAACTGGCAATTCTTCTTAAAAAAAAAGTTGAACTGGTCGACTATTACTGGAAAGAACAAGCTTTATCTAAAATAAAAAATATATCTTCGGATAAAATTATTCTTTTAGAAAATATCCGTTATTGTCCCGCTGAAAAAACCAATGATCCGCTATTTTCATCTCATTTGGCTAAAATGGCCGATATATTTGTTAATGAAGCTTTTGGAGCTTCGCATCGTATACATGCCTCTATAGTCGGTATAGCTCAAATTATTCCCGGATATGCCGGTTTACTTCTGAAAAAAGAAATTGAAATGCTGGAAAAAGCCCTGCTTAATCCTCAAAGACCTTTCTTAGTTTTTATTGGCGGAGCCAAAACTCCTGAAAAAATATCTGTTATTGAAAAGCTTTTGGATATAGCAGACACCGTTGCTTTAGGCGGGGCTATTGCTAATACTTTTTTAGCTGCCTGGGGATTTGGAATGGGTCAGTCTTTGGTTGATTACGAAATGGTGGAAATGGCCAGGACGGTCTTTTGGCATACGACCCGCAAGCATACGGCTCTGTTCCTTCCGGTTGATGTAGTGATCCAAAATAACAATTTGAAAAATAAACCGCATGTTGTGTATTATGACCGTGTTCCAAGTGATGTTGCCATCTATGATATTGGCCCGAAAACAAATCTTTTGTATAAAAAATTAATTAACAGTGCTAAAACCGTTATTTGGAATGGTCCGATGGGTTTATATGAGAATCCTTTATTTAAAAAAGGTACAGATTTACTGCTGAAAGATATTGTTAAAGCACGTGCTTATAAAATAATAGGCGGTGGTAATACTTTATCATTTCTTGCTAACAAAAAAATAGTCAGTAGTTTTAATCATGTCTCAACCGGCGGAAGTGCCATGTTAGAATATATGAAAGCCGGATCATTACCCGGTATAGAAGTTCTTCAAAATCAGGAGTAACGTCGGTAAACAGCCACAACTTTTCCTTGAACTTTTACCTGTGTGGTATAAATAGGAGACATTGAAGCGTTGGCCGGCTCCAGTCGAATTCTTTCTTTTTCATAAAAAATTCTTTTCAGGGTAGCCAAACCATTAGGCAATATGGCAACAACCAATTCACCGTTCTGAGCATCATTTTGGTGCTGGATGACTACAAAATCACCGTCGAAAATTCCTTCGTCTATTAAGGAATTTCCTTTGACCTGAAGAATGAATCCCGGTTTTTTGGCATTAATCATATTAGCAGGAACCGATAAGTAAAAATTGGGATCA
>MFJA01000069.1:1702-2193 GCA_001779055.1 Candidatus Gottesmanbacteria bacterium RBG_16_37_8
CGGATTTCCTGCGGCAATAAACCCTAAAACCGGCAGCTCTAAAGCATTTTCTGAAGCTGATGGTTTAATTTTATTGGAAATTACTTCAATGCCTCTTTCAGATCCCGGTGTTTTTCGTAAATATCCTTTAAGAATTAACCTTTCTATATGTTCATGAATGGTTGAAGCCGCGTTAAGACCAAGTCCTTGGGCAATTTCCATTAAAGTCGGAGCATAGCCGTTTCTTTGAACGTATTGGGTGACAAATTCTAAGACCTGTCTTTCTTTACTGTATAATACTAATACCATAAATAAACCGAATATTTAAACTTTTAATGATTATAATTTATATATATATTATTCAGAATAAAATAAAAAAAACCGAAAGTCAACCTTATCTTATTACACCTTTAATATTCAAACTATGATAAAATAACTCTTTATATGAAATTTCGCTTACAGGCTCCTTTTAAGCCTACAGGTGATCAACCGCAGGCAATTTCGGCTTTGCT
>MFJA01000069.1:2204-2995 GCA_001779055.1 Candidatus Gottesmanbacteria bacterium RBG_16_37_8
AAAATAAGCTTAAAAATCAGGTACTGATAGGTGTAACCGGCAGTGGTAAAACTTATACCATGGCGGAAACAATATCCAGATTCAATAAACCAGCTTTGATCATTTCCCATAATAAGACTTTAGCTGCCCAGCTTTATCAGGAATTTAAGCAGTTTTTTCCGGAAAATGCCGTCTGTTATTTTGTTTCTTATTATGATTTTTACCAACCGGAAGCATATATCCCTCAAACAGATACCTATATTGCAAAGGAAACGGCCATAAATGAAGAAATCGATAAATTAAGACTAGCCTCAACCACCAATTTATTGACTCGACAAGATACCATAGTCGTTGCTTCAGTTTCCTGTATTTACAATCTGGGTAATCCTTTGGAATATGGAAAATTTGTTCTTGAATTAAGACAGGGAGAGAAAATTAGCAGAGAATCGATTATGACAAGGCTAATTGATCTTCAGTATGAAAGAAGCGAATTTGGCTTCCACCGTTCAACTTTCAGAGTAAGAGGGAGTAATATAGATGTATTTCTTTCCTATGAGCCCAATGCTTTAAGAATAGAAAATGAATCAGACAAAATAAAAAGTCTTAAAAAAATTGATCCTCTTAGCGGTAAATTAATCGAAAAAAAAGATTATTATGCCATTTATCCGGCTAAGCATTATTTAACAAGTTTAGATAATCGTCAGCCGATTTTTAGTCAAATAAGATTGGATTTGGAAAAAAGGGTAAAACAATTGAAAACAAAAGGCAAACTTTTAGAATCTCACAGATTAAGGCAAAAAGTAAATTACGAT
>MFJA01000069.1:3002-4201 GCA_001779055.1 Candidatus Gottesmanbacteria bacterium RBG_16_37_8
AATGGGCTACGTCAACGGAATAGAAAACTATTCACGTTATTTTGACGGAAGACGACCTGGATCACCTCCTTTCACTTTAATTGATTATTTTAGGTATCCCTTTAAGGATGATTGGCTTCTTTTTATCGATGAATCTCATATGTCTGTTCCTCAAATTAGAGGAATGTACAACGGTGACCGTACCAGAAAGGATACTCTGATTGAATATGGCTTCAGACTTCCGGCAGCTCTTGACAATAGGCCTCTAAAATTTGAAGAATTTCAGGAGAGAATGCCGCAAACGATATATGTCTCAGCAACACCAAGTCCATGGGAAATCAATATGGCCAAAATTTCAGCTAAAAAAGCAAATTCCACACTTTCCGGTATTGCCGAGCAATTAATTAGACCGACGGGAATTACTGACCCGAAAATATATATCAGACCGACCCGTAATCAGTTGGCAGATCTTATAGGTGAAATAATCAAAAGAAAAAAGAAAAAAGAAAGAGTATTGGTAACAACACTAACCAAAAGAATGGCTGAAGATCTCTCTCAATTTATGGAGGAACAAAAATACCGACAACTGCCCGAATTTTCTCATTTAAAATTAAATGAAATTCCAAAAGTTCATTATCTTCATTCAGATATCGAAACCTTGGAAAGAAGCGATATTCTTGATGATTTAAGATCAGGTAACTATGACTGCCTTATTGGTATAAATCTTTTACGGGAAGGCCTGGATTTACCCGAGGTTTCATTGGTAGCTATTTTAGACGCTGATAAAGAAGGTTTTTTAAGAAGTGAAACATCCTTAATACAGACTTTTGGGAGAGCAGCCAGACATATTAAAGGTGAAGTAATAATGTATGCCGATACGATAACCGGATCAATGGAAAGAGCAATAACAGAAATCAACAGACGCCGTAAAATACAATCTGATTATAATAAAGAAAATAAAATAAAGGTTGAACAAATAATAAAACCGATCAGAGATAAATTAGTGGTTCGCGATGAATCTGAAAAAAAACTGTACGACCAAATATATGAAACTAAAGTCTCTTATGAAAATCTTTTAAATTTGGAAATAGACCAACTGACTCCTTATGACGCCGGAAAAATCGTTAAAAGAATGGAAAAGGAAATGAAAATAGCAGCTTCCGAACTCAATTTTGAGCTGGCTGCGGCTCTTCGTGACAGGATTAAAGAAATAAATATTA
>MFJA01000069.1:4214-7127 GCA_001779055.1 Candidatus Gottesmanbacteria bacterium RBG_16_37_8
AATTATTATGCAGGACAAAATTATTGTAAAAGGTGCAAGGGTGCATAACCTGAAAAATATAAGTTTGGAAATTCCCAAAAATAAATTGGTGGTTTTTACGGGAATTTCTGGATCCGGCAAGTCATCTCTGGCATTTGACACGATCTATGCTGAAGGTCAAAGACGCTATGTGGAAAGTCTGTCCTCTTATGCCAGACAATTTTTAGGGGTAATGGACAAACCTGATGTTGATTCCATCGAAGGCCTGTCTCCAGCAATATCGGTTAATCAAAAATCTACCTCCCACAATCCAAGATCAACAGTTGGAACAATTACGGAAATTTACGATTATCTGAGATTGTTGTTTGCCAGGCTTGGACATCCGCATTGTCCTAATTGCGGTCGTGAGGTAGAAAGACAGACAATTCAGCAAATAACAGATCGTACTTTGAATCTATCTGAAAATCTGATTAAGAAAAATAGCAAAAGAAATGTCCGTTTACTGATTTTATCTCCGGTTGTCAGAGATCGCAAAGGAGAATTTAGTAAACTTTTTGACAATTTACTCTCTAAAGGCTATTCCTTTTTACGGATTGACGGATCTTTTTACTCTTTGACTGATGACTTTGTATTAATAAAAACTAATAAACATAGCATAGATGTAGTCGTTGATAAATTAATAATTGATATGAATACAATCCGTCAGAAAAAAAACGAAATAAGAAAAAGATTATCAGAAAGTATAGAAAATGCCGTTAGCCTTTCTCAGGGATTAATTTTCGTCAGTGAAGTAAAGGATGCCAGTTTTTCTTTTCCCGATAAACCGACAAAAACTGAAGACCATTTGTTTTCAGAAAAATTTGCCTGTCCCTGGTGTAATATTTCACTTCCCGAAATTGAACCCAGGAGTTTATCTTTTAATTCTCCTCATGGTGCCTGTTCCAACTGTGACGGGATAGGAAAGCTTCTTAAAGTGGATCCCTCTCTTATTATAAATCCTAATTTATCAGTATCAGAAGGCGCAATTTTACCTTTCGCCAAGCTGATTATATCTGATACCTGGTTTGGAAGAATTTTGCAGAAAGCAGCCGAAAATATCGGGATTGACTTAAAAAAACCGTTAAGACAGGCAGGTACAACGCGTTTAAATCAGTTATTTTACGGTACGGGGGATAAAATCTATGAAGTTTCCGGTGAAAACCGTCATGGCCGGATAGTAACAATTTATGAAACTTTTCCGGGAATAGTTAATGATTTAGAAAGAAGGTATTCAGAAACGGAATCAGATTATGTCAGAGCAGAAATTAACAAATATTTGCGTCAGGAAATTTGCCCTCAATGTCTGGGAAAAAGATTAAAAAAAGAATCATTATCAATAACCGTTCAAAATAAATCTATTGTCGATATCACCAATTTATCAATTAGTGATGCTTATAATTGGATAAATAGCCTTGAGAAATTTCTCAATGAAAGAGAGAAAATAATCGCTAATCTGATTCTAAAAGAATTGAAGAACAGATTGTCCTTTTTAATTTCTGTCGGGCTCGATTACCTGACTCTTGAAAGATCAGCCTCATCTCTGGCCGGTGGAGAAGCACAAAGAATTAGACTTGCTTCCCAATTGGGCACAGGTTTATCAGGGGTTTTGTATGTATTAGATGAGCCTTCTATAGGACTTCACCAGAGAGATAATCTGAAACTGATAAATACCTTAAAAAAATTACGGGATTTGGGTAATACCGTAATTGTTGTTGAACATGACAGGGAAATTATGGAAAATGCCGATTATATTTTTGATTTTGGTCCACTGGCCGGAGAACACGGAGGTAAAATTGTTGCCAGCGGACAACCTGCTGAAATTAAAAAAAATTTACATTCTTTAACGGGAAAATATCTGTCAGGGAAAAAAAGAGTTGAAAAAGTTTTTAATGGTAAAAACAATCGCAGTCAAAAAAAATTAAAACTGTCTCTTTTCGCTTGTCAGGAAAATAACTTGAAGTCCATCAATGTTCAAATTCCCCTTCATAAGTTCGTTTGTGTAACCGGAGTGTCCGGAAGCGGTAAATCAACTCTCATTGTTGATACGCTTTATCAGGCCTTAGCTTCTAATTTTAATCCCTTTCATCGTGAAAAGACCGGCAAATTCGCGCGTTTTGAAGGATTAGAAAATGTTAAGAGAGTTGTTCTGATTGATCAGTCTCCCATAGGCAGGACTCCCAGAAGTAATCCTGCTACATATTCAGGTTGTTTTACCTATATTAGAGAAATCTTCTCGCAAACGCCACAGGCCAGAGCTAGAGGTTACCAACAGGGTCGTTTTTCCTTTAACGTCAAAGGAGGCCGTTGTGAAGTTTGTCAGGGAGACGGACAGACAAAAATTGAAATGCAGTTTCTTCCCGACGTTTATGTTACCTGCGATGTTTGCGCCGGTACCAGATACAATAATGAAACTTTGGAAGTCCGCTTTAAAGACAAAAATATATCTGAAGTTCTTAAAATGACAGTCGAGGAAGCTTTAAATTTTTTTATCAATATTCCCGGACTTTATGGAAAACTGGAAACTCTCCATTTAGTAGGATTATCTTATATAAAATTAGGTCAACCGGCACCTCATTTATCAGGAGGTGAAGCCCAAAGAGTTAAATTAGCAACGGAATTAGCCAAAAAAAGCAGTCGTGATACTGTTTTTATTCTCGACGAACCGACGACCGGACTCCATTTTGCCGATCTGGAAAAACTGTTAAATGTCCTGCATTCTCTTGTTGATATGGGCAATACGGTTGTTGTAATTGAACATAACCTGGATATTATTAAAAATTCCGATTGGATAATTGATTTAGGTCCGGAAGGCGGGGATTTGGGAGGTCAAATTATTGCCGAGGGCCATCCCCAAGATATTGCTTCAAAATCTGCCTCATATACCGGTCATTTTCT
>MFJA01000070.1:0-6688 GCA_001779055.1 Candidatus Gottesmanbacteria bacterium RBG_16_37_8
TCGTATTCCCGATTTCCCGAATCCTCATATCTCTCCCCCCATTCCTCCAGCCACTCCCTCACCTTCTCCTTTAAATAAAAACCCCCGTGATCAGCTCCTAAATATATCATATTTCAATTGTCAATTTTCATCTGTCAAATGTCAATTGTTTATAAAAACTTGACAATAAAAGATCTGGACGCCTATTATTAAGTCAGCTAGCTCTTACATGGACGATAAAAATCTCAGGAAAATCTATCCCTTCAACCCCCGCAATCTTGAACTGCAGGAATTTTACAAACAAAAAGAAGAAGAAAACTGGGCCAAAACATTCAGCAGGAAACTCACTCTGAAAGACTTATTCTTTATTCTGGCAATTATTGTCGGCTCACTCCTGGTTATGATTTCAGTCGTCAGCCTCAAAACTACAGGTGACCTCAGGAGCCGCGCCGCAGAAAATATGGTCAATTTCTACCTTTATCCCAAAGAAATTATTCTTAAAAATAAAGAAACCGTAACTTTCTCACCCAAATTAGTTATCCCCGGCAATAAAAAAATATCTTCTGCTGTCATGGCAATTCAGTTTGATCCGCAGGTTATCAATCTTCAAAGGTTTCATGTCACGTCAATCAATGATGTACAGCTAAAATTCCAGTCTACCTCGATAGAAAAAGCCAATCAGGTTGGATTAGTTAAGATACTTCTTGAATCAAAATCAGATGGTTCCAATCTATCCGGAATTATTAACTTTCCTCAAATTCAATTTATCAGTATCAAAGAAAAGCCGGGTATAGTTAGCTTCGTACCCTCTGAAAGCAAAGTGGTTTACATCAATGGTTCGTCTGCCCAAATCCAAACTGACCAGCCCTCTGTAATATCTTCGCTTGGTAACCAGTAATTTATGTGGGGTGTCCTCCAAACTCTTTTCTTAATGCCGATACTACTTTTCCTGAAAATGTCTCTTTCTTTTTTGACATTTTTCGAGCCTGCAGCGAACTTTCAATAACAGGAACATCAACCCCCAGCTCGCGGGCTGTTTCAATAGTCCATTCCCCGGTTGATCCGCCTCCCACTGTTCCGCTGACATTTCTCAATTGCGGATCTGTTGAAAGGGCTCTCTCCAGAAGCTCAATCAGCCATCCCCTGACCACCGATCCGTTTTTCCAATTGGCGGCAACTGCCCGCAGATCCACTTTGTTGGCTTTATTAAATAAAATTTCAAATCCCTCACCGAGCGCCTGCAGCATACCGTATTCCACTCCGTTATGGACCATTTTGACAAAATGGCCCGATCCCGTCTCTCCGAAATAAGTCAATCCCCCGGCAACAGCCAGCATCTTGAGAATCGGTTTGACTCTTTCAAAAATTTCTTTCTCTCCCCCTACCATCAGACAGGCGCCGTTTCTTGCTCCCTCAATTCCTCCGCTTGTCCCGATATCCAAAAATCCTACCCCCATTTTTTTCAACTTCTGATATCTTTTGATACTGTCTTTATAGAAAGAATTGCCTCCATCTATAATAATATCATCACTTTTAATATCAGAAATAATCAAATTATCAATTACTTCATCAACTGCTGACCCATGCTCGACCATAATCCAGATTATCCGGGGAGTCTCCAATTCCGACATAAATGTCTTGTAATCGTAGGAAAGAATCAGCTCACCGTATTCATCATGTTTAATACTCTCGCTCTGAAATTCCTTAAGAAATTGGTCCATTTTCTCCCTCGTCCGGTTATATAAAACGATATCAACCTTCTGTTCCAATAGATGCCAGACAAGCGCCTGCCCCATTTTCCCCAGTCCGATAAATCCTATTTTCATAATATAAAAAGTATACCAGAAAAATTGTCTATTCTTCTTCTTATTTCACATTTTGGCTTTCTGACAATACAATCTTGTATAATAACCGCTTATGGTAGAAAAAGTATTATTAAGACAAATAAATAAATTAGAAGATTATCTTCACGGAGATACCTATTTGGCAAAATCACTCAATAATATATCACCCATGAAAGGAGAGGCTTACCGGAAAAGCCCTCAAAAAATAATTTACGACAGAGCAATGGCTCTGCCCTTTGCCGCTGTCTCCGTCCTAGCCATACCTTTCTTTGCTTCTTTAATAAAAATAGAGGATCAATTCAGGAAAGAAGAAGATAGAGGACCGGTTTTTTATAGACACGAACGTCTGGACCAAAACGGAAATCCGTTTGATGTAATAAAATTACGGTCGCTCAAACCCTGTTCTGACCGGATTTCCGATAATTCCGAATATGCCAGCCAATTCCAGCCGGAAGACGATCCCCGAGCAACAGTAGTTGGCAGAATTATGCGCAGATTTTATATAGACGAGCTGCCCCAGGTCTGGCAAGTCTTATTTGGTGATAAACTTGCCTTTATTGCACCCCGGGCAAAATCAGCCGATGTTATAAATAAAGTCAAGGAACAGATGACCGGTGAGCTTGAACAAAATTATTATACTTGGCTGGAAAAACGCTCTCAGGGCCGGCCCGGAATTTTTAATTTGAACGCGGTTATAAGCCCTAACCCGAAAAACAATCTCCCCGCCAGGCACGCAGATAACTTTCAGGCAGACCATGAGAGTCTGGCTTTTGATATTTTAATTATTGCCTTACTTCCGATCAAAAAATTTAAGGGAATGTTAAATAAACGGATAAAAAAAACTCACAATAACCATAGCATCTGAAAAAATCACTACACAACATACACCTTAGGAGTGTACTAGCTATGACACCTCGGGATTTTTTGCAAGGAGAAGCTGTAACATCTCAACCTAACAATTATGATACAATGCTCGGACGGATTATTTCTGCTTCCGGAGGCAATCTGCCTGTTGTTTGAGCGCTAATGTGTACCTGAATCATCTCTTTCCATCCTCTTTGTTCTACTAATTGATTATTCTCATCAAATAAATCTTTCGTTATACCAATTATCTCAACTTCCGAGGAATCAGTCTTTTTTCCGATTATTTTATCATTGGGAAAGGTTGGAAGCATCCTTTCTCCAAAACGTAAAGTAACACCGTTGCCTACAATTTTATGACCTCCTGAAAACGTATCTGGTGATATTGTTCGAAACGAAAGATGATGATTACCATTATGTAGGACATCAACTATTATATCCCCGATTAACTCTTCTAATGGAAAACCACTCTCTCCACTATCCTGACCAAGTTTTCTATACCAATCTTTTACTAATTCCATCGCTTTCTGATAAAAAGGAAGATGAGCATCTTTTAGTCTTTCATTAAGTGAAGAGTCCTCAACAAATATCTGTTCAGGTAATGGTTTCTCCAACGAAAAAGCATATATTGGAGGAGGTTCTCTTTTATCTGGCAATCTTTGGTCTAAGAACCATTTTGCTGAATCTTTCAAGTAACCATCATGAAAAAATTTAACTTGGAGTAATTTATCTTCTTCATCAGTTAAAGTCCACGCAACTGAAAGTTCATCCCTATCCATCTTTTCAAATTTTTTTATATTGCCCTTTTGTCCAATACTATCAACTAACACTCTTCTGGTAAAAGCTTTAAATTCAGTCGAATTTAATCCGTAAAAAATATTTTCATCCAGATTGTGATCTGATGCAGCGGCCAGGTTTAAGATCAGTCTTCTTAAATTTATGCCGGGAAGCCAGTTATTTCTTGGTGAACCATCATGATGACTACCAAATCGACTCCCTTCCCATCCACTGGGCATTCTAAAGTCATATGTCTCAATTAATGGCAGTAATATTAATATATTTCTGACTCTTTCCTTGATATTTTTGCTCAAAGTATGGTCAATTGCTCCTTTATTAAATAACTTGTCAACTCCCCACATCATCGGTTCAGATAGATATGAACGAGCATCAGCCACTTCTTTTAACCCTTCATCCAGATAATCCGTGACTTTTTGTCTAAACTCTGGAAATTCCCGGTCTTCTAAAGTAAACTCACCGCCCATCAATTTCTGACGGAAATCTTTAGTCAAATTAGATGGTAACTGTAAAATAGTACTTTCTCGAGGAGGTTGCTCGTGTTGGATATCCATATATTACATATTATAAGTCAAAAATAGCTCTCGAACAAAATCCACCTGAATATGGCTTTCTGACAGTCCGCCTGTCCCGACTTTAGTCGGAGCAAATGAAGCAGTTTTAAATCAAGCCATCCACTTCCTCCCGTCCCTTTCAATCAACTCCTCCGCCTCCTTCGGCCCCCAACTCCCGGCCTCATAATTGGGAAAATTGGCAGGCGGTTGCTTCTCCCAGACCCGGGTTATGGAAGAAATAAATTGCCAGGTAGCTTCAAATCCGCTGGCTGTGGCAAACAAAGTCTGGTCTCCAGTCATCGAATCAATCAGGATTTTTTCATAGGAATCAACTATTTCTCTGTTAAATGTCGATCTATAGGAAAAATCCATATCCACATTTCTGATCTCATAGGCAAATCCCGGAGTCTTGGCAAATAATTTCATGGTTATCCCCTCCTGCGGTGCAACTCGAATAGTTATCAGGTTGGCCGACTGATGGTTTTCCATTTGAAATTGCTTAAAAAGCTTGCTTTCCCTGTTTTTAAACTGGATATCTATCCGGGTGACTGATCTGCTGAGTCTCTTTCCTGTCCGCAGATAAAAAGGCACTCCCTGCCATCTGGAATTATCAATAAAAAGTTTAAAGGCAACAAACGTTTCCGTCAAAGAATTGGCAGCAACATCTCTTTCCTGGCGATATCCCAATACTGTTCTCTCGCCCATCTTCAATGCTCCGTATTGGCCTCTAACCACATCTGTTGCTACTCTGTTTTCTTCCGTTCGTTTTATTTGTTGTAAAACCTCAATTCTTTTTTTCCTGACCTCATTTGCTGTCATGTTTTCCGGCTCCTCCATCGTCGTATAAGCCAGCATGGCCATTAAATGGTTCTGCCCTGTATCCTTTAAAGCTCCCACTCCTTCATAAAATTTCCCCCGTTTGCCTATCCCGCCGCTTTCAGCCAAAGTAATCTGCACATAATCGATATAATCCTTGTTCCATAATGACTCCACCTGATTGGCAAACCGGAAAGCCAGGATATTCTGAATTGTTTCTTTAGCCAGATAGTGGTCAATACGGTATATCTGTTTTTCGTCAAAAGTCTTAGCCAATTGCTCCTCCAGTTGTTTAGCCTGATCCAGATCTTTGCCGAATGGTTTTTCTATTAATACCCGTGTCCATTTGCTGCTCCCCTGGCCGCATCCTTCAGACAGTTTAGTCTCGTCAAGAAAATTAAGAATCGTGGAATAATTAGAGGGCGGTGTTGCCATATAAAAAAAGCGGGTAATGCAGGCGCCTATCTCTTTATCAAATGTGGCCAGCAAGGGAATCAAAGCATCATATGGGGAACGGTCTTCAAAGAATCCCTGCTGGTAATAAAGATTTTTCGAAAGCTTATCCCAAATATTTAAATCTATGTTCTTAACGCTTGGCGTTTTAGCTACGGCTTCCTTCATCATTTCCCGGAAATCCAAATCTGTTAGCTTTCTTCTGGCAAACCCGACGATAAAAAACCGCTCGGGCAAAATGCCTTGCTCCAGTAAATGATATAAAGCCGGCATAAGCTTTGAGGAAGTCAGATCCCCGGTCGCCCCGAAGATCACCATCACGAAAGGGGAGATTACATTCATCCTCATTAATATAACATATAACACTCATCACCTCATGCTTGACAATTATCTTTTAGCTGTTCTATGCTGAAAGTAATCTAAAAATGCTGCTCAAAAATTTACAGGGTAAAAAATTTCTAATACCGGGAATTATTGTTCTGTTTGTCTTACTGACTCTCTCCCTCTTCCTCGCTCAAAAGAATAAACAACGCCAAGGGTTGCCAATTGTAGAAGTTGAAGATAGGCAACAGGAAGCGGTTAACCAACTGCCCCTGCCCGAACTTCAGACTGTCAATGTACCTGCTATGACATTTACCTCTTACCAAACACCATCAACTAATGTTACGGTTCCCAACAAAGTGAAAGCCTATACCTTTATAAGCGACTACTCATTGCCTTTTATTTCTATGGTCGGCCAGAAACTGGGACTTAAAGAAAGCAAAGAGGAAGCAGGTACCGTACTTCTATATAATAATGATGCTTCTGATGACAATGTTGGGTTCCTTAAATTCAATACGACTACCGGCACTTACGAATATTCCTCATACGGTACAAAAGTTTTGCCCCAAAAAGGAGCCTCCTTAACCGAAAATGTCCGCTCTTTTCTTGTCGAACTGGGACTTGCCGATGAAACTGTTAACTGTGCTATTACCTATCAAAAAGCTAATCTGCCCGATCTGACTTTTATCGAATGCCACCGGGATTGGGTTTCAGCCGGTCTGCCTATCTTAAATTTTGTCGGCCTGCTTAATATTCCCGATCTAAAAGCTCTTTCTGATATCAAAGTCGGTATGGTCGAGGAAAATACTCCTGAAAACCCCGATATCATCAACGTCTCCACCGGTCAAAACGGAAAGGAAAGACCGGATGACTTCAATACCACTACCGTGGCTGTTGACAGTGGTGGAAATATTGTCAGAATCACTTCCAACTTAAAAATAGTTGAATCTGCTATCGACTTTGCTGCCTCCGATCTGTTCACCCCTGATGAAGCAATCAACCGTTTCAAAAACGGCAGCAGTCTGCTTACCCTAATTGTACCTGTTGACGATAAGGCAGTTTGGG
>MFJA01000070.1:6719-7073 GCA_001779055.1 Candidatus Gottesmanbacteria bacterium RBG_16_37_8
TCTGAACGCCCAGGTAAACGATGTCCTGCTTGCCTATATTGAAAATCCTTTTGGAGGCAAATCATTAACTCCCATGTATCTGGCCAGAGGAACTGCCCTGACAACAGACGGCTACGATGTTAAATTCCTTCAGGCTATTCCGGCTTTGAAAAACCAACAGAGTCTGTCTGGTGTAGTTGCCGGCCTTATGGCCCAACAACCTATCCCTACACAATATTATGATGAAACTTTAAAACTGGGTACCTGGAATCCGGAACAAAGAACTTTAACTCCTGACAGCGGATCAAATTGCGTACCTGCAGAAAATCAGTTAAGTCCGATTATATCTCTAGGTGAATTCGGTATGGTTGGTCA
>MFJA01000070.1:7091-14462 GCA_001779055.1 Candidatus Gottesmanbacteria bacterium RBG_16_37_8
AGGATTAAAAAGAAAAAATAATTGGTTCCTTATTCCGGCCGGCCAGACTCTACCGGAAATAAGTAGCGTCATTGCTCAATTTGACCAGTTAAGCTTAACCGGTAATTCAGCTGAAATAAGAGAACTAAATAAATTGAATCAAGAGTGGACTAATTATAATTTTTGCCCGTTAAGACTATCCGGCAGTTCTCCGACTCTTTTCGGCTACGGAAAATCAGCTGATTCTTACCAAGTAAAGGTCGGCCGCTCAATAGTTTATTTAAATACCAATAGCGATAATACCCTCTATTATGAATACCAGCCGGTAAGCTTTAATAAGCCTGATAAGGGTTGGAACATCAATAAATCTGATCTTGTTGTGTTTGCTCAAAAAATCGGTGATCAACTGCAATTGACTGTTGCTGAAAAAGACAAACTGGCTTTCGAGCTTAACTTAGCCGCCGCAAAAGTTGCCTCCGAAAAACTGTTCGTTGGTATTATTCCCCAAACTGAAGTTGATACCAAAATACCCTTAACTGTTTCACCCCAAGTTCCCGTTCTTCGCTATCATTTCTATGTTGATAAACAAGGAAGCCCAACTGTTGTTCCGGATGTCAAACCCCTGGTCAGAACCTCCCAAATGGTACTGGAAGTAGGCGCTGTCTCTTATTAAATTTCCTCCCCTTATCACCATCCTCACCAAACCCTGGTAATATTTATACTATTTATTTTATTATAATATTATCAGTATACCCAATAATTATTATGCAAAAATGGATTAAAATCATCTGCTTAACTTTCATTTGTTTTACGTTTTTTCTGCTCATGTTGGTAAATCCCAAGTTAATTAATGCCATTACCATGGAAAATCTCAATCAAACCCAGAAGGAAGCCCTTCAAAAAGCATCTCTCATTGATGATGATATGCAGGAGATGATTGATAATCAGCCCGAGCTTTTAAACCTGGATAATATTATCAGGCAATATTTAAATCCTCTTGATGCAGGGGGAAATTCCGGTGATGCCAACGGTGACGGCAAAGTCGACGGCCTTGATTACGTCATCTGGCTCAATAACTACAACAAAACTGTCACCGCTGGAGCAGCAAGCGGTGATTTCGACCTTAACGGCAAAGTTGACGGCCTTGATTACGTCATCTGGCTTAATAACTATAATAAAATCTATCCGACTCCAACAGTTAGCCCTGCTGCCACCCTAGTTCCTACTCTCACACCTACCCAAATACCCAGCCTGACTCCGACCCCGTCGATAAAACCAACCGGAGTAAAAACGCCGACACCAAGTCCTCAAAATAATCCGCTAAATATTGTCTTAATTCTTTCTGACGACCAGCGATATGATTCTCTGTCGAAAATGCCGTTTATGGGATCTAGGATTGGCTGGCACAAATTTACCCGTGCATATAGTAACGTAGCACTTTGCTGTCCGTCGAGGGCAACAATTCTTTCCGGACAGTATTCGCATAATACGGGCGTTGAGGATAATCTCTTGATGGAATATTTTAACGAAAAAGATAATCTGGCTACCAGACTGCATGATAAAGGTTATACTACCGGTCTAATCGGTAAATATTTAAATGGCTGGTTCTATAAGACCGGGGTGAAAAAAATATATACTCCTCCCGGATGGGATTTGTGGAATCCCTTCATTCAGGTTAATTATTTTAACTATAGCCTTGTAGAAAATGGGGTGGAGAAATATTATGGCCAAAATGAGGCGGATTATTCGACAGATGTGGTAGGCCATAAAGCCTTAAATTTCATCAATACGGTCAAAGAGCCCTTCTATTTACATTTTGCTCCCTATGCCGCTCACGGTCCTTGGATTCCAGCTCCAAGACATGCTGCAACCAACGTTAATCCAATCATATTTGATCCGAGTTTCAACGAACAGGATGTCAGTGATAAACCACTCTGGGTGCAACAACTTCCTTTATATGATGTCAATAAAATGACGGAGGTAAGACGAACCCAATACCGAATGCTACTTTCTCTGGATGAATGGATTAAGAAAATAATTTTGGCTTTACAAACCCGAAACATTTTAGACCGGACGATAATTATTTATATGACTGATAATGCATTAAGCGATGCTGATCATCGTATAGTGGAAAAAGTTTGCCCCTATAATTCATGTAATCGTCTTCCACTTCTTATCCGCTATCCTTTTAAACCAGGCAGAGATATCAATACTTTAATCTCCAATACAGATATCGCTCCGACGATTGCCGAACTAGCCGGTGTTCAGTTATTAAATCCTGACGGTTTGAGCTTGGTATCTCTTCTTAATGGTCAGAATACATTAAATAGGAGAGGTATTCTGATTCATTGGGGTAATACTCATAAAGTATGGATGATACCGGCTTTTTGGGGGATTGTTAAAAATCAGTGGAAGTATATTGAACTGGAGACAGGAGAAAAGGAACTGTATGACCTTTCTTTCGATCCTTACGAACTGACAAACGTTGCCAACCAGAGCCAATACAGACAAATTCAGGCAGGTTTGGCAACTGATTTAGCTACTTTAAAACCGGTTATTATCCAACCACTTTAAGTAGAAATTAGGGACGGGGGTAGAATATATTATTCTAACAATCTAAAACCAATCCAATTTTTATCTTAATACTTTTCACACACTTATCTCCCCAACAATCTCTCCATTGACCAGTTTATTGGCCAATACTTCAATATTGAATAATAAAAATTAATAAAATCTCCGTATTTATTTAATATAAGTACCAACCCGAAGCCGATAATAATAAGTCCCGAGAAAACTGAAAAATATTTTAAGATTGACCTTCTTTCCCTGTACATAGCAAAAAATTTGGGGAAAAACAAAGCCGCCTCAAAAGTAGCTTCCAAAAATCTATTCATCGGCCCCATTCCACAAACAGAAGTTGATAAAAAAGTACCCTTAAATGTTTCACCCTCAGTTCCCGTTCTTCGCTATCATTTTTATGTTGATAAAGAAGGAGTCACAACTGCTGCTCCGCATATCAAACCCCTGGTCAGAACCTCCCGGATGGTGCTGGAATTAGGCGCGGTATCCTATTAAAACTCCTCCCCTTCTCACAGCCTCACAAAAAACCCCTGGTAATATTTTAACCTTGTATTATTATAATATTAACAATAAACCCTGCAATTATTATGCCAAAATGGATTATATTCATCTTCTCAGCTTTCATATCTTTTACGCTTTTTCTCTACTTATTGATAAATCCCAAGTTAATTTATGCAGTTTCAATAGAAAATCTCACCCAAGCCCAACAAGAGGCTCTTAACAAAGCTTCCCTTGCCGATGAGGATCTTCAGGAACTTATTGATTACGCGCCCGATCTTCTGAATTTGGAATATATTTTCAGAACCTATTCAGCTCAATCTTCTCCTTTGGCATATAACCCGGGGGATGCCAATGGTGACGGCAAGGTAGACGGTCTTGATTATGTCATCTGGCTGAATAATTATAATAAAACTGTCACCAATGGAGCCGCCAGCGGTGACTTCGATATCAACGGTAAAGTTGATGGACTTGACTACGTCATCTGGTTGAATAATTATCATAAAATCTTTCCCACACCTACCCCAACTCTGACTACTTCCCCTTCCCCATCTGCCACCCTGACTCCCAATCCCACCATAACACCAACACCGTCCGCTTCTCCCAATCTTTCCCCGACCCCCTCCCCTGTGAGACCCAATATCGTCTTAATTATTTCCGATGACCAGAGATATGAGTCTTTAAAAAAGATGCCTTATCTCAACCAGTTATTGGCCACTAACCAATGGTCAAAGTTCACCAACGCTTACACCAACGTCTCTTTATGCTGCCCCTCAAGAGTAGCCATGCTTACCGGTCAATACTCGCATCATACTTTGGTCGAAGACAATCTCAAGATGAGATTATTCAATGAAAACGATAATTTAGTAACCGGACTCCATAACTCAGGCTATAACACCGCTTTAATCGGTAAATACTTAAACGGTTGGACAATCAATAAACCTCTTAACACCCCTCCCGGCTGGGATGTATTCACGCCTTTTACTGTAGCAGCTTATTATAATTATAAATTATATAACCATGGTGTACTTACAAGTTACGCTGCAGCAGAATCAGATTACTCGACAGATGTCTTGGGTCAAAAAGCAGTAGATTATCTTAAGACAGCCAAACAGCCCTTCTTTTTGCACTTTTCACCCTTCACTCCTCATTTACCTTACACTCCTGCTCCCAGACATGCCAATGCTGATGTGGGAAATATTATTTTAACACCCGATTTTAACGAAGCGGACGTTTCTGATAAACCAGCATGGATCCAGGCATTACCCCTGAGAAATCAGATTCTCAAGGAAGATATTATTCGAAACCAATATCGAATGCTTCTTTCTCTTGACGAGTGGATTAATAAAATGTATTTAACGCTGGATCAAAGGGGGTTGCTTTCTAATACTGTTATCATTTTTATAGGAGATAACTCTATAGCTCACGGTGAACATAGGTTTATTTCCAAAATCTGTGGATATGATATCTGTAATCAGGTTCCGCTATTAATCAGATTTCCCTTCACCAGCGGAGGCAATATCAATAATCTGGTCTCCAATATTGATATTGCGCCAACGATAGCAGAAATAGCCCAAATCAGTTTAAATAAACCCGATGGCTTAAGTCTTGTTCCTCTTTTGCGGGGACAAAGTACCCTGAACAGAAATGGATTACTTATCCGTTGGGCAGCTCAAGATCCTGCCTATAATATTCCTGCATTTTGGGGCATAATTAAATGGAATTGGAAATATATGGAATTGGAAACGGGTGAAAAAGAATTATACAATAGACTTACCGATCCCTATGAGCTTAATAATGTCGCTGGAAAACCTGAAAATGCCCAGTTGGAGATTGCTCTTCATAACGATTTAATGTCACTCCTCAATCAATAGCAATTTTTTGTCCGCACTCTCACCCCCGTCTTCTGCCAGAATTTACTTATTTTACTAATTGTATTGACAAATGATGTACAAATATTATACTATTTATAATGTACTTTTCGATAGAATTTAGCGAAGAAAAGAATTTATTATTAAAAGCAACCAGAGGAATCAATTTTAATGATATATTTGAAGCGATAGAAAAAGGAGAACTATTAGATGATTTGGAAAGTAAAAATAAATCTAAATATCCTAATCAGAAAATATTAGTAGTAAAAATCGAAAATTATGTATATGCGGTACCTTATGTTTTAGATCCGAAACGGAAAATAATATTTTTAAAAACAGTTTACCCAAGCAGGTTATTAACAAGAAGATATTTAAAAAAGGCTAAAAAATGAAAAGAAATATTAAAAACAATCCGCTAAAAGACATCATTCTCGATAAATTTGAACAGTCTGTTGAAGCTGCCTTAGAACGGGGAGAATTTGAAAGTGCTCCAAATCTTAAAGAAAAAAAGAAAATGTTTGCAGAAGCTGTTATAGCTTATAAGGATTTAAACATAACTAAAAGAATCACTCTTAGAGTAAAACATGAAGACCTTATTAAAGTAAAAATTAAGGCTAAAAAAAACAGGATTCCTTATCAGACGCTTATTAGCGCCATAATCCATCAATTCGCTGAAGGAAAAACAAATTTAGTAATCTGAAGTCACAAATTACTCCCTCGAAGATAGTTCTTGAATACACACCCCCCGGGTGAACAAGCTGGACATCTCCGGATTATCTCCCTAATAATCTCTCCATCGACCAGTTAATTGGCAAAAACTTCAAAATAGAATAAATGCTGCCATTAAAAACGGCAGCATTTTTACCAGAGAATAAACGACTATAAGGACAATTATACTAGTCCAGTAGTAATTCGGTAACGATTATCTCAAATCGTTACCGAATTTGTGAACACTTACACCCCGTCCCTGAATTTCCTAATAAAATCCGCCCACAATTCAATTCACAGGGTCCCAATAAACCTGACACGGGATCTGCATCCAATTCAAGCTATCTACTTGACAGTCGATTTCACTTAAATAATCAGTCCCGCTATCCAAATGGTTCCAGATGCCCCTGCTATATCTATCATAAGACCAGATTTTAAACACCGTAGGCCAGTAGGTGTTTTTCTGCTTCAGTATCCAATTATATTCCTGGGTAAAATCATAAAACCCCCTATTGGCAAATGCTATCCTCGCTTGCCATCCCACCCCATCGACAAATCTCCACTGGGCGGTAATCTTCAACCAGTGTGTTCCTATCCACACACCGTCTTTTTTCACAAACACTTTATAAATCTGTGATAATTGATCAACTAAAGTCCCTTCCTCTTCAACCTTTCCGCTGCTGACAATCTCTCTCTCAACTTCGGTAGTTAGTGTCTGAGCCTTTACTGGGGTAACCATGACTAACGCGAATCCGACTATCGTCAATAACATTCCGAAAATTATTTTTCTCATTTTATCACCTCCTTTCATGGTTATTCAATTCAAAAAGCCTTTAACTATTCACAGTATAATATCAGGTCAAATCAACTAAGTCTACTTATCAAACCACCACTCGACCGGTTGTTAATATATCAAAGAACCGTCTCTAATGTTTTTCTGTCTTTACAACCCGATCCGCTTGCCTATTATCAATAATCAATCACCACTCCTGACATCTTAACTGGCGGTAGTGGAAGTAACAGGCAAATTGGCCTTATTAACACCGTTGGTTCTTTGCAAACCTACCTTGGAAATTTATGGAATCCCGATACTACCAATATAGAAATTCTTGAAAAGTTAGGAAATCCTATCACTCCCTTAATTAAGTTAAGCTTGACAATTGATTGCCAATTTAGTAACATACTTATACATATGTTAACTAAAAGAACCAACATTTTATTTGAAGAAAATGTCTTTCGCGCTCTTTCTGCTATGGCCGCCAAAAAAGGCACCTCCATTGGAGATCTTGTCAGGTTGGCTATTACCAAAGTCTATTTTAAAGAAAATCATGCCCAAAGAATTGCCGCCTACAACAAAATTTTAACCATCAGAAAAACCATAAGATATATCAGCTCTTCTGATATTAAAGATTTCATTGACTATGGCAGGAAAAATTAACAATGCTTTTGTTGTTGACGCTTCTTTCGTTTTGTCGTTTCTTCTTAACGAAGGTAATCAAAGAGTAGAAAAGATAATATCTGAATATAAAGAAGGTAACATTGATTTGGTTTCCTGCACGCTCTTACCTTTCGAAGTTGGCAATGGACTAAGGACAGCGGTTTTAAGAAAGCGGTTGACAAAAGAAAAAGCGCAAAACCTCTATCAAGCTTTTCTCGAGTTTGAAATAAAGAGTGAATTATTAAATTATCCGGATATTCTAAAAATGGCTCTAGCCAAAAACATGAACTTTTATGA
>MFJA01000070.1:14551-17162 GCA_001779055.1 Candidatus Gottesmanbacteria bacterium RBG_16_37_8
CCAGTTAATTGGCAAAAACTTCAAAATAGAATAATAAAAATTAATAAAATCCCCGTATTTATTAGCCAACAACACCAGTCCGAAAGCTATTATGATTATCCCCGACACTAAAGAAAACATTTTCAGTGCCTTTCGCTTCTGCCGGTAAATGTTAAAAAATCTGGGGAAAAATAAAGCCGCCATTAAAAACGGCAGCATTACTCCCATGGAATAAACGAATAAATAACTCATGCCGGTAACAACAGACTGGGAATTGGCAGACAAAACCAGAATGGTCGCCAATATCGGCCCGACACAGGGAATCCAGCAAAAGGCGCTGGTTACACCCACTACCGCTCCGGATAAATAACCTAGTTTGGATAGTCTCCGCTGCACCACCCAGGCATAATCAAATTCCCACGAAGGCACTTTTATAATTCGTAGCTGCACTAACCCGAGAAAGATCATCAATACTCCTGAAAATTTTAATAAAATCGGCATCATGCTTCCGATAAACTGTCCGATTATCGATCCTGTTGCTCCCAGTAAGGTAAATAATAATGAAAATCCCAGCACAAAAAATAAAGCGCTTTTAAATATCCTCCCGCGGATCCTGGAAAACTCCAGCCCGTAGAGATCGGCAAAAGTATAACCGGAGATGATGCTTAAATAGGTTGGCAGAAGCGGAATCAGACAGGGGGCAAAAAAAGAAATAAGTCCCGCTAAAAAAATCGGGCCGTATTCTCCTATAAATCGGCTTAATGATCCTGCTCCACTTACCTCTTTCTGCTTCAAACTTACTTCTTTCCCGCAACCTGACAATTCCGCCAAAGTCGATAGAGGAATTGCTCCCTTATATTGCTTGCCGTTCTCATCCTCCCAGGTCGGATATGCTTTGATGTTCTTACCGTCGCAAAGAACTCTGTTTTCGGTATTCTCCTCACAGTCAACATAATTAACATAGGCAAAAGACTCTCCGAAATATTCTTTTTCCAAAGCACAAGCGCTGCATCCTCCTCTCCCGTACATGACAAAGTTTTTATCGGATAAACAGGATGCCAATTGATAACCGTCAACCTCTTCCTGCGCTCTCACTCCCGATGTTCTGCCAAAAGCTATGAGAAGATATAAAATAAATGCGGGAATGAAGATAAATAATATTTTCCTCACAAAAATATCATAACAAAATTCTTTTTAACTTGACATTGTCAAGTCCGAAATGAAAGAATAAAGTTATGAAGATAAAAAGGCTTGTCACAGCCGTGATCTTTTTGTTGTTGATTGGAAATTACTTAAAAAGTGTCAAAGCCCAGGATGATACTTTTGGCCCCATCTGCGATGATGTCACCGTCACTTGCGCCCCGACGGAAACTCCAACCGAAACACCGACTCCAACAGATCTACCTCCGGGTTTTCCAAGTCCTACTCCCTCCGACACTCCGACTCTTACCCTGACACCAACAGAAACTCCGACTCCCACCCCGACCCTGGAACCTGGTGTTTCTCCGCAGGAATCAACCCCGTCAGGTTTGCCAAGAGCCGGTAATTCCTCTTCACTCTATTTACTAACAATCATCTCCTCGTCCCTGGTTGGTTTTGGATTTTTAAACCATCTCCTATTTAGGTTTAAAAAATAATGCATCGTTTAATAGTCTCTTTTTTTTTGTTATTTATTTCACTCTTTTATGGTTCTGTCTCTGCCCAATCCTGCCCGCAGGGTGATGCCAATAATGATTGTAAAACAGACGGCTTAGACTATGTTATATGGCTTAATCACTATAACAAAACATCAACTAATGGATCAAAAGATGGGGATTTTAATAATAGCGGACTTGTCGAGGGCCTTGACTATGTTATCTGGCTTAATAATTACGGTAATAATTCAGGTCCATCACTTACTCCCCCCAACGGCAATAAGATAGTTTACGCGCCTTCCACTGAAGACATTGCCAATCCCGAACGGGGTTTTATGAAACAATCCTCAATCTTTGTTGACCAACCACTTGATGCATCTAAAATTATTGCCAAAGAACCAACTGATACCGTTGTCTGGATTTACTTTTTCCTAGACGCCTACAAAGATCCGCACGACGGCAAGGGAATAACTTTAAGCAATTACCAGGGCAAACTACTTGAGCCAATAGGTTCCGGAAAAGGCCTGGATACCGTTAACAATGCCTTTAGCCAAGCACGACAAAAAGGCCTGAAACTGGTTATTCGCTTTCTCTATGTGGGCTATCCGGGTATAGGTTCAATACAAGATCCAAATCAAGCCGAACCTGACGCCCCGCTTGATCTGGTCCGCCAGCATCTTAACCAACTCGCTCCCTTAATGGAGCAGAATAAGGATATCATTGTAGCAGTCCAAACAGGATTTATAGGCTACTGGGGTGAGTGGCACAGTTCAAAATACCTGGGTTCCCTTGCCAACCGGAAAGCGGTCAACGATGCGGTTTTGGCAGCTGTACCTAAAGACCGCATGGTACAGATCCGCTACCCCAGATACATACAGCTTTGGTACGGTGGCCCCCTGACCGATGCCCAGGCTTTTTCCCAATCAGACCTTGCGCGGATGGGAATCCATGATGATGCTTTTTTAAAAGATGATACCGATGACGGCACTTTCAAATCG
>MFJA01000070.1:17180-18235 GCA_001779055.1 Candidatus Gottesmanbacteria bacterium RBG_16_37_8
CTAATTATTGCGACGGCTTTCCCGGTGGTGAAGCCCTGTGCTGGCGCGATTATGTCAATAAACAGACGAAATTTACTCCGGTCGGTGGCGAAGCAGGCACTCACAACACTACCCCCTCTCCATTAGCCTACTGCTCTAATGCTTTAACACAGCTAAATAATATGCACTGGTCATTCTTGCATAATGGTTATAGCAAAGTGGTGCTTGATACTTGGGTTAATCAGGGCTGCATGCCCGAAGTCCGACGCCGCCTTGGCTACCGCTTTGAATTGACGGAAGCTCTCATTCCGCCAACGGTCAAGGTCGGCGGTTCCCTGGCTTTAAATATCAAATTGAAAAATGTCGGATTTACATCTATGTTCAATCTTCGTCCGGTAATTCTGGTTCTCTCGGGAACTAATCGCTATGAAATTCCTCTTCCCAATGTTGACCCCCGCCGTTGGCAACCTGGTCAGGATAGTAATATTGCAATCACTATCAGTCTACCTCAAAACATATCACCTGGATCTTATAAACTGGGCCTCTGGCTGCCGGATGCTTCCCTATCTTTAAAAAATAATCCCGCATACGCTGTCAGATTTGCCAACTTAAATGTCTGGGATGCCCAAAGCGGAATTAATTTCCTGACATCTGTCAATGTCCAACCCTGATAAAACATTTGAAACATTTTCCCTTGCTATTTTCCCTTCAAATCTACCATCCATCCTTCTCTCCGATTGACATATTCTTTCATTGATGCCCATAATATAAATAAGTAATTCTGTAAAATGAAAAAACAATTTAATTCATCAAATTTACTGATTCCTCGCAAACACTTTATTTTTTTAATTGCAATTCTCATTTCTCTTATTCTTACTGATATTTATTTAGCCAAAAATTTGGATTATAGATCCAAAGCTCAAATAACCGATGCTCCGTCAATTAAGTTTGGTACTTTTGACAATCCCTTTCCTCAACAAATTGACACAGCCCCGACTGACACTCCTCCTCCCGACTCTCCCTATCCCACTTCAAAACCGCTTCCTCCTCTTCCCTCCGGCCCCCTGCCGATTTCC
>MFJA01000070.1:18268-22661 GCA_001779055.1 Candidatus Gottesmanbacteria bacterium RBG_16_37_8
GATTATTACTGTATTGATGATGAAGACCCTGATATGTGTGATGACAATACCTCCCACCTTGTACCCAAGGGAGCAGGAGGTGTGGCAGGCTCATGCGGAACTGTCATCAGTCAGGCCCACCGGCTGGTTATGGCACTCCCCCAGTATATGAAAGGCCAAAGGGATAAATTAACAACCTCCGTTTCTAATTGCAATTATTCAACCGGACCCACCGACTCCTACCTCTCAACTTATTTTGTCATAGATGCTTATAATCTGGCCGGCCTGACCGGGCTTAGTAAAACCAATCCTTCCCATGTCAGCCCGACGGGCCTGTTCAGTTGGTGGCAGACCCCTCCCCCCGGTTATATCTTTGTACCTTACTCGCCGCAAGCAGTACAACAATATGCCTCCGGTCAGCGTGACTTAACCGGTTGCGTCATGTTCCTGACAACTTCATCAAGCTACCATATCGGCATCGTCAACAAACTCGAACTCTATACAAACAACGGCGACGGCATTATCTCCATCCTTCAGGCAGGCACCCGGATGTATATCGACCGCTTTCCGGTTGCCAACTGGAACATCAGCAATTCTTCAACCAATATGACTTATACCAGCGGTGTCGCCGGATTCGGCTGCCATCAGTAATTTTTATGAAATTGGCTAAATTTATTAAATTATTTAAAAATAAGAAATATCTTATAATTGGGATTATTGTAATCCTGATACTAATATCGGTAATTATCTTTCAAAATTCCGCATCAAAAAAAGATAAAACCAGATCTGCTTATAAAAACTTGCCGCTCTTAATAGATATCAACCCCACCCCCACTCTCTCTCCCGATCTCGAGTCGGCTATTGTTGAAGCGAAGCAATCAGCCCAAGAATATGACGACTGGCAGGCCAACCTCCGCCTTACCTATCCCTGGTTGAGAAAATTGCCTGTTGCCAGTGAAAAATACTATGTCTATTTTGACCTTAAACAGGAAAAATTCCTCGGCTCTCTTTATCCCGGCAAGGGAGATAACCCGGCAAATATCAAAGCCGAGGCACTTCGTGTCTTGAAAGAAGTCAAAGAAATCCCCATCGAAAACTACCAATTCCAATGGCGCGTCAAATAACCGATTCTTCTTTCTTCAACCCAAGTGACCAAGTTTTCCCCTTTCAATTTCCATTGACCATTAACTTTTAACCTGTTATAATCGCCCAAATCTAATAAATAGCTATGTCTGCAGAATATCTTACTCCTCTTCAAACTTCAGTCGTAGAACCAATTCATAATTTCTATAATGAACGAAGCATATTATCTCAAAAAGTATTTAATAGTCTTAATGAACAAGATGATTCTTATTTCCAAACAACATTTTCTGATCGGCATAGTCAACCCTATCTCTTAAAATTAATACCCTTAAACATTTACGAATATGCTGATGATCTTATTCCTTCGATGACAATTCCGCTTATTCTGTCTTTTGCCGAGATCGCTGGCAACAACTCTGGCGACAACATTTGTGCCTATCTACAACATTATGATAACAATGATGTTGATAATCCTCCGCAATTAGGTCTTAGAATAATGGATGGCCAATCCAGATTATTTACTTTTGAAGTTACTGCATATCAACCGCAACAATCTTTATCTATAAAGACTGACAGACCATATGATTTATTTCCCGGAAAAATTTCAGCCATTAAATTAAGAAGAAATGATGGTGGTTATGATATAGATCATCATGTTTTTGAAATAGAGTTACCTCAAGGCTATGAAACAACCTTTGACTCATCTGGTTGGTATATCCCTCCCTCTTTATGGGAGCAAGCGGAGGAACAAAAAATTACAGATATCTTAGACCGTCTTTATGATCCCTCCCTTCATGCTAGCCAGGAAATCCTGAAAATTTATCAAGAGTCTGCCATGACCAATGGAAAATTTCTTCATAATTTTCTTGACCGGATACGGCCTCGTGCCCGTCATATTCCCGCAACCTATTCAGCTGTATTATCAGGCAGCTCTTTCAGTGTTTTTGTTGAAGAAAAAGATCTGCAGTATGATTATAATCTAAAAAGTCTCGTTCGCGGCCAGGTAAATCTGACTATCGGCCCGCTTGTAGTTCCGCCAGATGGCAGTCAAAAACAGCTTGATAAATTAATCCGCCCCGGGGAAGGAAACGTTCAAGACAGAATCAGAATCAGCTTAACTTTAGAGAAGAATCGACTACAATCAGATACTGTTATTGAAAGATTTGCTGCTGACAAAAATGTATTTACTCCCGACACGGATGCTGATGTCAGTTATTTCACTGATCCCCATAATGTCATCAATCTACTTGCTTGCTTAAGAAGAAAGCCCGCTTCAAAAAGTTTATTGTCTCAAGGACCTGGGATGAAAAATCTCTGGGAGAAATATCCTGGAAGAAGAAAACCACGGGGAGGAACAAAACCACAATGGCGTAGATATTCTCCTCGTTATTGACTCAAGTTACCTTAGCTGCCTATACTAAATATTATTCATGCTTAGAAGGCTTTTCATCTTATTTATCTCTGTCACTATTCTCCTTATTCTCTATCCGTTTTCTTCCTCCGCCGCCGCGCTCCCCGGCGATGCCAATGGGGACAACAAGGTCGACGGTTTGGACTATGTCATCTGGCTGAATAACTATAATAAAACAACCAATAATGGCATCTCTGACGGTGACTTTGATAATTCCGGCAAAGTTGACGGTCTTGACTATGTTATCTGGCTCAATAATTACGGTTCAACTGATCCGGGCAATAAAACCCCAACCCCCACTCAACCTGTGGGAAATCAACCCTACCGGGCCTTCTCCGCTGACAGCTATTGGAACACTCCCTTCCCGGATAATTCCCCCATTGATCCCAACAATGCCAAATATATTGCCGACAGTCAGAATTCCTCACATACTCAAAATTTTCTGCAGTTTACCGCCGCTCCCGGTACCTCCCAGGCTTTCGGTCAGCCTATTTACTGGGCGAAAGCTTCCGACAAGCTATACACGATTACCGACGGCAGCAGAACTGTCCAGGTTCACATTCCGGCAAATGCCAGACCGGCAAGCGGAAGCGACGGTCAGATCACCATTTATGATAAGTCCACCGACCAAGTAGTGGGAATGTCCGGTGCAAGTTATAACAGTTCGTCAGACAAATGGACAGTAGGCGGTTCCATTGACCGCTATATCTTAAGTTCCAACGGTCTGGACAGTAATGCCGCCGGCTCCAATGACTCCCGCAATACCGGTCACCGGGGAACAACATCCGCCGTTCGGGCAGTGCGTGTTGATGAAGTGCAAAAGGGTATTATCAACCACCGGCTCGCCTGTTTCTGGTGGGCAACAGGAGTGCAAACCGTCAATCATTATTGGCCGATGGTCGGTGATGAGGGAGCCAAAGGCGGTATTGTCCCCGAAGGCATTGTTATCAGGATCAAACCAAACGTTAACCTGGCCAGTAAGGGACTAAGCCAACCTGCTCTGGTTATAGCCAAAGCCCTGCAGGATTACGGTTGTCTGATAACGGATAACTCCGGCTCCGGCAATAGGCTTAAAGTGGAATTAAATGAAGCCGCCTGGCAACAAATCGGTCTTACTTACGATGCTCTTTCCCCCCTCCCCTGGTCCGACTGGCAGTTCGTCAAAGGAGGTTACCAACCATAATCTGTGATAAAAATATACTTTTCTTTATTAATCTCTTTATTTATTTTACTCATAAATCCTGCCCCTTCTCTTGCCCAAACATCGGCCGATGCCAACGGTGACGGCAAGGTAGACGGTCTGGATTACGTTATCTGGCTGAATAACTATAATAAAAATGTTACCAATGGAGCAGCCAGTGGCGACTTTGATGCTTCTGGAAAAGTCGACGGTCTTGATTATGTTTTGTGGCTCAACAGTTACGGTAAGGAAGATCTGAAAACTTCCTGTCTCTCCCGCCCCGGTCCTATGGTTACCATCTCAGGTAATCAGACAGTGCGCTATGACACACGGGGTAATCCCCTGGCCGCTGATACAAAAATTGATGCCCGGACCGCAGTTTGGACTGCCAATTGGCCGGTACAGGATAATTTCAATTACCCGATACTTCTTGCCGGCGGCCCAAATTTGTGTTTTGCCGGTGGCCTTATTCAGGGCAGTTATCCTGACCAAATCAGTACCGATCCCAACACCACCTGGGAATATATGCATGGTACAACCGCTATAAAAAACTATGACAAAAACGCCACTCTCGAAAACACCCGCATTGATAATTACGGTGACGGTATCGACTTTAGTTCAAATAGCGAAAATTTTATTATCAAAAGCGTCTACTTAAGCACCATCCGCGACGACTGTGTGCAAAATGATTGGCTTTATAGCGGTCTTATAGAAGACTCTCTTTTCGACGGCTGTTATTC
>MFJA01000070.1:22703-23025 GCA_001779055.1 Candidatus Gottesmanbacteria bacterium RBG_16_37_8
CGATGGTACCAATAATATTTGGACGATAAAAAATTCGCTTATCAGACTCCAAGCTACCTGGGGTGTCTATAAAAACCGCGGTTTAATACCCGGACATGACGGCTTTTTCAAATGGGACAGTTTGGGCATTTCACCCCGGATTGCTCTTCACGATAACATCTTCCGGGTAGATCAGGAAGCCAACAATGTGGGTTTGGGACTGCCCCAGGGTAAATTGGCAAGCTGTTCCAATAATACTCTGGTGTGGCTTGGATCTGGTCCGTTTCCGGCAACACTTCCCGAGAACTTCAACGGACAATCCTGTTTCACTATCACCACCGAT
>MFJA01000071.1:0-2408 GCA_001779055.1 Candidatus Gottesmanbacteria bacterium RBG_16_37_8
ATACCTTTCTCTTGCTCTAATCTTCTCTTTATAAAAGATAATACAGTGTTTTGATGTACTACTATGCCGTCAAATCCCTCAAAAGTGCTTAGTGTTTCTGGATCGTTACTTCCTGTTATAAAACGGTCTCCAGGAAAAAACCGTCTGGCATAATCGGCTATTGGTCTGCCCGTTTCTGGTTCCCTATGCATCGGTTCAATGGCGACAATATCACTATCGTTGATAAGACTTTCTCCCTGACGGAAGAATTGTTTTATTTCATAAGCATCAGGGAGAAATCTTTGCGGATTGAATAAATACAATTTACGTAAGGCAGCTCTTTTTTTAAGATAATAAGCTTGTGCCCTCTGTCCTTCCATCAAACCGGTTTCTCTTTCGCCGTCAGCAACTACTTTGGCACCTGGTGTTAATCCGTGTCCATCTATGTCACCCTGTTGATCTGAAGGATCAGTTTGTACCATTTGGGTAGTTTCTCTAATAAGATCATCAGGATCCAAAGAGTCAACAACCTTGAGATTTTCAGGTACTATTTTTAAGAGACTACCAGGGATAGTAGGCCAGTTTTTGGCATAGAGGGTTCGTTCAACTTTAGCAAGTTCACTCAAATCGACGACTTTGTATTTTATTAATCTATTTAAAGAGGGCATTATTTCTCCTAATCGGGGATTATTCAGCGTGCGGATTTTGCTATTGATTTCTATAAAATCATGTCTGTCTGCATCAATTAATCTTTTATTTTTTATGAACAATACTTCTGCCAGAATACCTAAAACTTGATTATAATCATGGGCCATTTCACCGACGGGTTCCAGATGTTCATCCTGAAGTCCCATTTCATCAAAAACTCTGGCAATAGGCAAGTTATACGCTTGAGCATAATCAATAGCAGAAAGAATGGAAAGTAAATTTTGGGTATGTTCACCGGTAGAGAGAGGAATACTATCGAAAAACTCACGTCTGCCCATCATTCTATGAGTCGGCCAAACATCTTCTTTGGTAAAAGCTTTATAGATTATTCCGCCTTCTACTCCTTGGTCTTTCAAACTATCATCAGGAAATATTGAGACCTGTGACAAATCTGAAGTTGTTACCATGTGCGAGAAAAAAGCTGATTCATTAGCTGCAAGCGGTTCTGCCAGGCGCACCGGCTGTTTACCTGATCTACCTTTGGGATAAGTTGAATATAAGATATCCCAATCACCCTGTTGACCGATTATTTTTGATCGAACAACTCTATCTAATACCAAACCTTTTATTAGTAGACTTCCCATTTGATTACCGAGAGGATTTTCAATACCATATTTTTGTAATTCTTCACCGCGAAGTATATTGTCTAATAATTCAGCTGGAACAACCGGAAATCTGGTAAAATAACTATCTTTTTCGATAAGATCGTATTGAGGCCGGGGAGCAATTATAATTGCGTTTTGTTGAAATGACGCTTCGAGATCTAAATGCTGGACGCCACGCAATTGTCCCCAAACTTGTGTAGGTAAGGCATCAGCTTTAACAGGCATATGCAATGTTATTTTATGCTGCATAAATAATTCCTGACCTAAAGAGGGGTAGCCTTGATCTAGAACAGATTGTCTGATAACTTCGAGGTTACCTCCTTGTGGTACATCATCAATGCAACAGATATCCGTTTTAGGAGTGATAACAACAGGAATTGGAGTCAGTTGTTCAATTCTTGGTTGTGCCATTATTAAGCTTAAAAAAAACTGCGGATTATTAATACGCAGTTATTATTTTTTGATAAAAATCAATACTTAACATCAATTTTTGGGCAAATCTGACTGATCAAGTACCTTTTTTTATAGATAAATTGTTACATCGGCCTATTTTAAGTACCAAATATGAACTTTAGCATCAAAACTTGTTTAAGTCAAGAAGAAATATGATAATTTCATACTTTTTATCTGGGAAATAATTCTCCCCATCTTTGATGTTGAGATTTCCATGAAAAATTCCAGCGCTGCCTTAGCAGTTTATTATTAAACCCGTTAGATTTTGGGATGGTTACGTCTTCAAAAGCAGAAAGAAATGGGCTCCAACCCCGATCGAAAGTATTTATCCTGTGTTTTAACCAGTTCATTTGTTCTTTATAATAATCGATAGCCTTAACATAATGATTTTCTTCTAATTGATTCACGATATCGGCAATTCTATCCCGAAGTTCCCATAAATCACTATGGGGGTCTGGCCAATAACGATCGGAGTACAGCTTGTTTCTTTTTTCAGGAGGGAGTTTGGCATTTAATCTGGCTAATGTTTGTCTAAATTCATCAAGAATTGTGTCTTTAGAAACGTGAGCTTGATGAATTAATTCATCTTCAGCCGCAATGTGCTGATTGCCTGAAGATTTATTTAAAGAGGTTAACAAGAGAAGCTGGTCGAGGTAGCGGTAG
>MFJA01000071.1:2451-3348 GCA_001779055.1 Candidatus Gottesmanbacteria bacterium RBG_16_37_8
TTCCTCAAAAAAAGTTTCCAAAATATTGATGGCAGTTTGATAATCCCCTGATTCAAGAGCATGAGTTAATGATTTATATTGGATAATTTTTTTCTCAATCTGGGTGATTTTTCGGGCGGACCGTTTTTTTGATTTTAGTTCGTTAAGTTCAGCCAGATAAACATCCAAATCATAGCGGAACTGGTCGAGTAAAATTAACTCCTGATGACTAATGGCGCGTTTGGGACGTTCATATTTTCCGGCATGAATTCTCCGTATCCTTTCAATTTTAATTAACAGATCGACATATCCCGCAACTTCAAAATTATGAGGATGTTGATAGCCAACTTCTATCTGCAGCAGTTTTTCGATCAATTCGATAGCAGTTTGGTAGTCACGAGCTATAACAGCATCACGAATAGCAATTCTTCTTTTCTCGGCAGCTGTAAGTTTGTCAGGATGATGCCTTTTTTTTTCTTCATCTTCGCGACGGATAATGTGTTGATATTTTTCATGGGTTAATCGGTTGATTAACTGACGTTCTTCTTCCAAAAGGTGCTGAGCTTTCGGAGCAGTATAAATTTCTCGATCAGTATAGTAAAGTCCAAGAACATTTTCGAGAAGTTGTTGAACATGGGTTTTCCAAGAATAACGTTGGGCTATTAATATAGCGGATTGTTTTAATTCCGGAAGGAGATCTTTTCTAGACAGAATTTCCAGCATGCGCTGTAATAATTCTTCCGGATTGAAAGGATCAAAATATAATTGAGTATTACCAGATACCTCCCGAAGGGTAGGAATATCGCTGATAATACTTGGTTTACCACAGGTTAATGCTTCGGCGAGAGCCAATTGAAATGATTCTTCAAACGAAGCAGTAATAAAGACATCGAGAGCAGCATAGGCTTTTTCAGGGGG
>MFJA01000071.1:3367-5338 GCA_001779055.1 Candidatus Gottesmanbacteria bacterium RBG_16_37_8
ACATCTGCTAAGCCTGTTTCTTTAACTCTATCCTGTAAAGAACTGGCATAATCAGAATCAAGTGAACCACCAAAAATTACCAAAGCTATTTTTTTATCAATAATTTTTTTCAATTGTTCAAAAGCAACTATAACCGTTTCAACATTTTTTTTCCTACTCAAGCGACTGGCAACCATGCCGAAGATTACTTTGGTATCTATAGGGATGCCGAATTCCAACAAAGCATTATTTCTAATTGTTTTGTCATTCAAAGTAGGATTAAACCGTTCGTGATCAACTCCGAGGGGAATGACAAGGATTTTTTTATATAAAGAAAGAGCAAAATCATTGGAGGGAGGAGATAATATTTTCTTATTAAAATCAGGGTGGGAAAATTGAGATATAACAGATAAACCCGTTTGAGTCATATTCCCATATAAGCTGGCTATCATATTTCTTTCGGCTTCCGTTGAGACTACGATCTGGTCGGCATTATGGAGAATCCATTGTTCCGCCTGATCGCGGATTGGGGAATAAACAGAAGAAGCTTTATCTCTAAAGTGATAAGCTACTACCCGATTCAAAGTATGGGGAAAAAAGATAAATGGTTTTCCTAATTCATGAGCGGAAAAGCCAATCAGACGTCCAGCGATATAGGAGCGAGTTATAGGTAAGATCCGTTTTCGATCAGATTGAGTCAGATAACCTCGAGCTGTTTTCAATGCCTGAGAAAGCCAGTCTTCATCAGTAAAAAGTTCATCCGGCGATTTTGCGACTGCTTCAATACCAAAAGGAAGATGAATGACGTCAGGTACAGTAAAAAATGAATCAACTTCGGCAGGTAATCCGGGAAACAGTGTGCCATTTTGTTCAAAAGCCTTAGGTGTATTAGTAACTACTTCAACTTTATTACCTAATAATGCTAAACCAGCAGCTTGATGGCGGACAACTGAAGTTCCTCCGCCAACTAATTTTCCGATAGAGGCATCATAGGGAGATTCGCTTAAACTGACTAAAGAGATGATCGGCCCGCCGTTACTATTTTCTAATCCCATAGTATATAAAAAAATCGAATGAGTATAACAATTTATTTATATAAAGTCAAAACTATAGGTTATAGGAATTGACAGGCAACAGAGAATTGATATTTCTTACTTCAGCTAGGCATACTCATTAGCTTTATGGAAATTTTATCAGGATAAACCGAATTTTCTAATGTGCTCAATAAGCGTCAAAAAGCTATTCGACCAATTATAATCTAGGGTATCTTCATAAGCATTATTACCAAGTTCTTGTCTTAAATCCGGACTTAACAGAAATTCTTCCATTGCTCTTTCCAGCGAAGAGGCGTCAGAGGGGTCGATATATCTTTGTCCGTTTTTAGTGACCTCTTTCATTATAGGATTGTCAGAGACTATAACAGGAATACCGCAAGCCATAGCTTCAGTGACTGCTAGACCCCATGATTCATAAAATGAAGGTTGAACTAATATATCGATAGCAGACATAATTGTTTGAGGAAAGTAAACTCCGAAAAATTTTATTTTTTCGGACAATTCATTAATGTTTTTTTTCTGAATTCTATTTAACAATGAATACGAGTAGGAATTTTCATCAGTAAAGTCTTCACGATTGCCACCGAAAACAGCAAAATAAATATTTTTTTCAGGATATTTTTCTGTCAAAGCAGCAAAAGCATCGATAATAGCCTCAATATTTTTAACAGGTACTATCCGGCCTGAAAATCCAAAGATCAGTGCGTCTCGGGGGATACCAAGCCAATCTCTGACCATAGCTTTATTTTCTCTCTTTTGCAGTCTGGGGTTAAAAATCTGATGATCTACTCCCCAGGGAATATGGACCGTATAATCCAAAAAGGGAGCCAAACTTGAACCTCCTTGGCTATCAGAAAACCTTTCCCGGAAAATTGAAATTTCAGCCTGAGTCGGTACAACGAAAAGATTACACCGCCTAAAAGGTACAGTAAAATAT
>MFJA01000071.1:5347-5629 GCA_001779055.1 Candidatus Gottesmanbacteria bacterium RBG_16_37_8
AAAATTCCGCATTAGAAATTCCGTTTGGCGCAGCAACTTGAGCCCAACTTTTAACATCTGTAAAGAGATGCAAATTATGGGGAATATAAACAAGCGGAAAATCGGTTATTTGTTTAGCAACGGAGGCTAAAACTCCGGCAAGGTAATGGTGAGCAACGACAACAGCTTTTAGCCTTTCAGGCTGCCGGAAAAACCAGGCAAGCAGACTAACGGCAAGATTCCTGGCATTCTTATCAGTTAAAATTTTCGGCGGGTCACCTCTTATAAATTCGTCGGTTAAAT
>MFJA01000072.1:0-2258 GCA_001779055.1 Candidatus Gottesmanbacteria bacterium RBG_16_37_8
AATAGCGGCGATTTATTAAAAAAAATAGGTTCGATCGGCAATTTGTTAATTAAACCGGGAAAAATAAACCAGGTAAAGAACCGCTTTATCCAATCGGAGGGAGCAGATCCGATTTGTATGATTGTTTCTACAGATTATCAGGTATTTTCGGTTATACACAAGGGTGGATTAATGGATAAGATTGAAGCATTAAATAAGATAGTTGCCTTTTATCATGAAAATATAACCAGAGACGTTTTACCCCATAACTCCACATCTGAAGATCTGCGTATCTTATACAAAGAACATTCCGACTGCAACTTAATGGTTGTTTTCCCCATTTTTACCAGGCACCAGATAATTAAAGTAGTCAAAAAAGGAGGCTTGTTTCCTCCGGGAATAACCAGGCATGTAATTAAGAATAGATGTTTAAATGTAAATTTACCTTTAGAAGTATTTAATCCTGAGCTTTCTGTTGATAAGCAAAATAGGCTACTTGAAGAGATTCTTTCCAAAAGAAACGTCCGTCTCTACGAAGAACCGACAATCTACTTTGAATAATAACTTGATTAATTTCAGCCTTTATAATATACTATAGGACTTATATATGATTGAAAATACCTTTGGCAGATATTCACCTGATATTCCTTTTGTAGCTAAATTAAAAGCTGCAAAAAATAAAGCTGTTTCTAAAATGCAATCTGGAATTCACAAAATTGAAAACAATAGTCATAGATTGAGGAATAGAGCCTACATTTTACTTGCTTTTGCTGTTGTTAGTTCCTTATTATTAGCAAATTGTACTCCAGGTGTATCAGCTATGGGGGGAGTAGTTACACCTGATACAGGAGCAGCAATACCAACTCAATCTCAGGTAGTTGATATTCCTGATTATGGAGTTCAGGAATCTCCTGAAATGTTGGCATATAATAATTTAGAAAGTTGTTTTCCTTATAAAGGTCCGATTACGGAACAACATTTAGAGTCAGGCAAAATATATGCTTATACTCAAGTTGGACCTGATGGTAGGGTTTTATCAGCTCATTCAATAGATAGTCAAAAAGATATACCTGTACCTTTAGTTGGAGAAAAAATTGAATTTTATCAATGTCTATTTGGTGATTTGGATTTAGGTCCTGCACCTGATAGTCCAGTTAGAGATGCAGCTGAACAAATAGCAGCTTCATCTTTGGGTGGGTGGTGATGGAATCGGACCATCTGCCTCTTTCTTATCAGGAAAGCGTTCTACCAGTGAACTAACCACCCTTTGAGGTGCGTGGGGGAATCGAACCCCCGCATAAGTGTTTTGTCCCGTAATTTGCTTTATGAGGCGCAAGCGGGAATCGAACCCGCGCATAAGTGTTTTGCAGACACCCGCGTTTCCTCTTCGCCATTGCGCCGATTTTAGCAAATACGGGATCCTGCAAATCTATTCTGATTTTATCAAAATCAGAAAGATTGTGCTAGGATACCCACCCTGCGTTTTTTACCCCGCTAAGCGCTCTTCGAGGGTGAGAGGCTGAAAGCCTCCAACTCGAAGAAAGCTTTTGTGGGGCCACTTCGCCAACGCGCCGATAGAACTTATTTTATCAAATAGGAATAAGGCTAGCAATGCGGATTATAGAAGAAGATTAATTTACCTGGCAACGGCTCCGACTTCCAGGACCATTGAGCCAGATCTGGAAACCGGGGTTAGGACTGGGGCAATAACAGATGATCCGGCTTTACTGATATAAAAGTGGTATCTGAAGGTTGGAACTGACGGAGTTACTTTTAGAGGTACTTTTTGATTGACTTCTTCCTGACTAATTAATCCTACAAAGAGGTTGTTTGAGGTGATTTTTGCGGAAGCAAGATTTAATTCAAAAGATAGTTTTACGACTTCAGCATCGTTTAATCCCAATTCTCCACCGATTTTTTGGGCAAACTGCTTTAGAGCGGATTTATTGATATCCCAACCTTCATCAGGTTTATTGAAGCTAACAGGCAGGTATTCATAGTAGACAGTATTATCACTGTTGGTATTCAGATATACAATTTTGCGGCCTACTTTAACTTCATAAACCTGTCCTGATGTATCATATCCAATTAAGGTAGGTGAACTACCGGTTAACCTCAGCGGGCAGAAATTATAGTCAGTCCATTCATCATTCAGTTTATTCAGTTCTCTTATTTCGGCAGCATTGCCGGTCAGGCCTAATTGATCGAATTGAGCTATTACATCACTTATTTCCGGCAAATTTTGACCTGCCGGAATTAAAAACCAATTATTTTTTCTT
>MFJA01000072.1:2350-4943 GCA_001779055.1 Candidatus Gottesmanbacteria bacterium RBG_16_37_8
GTACCGCTGTCAGGAGTTAAAGTTCTTTGTTCAGGATTGAAAGTGCCTAATTTTAGGGATTCATCGTAAAACTGGGTAGGATTTGGATTACCTTGAGCTATTAATCCGGCAACTTCACCCGACATGCTCTGTTGGTTTCTTAGAGCAGGAACTGCCTGCAGGAATTTAATCTGGTTGCCTGCTGTTGTTTGAGCGGTACCTCTGGAGAGATATATCGGAGTCAGTGATTTGCCGCCGAAAGGATTTTCGATGTAAGTTAGAATAACATCGCTAACTTGAGCATCCAGATCATAGGCAGTGTTGTTCGGAAAGACTTCTTCCCAGACGGCATTTTCGTCAACCGGTTCGATTAAGGAAAGGAAACTATTGCCCTTTTTGAATTGTTCAACAGCTTCCTCAGGAGATAGGAAATCATCTGCTGTGAAATCAATGGTTGCTTCAACCATTTTCAGGTTGGAGTTGATTTTAAGAATATTTCCCTGGTTATCGACTGCAACAGTGACCGTATTAAAGTCATTTGGTCTTTCTTTACCGTTTTGACCGGTAGATACATTGATAATAGTGTCATCATCCGGTGTATTTTCATCTACCATTCCGACTTTTAGGTCAGTTAATGATTTTATATCAGGGATATTTAGTAAGCCAACAAAATTTAATATAGGCAATCCGGTTTTTGTCCAGTCGCGGTGACATTCGACAAAGGTAGCGGACGGAATATCAGTTCTTTGATAAGTAATATCGCAAGCAACACTTTCATCAGCTAATCCCATATCGGTCAAATAATTTCTGACATTATCATTAAGTCCGCTGCCTCCGGTTGGCAGATTGTGAACTCCATAAGAGGTGAATTCATAAATACCGTTATCAAGATTGAATTTCAGATAACCCCGGTTAGATTCATCAGCTGTGTTGTAAAAAAGAACCGTATTATTTTCCTTTTTGCTCTCCGTTAGTCCCAGTTTTTGACCGAGAATGGATACATAGGGCAGGGAGTAATTGGATCTGAAAGTATAAACTTTAACTGAGGGGGGGAGAGTGACAGATGAAGCAGGAGTATTATAGTTGGTAAAGGTCATAGCCGGGACTTGAACTGTCTGCAGTTGGGGTGCGGCAACTTCGTTATATCCTTCCTGACCTATTTCATTGGTCATTAACTTTTGCTGAAGTTGTCTTTTCTGTTGAACAAGAGAAATAAGAAGGGCCAAAAGGAGAACCAAAACTATTGATCCGAGGATAACCAGTTTTTTTCTAGGTAATTCTTTAGGCAGCATTTTTATTTAATTTAAGGTTAATAAGTTTATTTTTTTTTGTCAATAGCCATTTTTGGGGTAATCAAAAAGAGTTATATATCTATATGTATGGGCTGGTTTTTAACAACCGCTCCTTTTAAGACTTTTTGGGCAATGGCATCTTCAATTTTAGTTTCAATTTCCCTTCTTATACTTCTTGCTCCAAACTCCAGATTACTGCCAAGTGTAGCTAAATGATTGATTAAATAAGGGGTAATTTCAAGGTTTAATTCTTTTTTCTTGAGCCTTTCATTGAGACTTTCCAGCATCAGTTTGGCCACTTCCTTAAGTTGGCCTTCTGATAAAGGAGTATAGACAATCGTTGAGTCAAAGCGGTTAATAAATTCCGGAGAAAATATTTTATTTTCCAGAATATAGGTTGTGACTGAAGTTGACAGTTGCGAGGAAGAGACACCTTTTATCAATGATTGGCGGATAAACTCGGCACCGGCATTGGAGGTAGCAATTATCAGGCAATTGCGGCAGTCTACTTTTTTGCCAAATCCGTCAGTAAGATAACCTTCATCAAGAAGAGTCAGAAAAAGATTAAGAATTATTGTCGGAGCTTTCTCCATTTCATCAAAAAGAAGGACTCCGTAAGGAGTCTCCCTTAATTTGGAGGTTAACTCCCCTGGCTGATTTTCTTTTGAACTGCCGATAAGTCTTATTAAACCTTCTTCACTCTGGTATTGGCTCATATCAAAACGCATAATTTGACTCTCTGGCCCGAAATAAATTTCATGTAAAGCTTTGGCTGTTTCCGTTTTGCCAACCCCGGTTGGTCCTAAAAAGAGAAAACTGGCTATTGGTTTCTCGGTGCTTGAAATACTTAGTCTTGATCTCCTTAAGGCTCCCGCGATTAACCTGATAGCTTGATGTTGATTAATAACTTTTTTATGCAGAAAATCTTCAAGGTTGATTAATTTTTCCGACTCCCGGCCTTCAAGATCTCCCAAGGGGAGTTTAAGTTTTTGAGATAAATAAGAGTCAATATCTTTATCAGTAATGAAGATATTTTTTGGGGATTGTCCTTTCCAGATAACAGTTTCTTCCAGAAGTTCAACGGCTTTTCCGGGAAAGGGAGTGGAAGTTAAATAACGTTTCCCATCGGCAATTGTTTTATATAAGGCCTGAATGGTGATGGTGACCGGGTATTTATTTTCCAGTACAGGCACGATTGATAATTGCAGTTCTTTGAGGACTAATTCATCTGACGGCGGAGAAAGTCTTATTTCCACAAAAATTTTATTGAGAGTAGCGCTTTTTTCAATATAAGTATGAAAATTTTCCGGGGTGATTAAACC
>MFJA01000072.1:5041-5388 GCA_001779055.1 Candidatus Gottesmanbacteria bacterium RBG_16_37_8
ATAATATTGCCGGCTGTAACTGCTTCAAACAAAAGATCCGAAAAAAGAGCTTTTAATTTATCTCGGGAGGGTGCCTCGGCAAATAAAGAATGCATATCCAGCTGAAGAATTCTTTTATGGGCTAAATTGGGATTACATTTACCAAGATAAAGATGGTGGGAAAGAGTTTCAACGAGAATATGGCGGCCAATGCCCGGTTCTCCTATTATTAATACATTATTGTTTTCACTTTTTAACAAAGCCCTTTCAATATCTTTTAATTCCTGATCACGTCCCAGAAGAAAGGGAAAGGGGGATGGTTTTCTGGTCATATCAAAAGAGAATTTATCCAGCGTGACCGTATAACC
>MFJA01000072.1:5448-6574 GCA_001779055.1 Candidatus Gottesmanbacteria bacterium RBG_16_37_8
TTCCTTATACCAGTTCCAGCAGGCATGAAAATGCTCAGATTTGATATGATCATTTTGGAAAATTGAAGAAAAAGGAGGAGTAGCAACGATTTTGGTAAAAAATTCTTCTATTGAAGAAGCAGGGGGGAGACTTTTTAAATCCTCTGTTAATTTTTTTGCTAAATTCAAAGGATTTAAACCGAGCCTTAACAGAATAAATTTTCCGAATATACTTTGACAGAATTTCTTAATTTGATTTATCAATTTATCCTGCTTTAATAAGTCTGTTAACTGTTCTTCAGGGGAGGTTTGCCGATTTAAGTAAAAGGGATAGGAGAGGAAGGGAATAAGAGGCCAGATAAGAATTACAGGTAAAAATAGCAACGGTAAAAGAAGAGAGAGGACTAATCCATAAGCAATAACTGTTAATCTGACAATCAGACCAATCATGCTTGATGTCAGGTTAAAGGCAATAACTGACATGATGTTGTCTAATCTGAATCCGGCTTTTTTGGCCACAATCTGCCTTTTCCAGGGAGAAAACAAGGTTTTAAGGTGTAAGGGAACGGAGAAAAAATAGATGGGAAAAAGATATAGATTATAAAAGGCCGTAGTTATCTTGGATGCTGTTTGCCGGTAATGCCAGTTTAAAAATTCATCCATAATAATATTTTAGACAATTTGAGACTAAAAATCTTAACAGGTTTTCAAATTCAGTTAAAATTGCAGGATTCTTTTTTCGGATCGCAGCCGGCTTTTTGCAGTCCGGGGACACGTACCAGATTGGTAATATAGTTTTTTATTTCAGTAATTTGGGCAACACCTTTGAGAAATGATTCAAAAATGCCAAAAAAGGCCGTATTAGAGGATTTATTGAGAGCCAGGATGCAGGAAGTATCAAATTGAGCTTTACCAAATACGGTTTTATTGGGATATTCACAACCGACAGTTTGGGAAAAGCCGGGACTTCCCGGAAGACATCTGTTGGTACAAAAGAGGTAGGTGCCGTCATCATTGGAGCGGCATTCACTGCCGTCATTCATCATGAAGCAGTGGGTATAACCTTTGGGGCCGACGAAGATACCGCGTTCACACAGATCGCGACAGCCGCCGGGTCCATCTAGGGGAAGACTGCCGCATAATCCCT
>MFJA01000072.1:6594-6913 GCA_001779055.1 Candidatus Gottesmanbacteria bacterium RBG_16_37_8
CAGCAGGAGGGAACACCTGAAGTGTATAAAATTCCGCAGCCTCTCGGGTTTTGAGAAGTATTGACTGTTGCCGGAGGGGTAGGTGTTCGGGTTGGAGGATTAACGCTTCTGGTTGGAGTAATGCAGGGAAAATCCGGAGGTTGGGAACAGACTCCGTATCTTAAGGCATTGCAGTCGGCAACTGCCTGTAATCCTAATCCTCCATTGCAGAAATGATTAACAATTTGTTGTTCATTACAGGCCAGATTATTAGCGGTATGGTAAGCTCCGATCAGATCAGAGCGAAAAGACATAACGCATAAGACACAGCTTGACAGGT
>MFJA01000072.1:6923-7945 GCA_001779055.1 Candidatus Gottesmanbacteria bacterium RBG_16_37_8
GAAATTCAAGCAGACAGTTTTTTCCCGAGCTTCCGGTTGGAACGGGATCATAGGCTGTGAAATTTGGCTGTCCGTTAATTTTTTTAGGCCAAAAAAACAAAAGTCCAATCAGAATAAGAAGACTTACTTGAAAGAAGATAAGATATAAACGGTTATTTTGGGCATGAATATAAGCCATTTTAAGGGAAAGAACAACCGCCGGGAACTCTTGGATCGCAGGTAGCTTTTTGAAGAGCGGGGACTCGGGATAGTTGCTTGATAAATAAGCTCATTTCCAGGGCACCAATTTGACCATTGGTCCATTTTTCTATCTGTTGACGGAAGAGTTCATTAGTTACCTGATTTTGTGAAGCTCCTGGAGGCGGTTGGGGAAAGGTTAAGGTAAAATCGATCCGCTGGTTAGGATAGGTTCTGCAGCCGGCCTGTCCGCAGCTGCCATCGTAAATGACATGGTCCAGAAAACCTCCTGCCGGTCCGTAGGCTTTAACGTAAGTATCATATTTTCTGTCGGGAAAAAGATTGCCGAAGTTATAAGTGTATGGCCTGCCGGAAACCAGCTGTGTTTTTTTGATTTCAAAAAAGCGGGAGTAATTATCAAGAGTATCTGTTATCCAGACAAAAATTTTTTCAAACTGTTGGGGACTGACAAAGTAAGCTGTAACTGATCCGTTGATTGAGGAGACCGGAGGAATTCCCCAGCGGCATAGGTGTAAGGTAGTGTAGGTATTGGTTGGCGTATAGGGTGAGGTGATTGGAACACAAGCCTGGCTGTCAAATTTCCAATAGGAATTGGCTTGTCTGTTAAATGGTTGTCCGCTGACCCTAAAACATTTTCCGCTGCCATCGCGGGAGCATTGAGACTGGGGAGTAATACCTTCGGTGGTGAAACCGGATTGACCGCTGCAGGAAGTGTCGCTAAAAAAGGTATGGTAATTGGTTCTGTTACAAAGGTTTCCGTCCGGAGCATACCAGCCGGGCGGAGGAAGAGTTGGACTTGGACCGCCCGGTCTTGATGTCGGTGT
>MFJA01000072.1:7996-10807 GCA_001779055.1 Candidatus Gottesmanbacteria bacterium RBG_16_37_8
GACTGTAAACCGTTGTCCACAGTTTGCTTCAGGTCGAGAATACCCAGTATCACTTAAAGTAAAATAACCACCTGTACTAATATTGATTGGATATTGATTACCCCAGTTTTCATCAGGTAGGTTAAGATCACTGTAGTTAACTGTAAAAGTATAACTATTACTAGCAGAAGTATTATTAGCATTTATAATAAAGTGCTGACCATTGTAGATTATCGGTCTAGCATTATTTGCTGGAGGGGCTGGGTAGAGATTATCTACATTGTAGAAGCCTAAGCTAAAGGAAGTTATGGTAGTACCAGCAGGAGGATTGCCGTTGATAGTTATTTGGAGTTGATTGGTTTGGTTGAGCGTAGTTCCTCCAGAGATAGATGAACTGGCACAGACAGCCGGCCGGTAAAAAGTCGTTTGCAGGGTACAACTTGGATTGATTGGAGATAGCGGACCGGTACCGTTTTGGACGTAAGCAATAATTTGGACATTGATCAAACTGGACCCGTAAGGTTTATAAATATTTTTATCATCCAGAAAAAATTCGGCAGCTGTTAAAGTTCTGGTTCCAGAAGTTCGAAGGGTGGTATTGGGGTCTTTGAACATTAATGGATAGGTGCCGGTGGGACAATCGGCAGAGGGAGTATTTCTATCTCCTCCAGAGGATACACAGACTTTGCGAAAACCCCCCGATCCATCGGGGTTATCTCTGTTTCTGACTTCAAAATAAAAGTTATCGGCAGTTGACGAGGAATTGGCATCAAATCTGACTGTTTCATTGGCTTTAACCAGAATTTTATCAACAGTTGCTGTAGTGCAGGTTTGGGCAAGAGCAGACGGGGGGAGAAATAATTTTGAAAGAGATAGTAATCCCAGGAACATTAAAAGCGAAGCAAATTTTTTCATGGATTAAATTGACAGCCTCCTGGAATTTTAGGATCGCAAGTTGCGGATTTTAAACCGGGCGCGTCTTTAACTTTTTTAAGAAATTCCGACATTTTGACAGCATCAATTTTGCCATTGATCCATTGATTGATCATTTGCATATAGGCATCGTTTAGGCCCCGGACTGTAATACTTTGAGGCAGTTCTTCAGGGAAAGATATTTTAAAATCAACTTTTTCTCCCGGGGTCAACTGGCAGGTTAAAGTTTCACAGCTTGACCAGTAGACCATACCCTGGTAGTTGAGGAAGACGCCGTTTTCATCAAAAGCTTTAACATAGAGTTCGTAAGTGCGGTCAGAGAACAGGTTATCGAAGGCAAAGTCAATCGGCTGATTATCTGGAACATCCTCACTTTTATAGACTTTGGTGGCTATGTAAGTATCTTCGGTATCGTTATTTTCATCGGCCAGAGTATCCCGAAGAAAGACCGCCACGGTGGCAAACTGATCTTTATTAAAATAGTCCACCGTCAGGTTACCTGTAATGGCGCCGGTCGGAGGCGGGATAAAGGCACAATTATAAAGTGAATTAAAGACATCACCGCTAACAGGATTATCTTCATTAATTTCAGCACAGGTATTATCATCGGACATGTTGAAAGACTTAGGCGCAGTTTCCACAGTTTCACCGCTGGCTTTGAAACATTCGAGTGTGCCGTCTGCTTTACATTTGACCGGATTAATATCCGGATCATCCTGGCAAAGACGGTAAACATCCCAGATGCCGGGAGTCATGGTTCTGTCTGTATCATCAAGCTCAATTTTTTTATCTCCCTCACCGTCAGCCCGGAAACCTTTAGGTAGCTGATCTTCAATTGCCAGTTGGAATTTCATGCCGTTTTCCGGCAGTTCGCCAAGAGAAGTCCAACCCTCCCTGTCAACCAGTTCGCCGAAGGTAGTACAGTGAAACTCTCCCGGATCATCAGTAATAGTATCTGTCTGGTAGCCGATTTTACTGATACAACCGGTATCAGAAAAAAGTCTGCGGTAAATCTGGCTGATACATAAACTTCCGTCAGGAGCATACCAGTTATTAATGGGAGAAGGAGTGGGGCTTAGCGGTTGTCCGCTGGGGGAGGCCGTTGGAGAAAGATCATCACGGTTAATCTTAAAGCCCTTAATGCAGGCTGCTTCCACTTGGGAGAAACCGCTGTCAGAGAGGAGAAAATAGCCATTGCTTGAGACATTTAGCGGCAGCTGGTTATTCCAATTTTTGTCCTCATATTGAAAATCTTCGTATTTTAAATTGAAGGTATGGGAGTTTTGTCCATCTGTATTATCAAAAGCTTTAATATAAACATCAGTTCCGGCAGGGCACTGCGGAGATGCCCAGGGAACATCACCTACACCTTCCTGGACACAGATAGGTTTAGAATTGCCGGGCCAATAAGGATTATCTTTGTTATAAAAAGCCAGATAAAATTTAGAGATTGTTGTGCCGGCTGGCGGATTACCCTGCATAGTTATATCAATTGGTTTTGACGGTGATAGAATATTGCCTGATTTGGAAGATCCGGAACAAACAGCCGGCCGGTAATAGCTGGTTGAGACCTTACAGCTATCTGAAATTGCTGACCAGGGACCGTTATTTTGGGCTACATAAGCAAAAATTTGCATGGCGGTCAGAAATCCGCCATCGGGTTGCCAGATATTTTTATCATGGACAGCGAGTTCGGAAGACTGGACAGTTCTGGTACCTGACGTTCTTGGGTTGGTATCAGGATCCTTGAAAAGCAAAGTATGGGTTCCGGCCGGACAGGCAGCGGTTTGGGAAGTGTCATCTCCGCCTTCGGTGACACAGACTACTTGAGGAATGCCGTTTCCATCAGGATTAGCCGGATTTCTGACTTCAAAAAAGAAATCGGTGGCGTCCTTGTTG
>MFJA01000073.1:0-460 GCA_001779055.1 Candidatus Gottesmanbacteria bacterium RBG_16_37_8
TGATTATTTGGACCAAAGACTTCAATAGAAATTGGTTCAGGTGTTAAGTTCTCGGAAATACCCATAGATATTTTATTTTGACCGGTGGGCTTGAGCTATTCCAAAAGATTCCGGAAGAACAACTCTAAAATCAGGATATTTCCCAAAATCGCTTATTTTTTGACGTAATTCATTTATACTTAAACAACCTTGATCAGTCAGGGCGGTCCCGGCAAGACGACGGAGTTCTAACCACATATCCACTATGCTATTAGTACTCCTGCTTTTTTTCATATAATTAGGTAATCCCTCAACATTTGTTAATCGACCAGCAGGATCTAATCTTTTTTTCGCTACCAATTCATCACAAATGGTTTCTATCCATTGTGTCACTGACGAAGCAGAACCATGATAAGGCTGTACCACTCTTCCATCAGCATGTTGGACAAAAAGGCCGCCGCATTCAATTCCTCCCGCTACA
>MFJA01000073.1:579-4034 GCA_001779055.1 Candidatus Gottesmanbacteria bacterium RBG_16_37_8
GTAAGCTAGTTCAAGTGAATTAGCTGCACCACCTCCCAGTAACGAAGTGCAATTTTCACCACCACCGTGACCTGCAATAAGAGTATTAACCAGAATATTGTTTTGAATTAATCGCCAAGCTTGATTCAAGTTAACAATTGGACCCACAGAAATTCTCGCTTTTAGTTGAACTATTTGACGGATAGTCTCGCTCGTTTCCACTGATTGCTCGGTTGCATCTCGAATTACTTCTGCAGAAGTCACTGTCTGTCTACCTGGATTGGTTGTGTAAACACGCCATAAAGAGCAACCTTCTCTTGCTGCTTTGTTAACAAACTCAGCTAAGTCATGATAATCCTCCGTACCAACGGATATTCCTAGATGAGCAATTACTAATTGTTCTATATCAGAAGGCAATCCTAATTCAAGAATAGCATCTCTAGCACTAATAAATAGTTGAAGCCGTAATTCTTTATTAACAAAAATACTATTATGTGGTACATAAGAATCCATAAAAGATAAAGCTGCCGTTGTTAATACATCCTTCCAGCCTGTTACTGGGGGCATTCCGCCTAATGCATAAAGGGATGAAGGTATGCCGGTACTGGTAAGAATCAAACCTTTATTGGCAGCAATTTTTCTACTTAGATCTTCACGATCAGAGTATTGTCTGACATAACCAAGCTGATTTGTAGCAGCCGTAAATAATACTTCAATTGCCTCATCTAGGACACGATCAACTTCTTCAGGTGTAATATCTTTAAGCTCATCTTCCTCAAATTTGACTAACTCGATTAGCTGTTCAATTACATCTGAATGGATGTTTGTCCGTTTCGGTGTGAGATTTTGACCATTCAACATTGAACGAATTAATGCATACGTCTCATCGTTATGATTTATGATAAATTCCCAAGCTCTTGCTGCTAGCGCCATTTTAATTGCCTCTGGTCCCATCTGCCAAAATTTCGGATTATTATTATTATCTAAGAATAGTCGAACCGGACGATCATTAAAATCAACTGCTATATCAATTGCTGTTACAATTATTCCAAGATCAGGAGAATTCGGATCAGTAACATATCTATAAACACCTTTTCCATCTCCTATACTTGTTACTCTAGGTCGAAGGATATTTGGGGCTGATAGATCCCCTTGAGGAGTTTGATCCTCAAAAATATTTAAATTATAAGCATGACGAAGGGCTAATGGATTCTCTCGTAAAATATCAACCTGAATTGCTTGTGTTTGCATGGGATAAGGTTCAGGCAACATATAGACAAACTGTCCTATTCGAACCGGATATTCTTTCCATGCTCGCCAGGCCCTACCTCTGGGAGACAATCGATTCTTTTCCCTAAGGGTCATCTCGGCAAAAGTACGGTGCCTACCGTCAAATTTTTTCAATTTATCTTGTCCATCTGCTATAAAAATATCATCCCAGTCCCAAGCATAAGCTCCAATAGGAATTTCTGGTATTACTCCTGTAGTTTGACCAATTCGGGTATGGATGAAATTTCCGTCAAATATTGCCAGAGTAACTTGGGCAATTGCCCGACGGTCAGCACCAATCTCTGTCAAATAATGACATAGATTTCTCTTTATTTCAGGAGTACCAGCCCAAAATTTATCAAAAGTACCTGGCAAAAAAGAAATACCCACCAACCGCAGAGAGGTATCCTCCACTATAATCGGTTGTCGATCATTCTTTTCCCAAGCGGCAACTGCTTTCATTTCGGCAACTCGAATCGGGTCATCATCTTGTATTTCATCAACCTTTAAATCCACATGTCTTATTGGTCGACCAAGTATTGCTTCAGCTTCTTTAACTTTTTCCGGATTTCCAGTGGCAAAGACTGGCACCCAAGCAGCTTCTCCTTCCATAATCTCATTAATTATTGGTGGTGGAGGCCTTACAAGAATAACTTCTTTAAAAGGTGGTAAAATTTCACTCGGTGAAACAGGACGTCTTCCTGCTACAAGATTTTCTGATAAAGACATAGTTTCTAATAAATATTTTTCTGAATGGCTAATTCTATAATTTTTAATATAGGTTTTTCAAGTAGTCATAAAACAAAATAAAAAATTCAAAAAAACTCAAGAGGAAAGGCTATGGGGCGGGGTTAAAACTTGGATTTGATTATTCTGCAATAATACTTTTTTCTTCTTTTTCTAGTCTTGATTTGGCATAGTTGGCAATATAGAAAGCATAATATTTATATAACCTACTAATTGCTTCCTTACCAGATAATCCATCCGGATTAAAAACCCATAAACCTTCGAGTCCTGCTAACGCTCTTATATTTATATTGGGTAATCCCCATTTCCGCAAATATTCTAAATGTTCTTCTGAAAGTTGATATCTCTCCTTATTTTTAATTATTTCACCCATTAAATAATCACCCCGTAACTTAGTATCCAATAATGAAATCCCATCCCACTTACCTCCAACAATCCAATAAGCAGGATTGACATTAAGAGTTTGAAACATGAGCTGTCCCTGAATCTGAGCTTTTAATCTATCCCAATCAGTAGATTTCGGGTCCAATAATTTATCAGCAGACAATTGAAATACCGCTTCAGCAAATGGTCTATTTTTTATAGTAAAAGGTGCAGAAATAACATCAGCCTCCCATGCTAATTTTGCTAAATCCGACCATATTTTTTCGGATTCATCTGCTGAAAGCTTGCCTTTCTTCGCTTTTCTTATTTTTTCCTCAAATGCTTCAGGATCTCTATATACTTGATATAGAATTTCGACACTTTCATGATTCTTCACTTTCTCTTGAATACGTGTCATTACCAATTGTTCAAAACTGATACAAGTATCAAAAGTATCATCTGCAAATATTATGACATTTTTTGTTTCTTTCAGTTTTTTAGGAATTTCCTTTGCTTTTGCAAAGCCGGTAACTATTCCTACTGATCCGGAAATATCAACCGGGATCAAATCTTTTTTTAAAAATCCAGCACTTTGACTAGCCCTCAGTATGGCTAATGACCCCCAAAGAGGATAAGTAATTAATACTGAATTTCCATTTCGAGATAATTTCTTTTTAGTATGAGATAGAGTATCAATATAATTGCTTTGTTGTATCGCCATATATTCTTTATTGTGTAGACGGGTAAGCATGCGTTTATGTCCTTCTGAAGGTTTTTCCTCAACATGAGGATACTGTGATGAAGTCTGATTAATTTGATTATCTACTGCACTAGTTAGTCTAAATAAATATTGTAAAAAACCAGAATCATATGATTCACCTTCTATTCTCGTTACCCGAGTCAAAAAATCATCGGTTTCAAAAAGAGACGGATCAACTATTTCTTCTCCTGCTCTAAAAATAACAACCTCACTAGGTAACGGCCCAATTGTTCTCTCTAAACTCGAATAAGGTCTCTTCATTTCAACTGTCTGAACCATATATTATCACTCTTTCTACCCCATAGCATTATTTCCTGTCAATCTGGTCAAAGTGGAT
>MFJA01000073.1:4051-4358 GCA_001779055.1 Candidatus Gottesmanbacteria bacterium RBG_16_37_8
AAATTAATGACTTCATGCTGTCTGGTTCTTTTAGATTTAAACTAGCTATGCTATACTTTCTTTAATATGAAAATTCACCATTATACTGCTGTATTTCAGAAAGAACCTGAAGGAGGATATACTGTTATTATTCCCGCTCTTAAAGGTTGCGTCACTTATGGAGAAACTATCGAAAAGGCGGCTAAAGCTGCTAAAGAAGCCATCGAATCTTACTTAGGAAGTCTGTTAAAAGACGGTGAAACACCACCTAAAGACAGTAGTTTTGTTTCTATGATCAATGTAACAACAACTTCCAGTTCTAGCATCT
>MFJA01000073.1:4389-4666 GCA_001779055.1 Candidatus Gottesmanbacteria bacterium RBG_16_37_8
GAGAGATATTAAAGAAACTTAAAAAACTAGGATTCATTAAACACCATCAGGTAGGCAGCCATCTTACCCTGAAAAATCCAGACACCAGACAACGGGTAGTAATCCCTATGCATTTAAAAGATATAAAACGTGGAACACTCGCTAGTATTCTACGTGAAGCAGGAATTGACAAAGAACAATTTCTTAAGACTTAATTGTGCCTCAATCCTATAAAAAATCTTCTTTCAATCTGGTCAAAGTGGATGAAATTTAGTCAAAGTATGTCGAATTATGCCCA
>MFJA01000073.1:4675-8038 GCA_001779055.1 Candidatus Gottesmanbacteria bacterium RBG_16_37_8
CTTCATTAACTATGAACGGCAGGTATAATGGTGCCTCTATGAAAGCTCATTTCATTCTTCCGGGAGCAGGAAAGTTATCAAGATTAGTGAATATATCCCTTGAAGCCAAAAAAAGACTGAAGTGGCTTGACTATTATGCTTCCCATGGAAGAAATGCATCCTTAACCTGCCGCCACTTCGGTATCTCTCCTGATACGTTTTACAGATGGAAAAGAAGATTTAAACCCGGAATACTATTTACTCTTGAATCACACTCAACCAGGCCAAAATCATTTCGCATATCATCAGTTCCCTGTGAAACAATTCAGAAGATAATTGAACTTAGAAGAAAAGACATGGCACTTTCCAAGTACAAGATAGCTGTGTTACTCACCCGTATTCATGGGATATCCCTTTCAGCTTCAACAATTGGAAGAATCCTAACAAAACGGGGCCTTATTGAAGAAGCCGGCATCATCAAGGGAGTTAAAAGAAGGAAGCGGGTCAACTGGAAGATACCCAGGTACAGGATCACTGCAGAACATCGGTACAAAGCACCCGGACATCTGGTACAGATAGACACCAAACACATAAACGTTTTAGGACAGCAATTCTACCAGTTTACTGCAGTTGACTGCTTTACCAGGATTGGATATTCCCGGATTTATACAAGCTCAAGTACGGCTAACGGGAGAGATTTTCTTATCAGTCTTCTGCTGGCATTTCCATTCAGGGTCAATGCCGTACAGACTGACAACGGACATGAGTTTCTCCTTCACTTTCATAAGGAGTGTGTTAAAAGAGGCATTGCTCATTTCTTTTCAAGGCCAAGAACACCAACAGACAATACCATGGTTGAAAGAATTATTCAGACTTCAGAGTATGAGTTATGGTTGTTTGATGAAACAATAATTCCTGATACTAAATACCTAAACAGCAGAATCTCTGCATGGTTTGACCGGTACAACAGCTACCGGCCACACCAATCGCTTAACTATCTGACTCCGATGGAGTATTATCTATTGAAAAAGAAAGGAGAAGTCTACGGGAGGTTATGAACCAGGACACTTCTTGTAAACTAGCAGTTTGTTCCGAGGTTATTACCAAATACAATTGCTTTTCTGAGGTAATTGGCTTATACGGAACGAGACGACTATCGTGATATTCATGGACGTAGACTTCTGATTCATTAACTTTTTGTAAGACAGTAACATCTATCTGTTCTCCGCGTAATTTGGAAACAACAGTTGCAACCAAATCGATCATTTTATTCGATTTGGTCGATGAAATAGTAACAATATGTTTTTTGTCAGGCATTTGCATCAACATTGAGGTTAACGCTAAAGCCCCAAAGTATGCATGTTCCTCAAAATTGGGATTATACCAAGCAATCCGAACTGGATTATCGGTACTTCCTACATTTTTCAGCGGTAAATTAACCTGACTGTTCGCTAATTCCAGTTGTACCTTCCAAGCTTCACCCCACAGGCTTGTTCGTGGATCGTCGACCGTGAGATCAATGAATTGGGGAATATTACTCTGATCCATATTAATAGGAACCATTTGTCTAAAACTCTCGACAATAACATCTAAATTCAATCCTTGATTTATTTCTAGAGAAAACATGTCTAAGAGGCAAGCATGCGGATAATACAATAAATGAATAAAAAGAATCAATATTATGAGTTATTAGATAAATACAAGTATATTATCACCATCTCCCCGATGCGCCGCCGCCGCCTGAAGAGCCGCCGCCGGAGGAACCGTCTCCAAATCCGCTAAAGCTTGAAAATTCTACCCAATATGTTTATATTATTAATTTCTTCAGTTTCCGGTCGAAGGTGAGAAGAGTTTTATCTAAATTTTCAGCTTCAAGAAAAAAAGTTAAATCTACGAAACTGACGTTTATTTTAGGATAAAATTGCAGTGTTTTAAGAAGTAATTCTCTCTTTTCAATCTGTAAAAAAGGTAGGTTAATTAACTTTGTTATCTTTTCCGATATTTCCTTTTTCTTAAATTTATATAAATTAGTTAACATAAATACCGCTTCAAAAAAGGCTAAATAAGGAATATATATCTCAATTAATCCTTTCCGCGCTTGATGAAAAATATGCCTTACTTTCTTAGCTTGCTGGAGATTATCAAGAAGAAGAAATCTGAGTATTATATTTGTATCTAGATAGTAATTAATCACGCTTCGCCCCGAGCCAAAGCTTCCTCAAAAGCTTGACGGGCCTTTCTAAACGGTATTTTCTTGTCAGTCTTAAAAATACCCATCAGCTCATCAATTTCTCTTTCAGGAGTAATTATAATTTTGTCACCCACTACTTCCACCATGGCCTTTTTTCTTTTGTCTAAAGAAAACTGTCGCCTAATCTCAACAGGAATACTGATTTGCCCTTGGGAAGTTATTGTAACGTAATGGATCATATGCATTAAATTTTATCATTTACATTAATATTGTCAATATGCATTAGATTTTAAAATTTGCATTACCATCGGTCTGAGGCGCTGTCGCCAAAGCCGCCGAATCCGCCATGAGAAAATTAAAGAGGTAAAATCTGGAGATTCCTTATTCTGTCGAAATGTTTCACATTTTCGGTAACTAATATAGCTTGATACACTAAACAAGAAGAGGCGATAAAAATATCCATATCTTCAATTAACAGCCCTTTTTTTCTTAATTCTGTTCTTATAAGGCCAAAAGTTTTTGCAATATCTTCATTTAAACCTATAACATCATCAAGCCCGCGGAAAAAAATCATTAAATTTTTTTCTGCACTTTCTTTATTTTGATTTTTGTAACTGAAAATCCCCTCATAAATTTCTGCCAAACATACATAACTAGAAATCAATTCTCCCTTTAAATTGTCTATAAATTCAATTACTTCTTTTTTACCGCGGATATAAGGAATTATTATCGAAGTATCCAGAAAATATTTATTCATAAAGTAATTGGTTTTTTTCTGGATTTACGGATTAATACTTTTTTCCAAAGTTTATCATCGTCAAGTTCTGTATTTTTCCAGGCTCCGGCTGCCTTCATAAGTAGTTTTCTTTTGACATTGGGAGCTGGTTTTAGAATTGCGAATGGCTCTCCGCCGCGTGTTAAAATAATTTCTTTCTTTAGGGCTAAATTTTTAGTAATTTCACCAAAATTTCTTCTTAATTCTGTTATGGAAATAATATCATTGTAATTGTTCATAAATTAAACATACATTATAATGACCATAATGTCAATCATTATATTGCATGGAAAAAACGTATTATATCACCATCTCCCCGATGCGCCGCCGCCGCCTGAAGAACCGCCGCCAAAGCCGCCGAAACTTGATCCTCCTCCGCTACTTCTAAATCCCCCGCCTGAAGACCAGAAGTTGGTCG
>MFJA01000073.1:8057-14248 GCA_001779055.1 Candidatus Gottesmanbacteria bacterium RBG_16_37_8
GATTTTAAAATTCCGCGACAGAATAAAATCAAGAAACAGTCCGAATAATCCGGCAAAAAATCCTATCAAAACAGCTGCAAACAATGAAGTTAAAAAAAGTCCGATTATTAAACCTAAAATTCCGCCAAGTGCTGCCCCCGGCCAGATCTCTTTACTTCTGCCAAAAAATCCGGCTAGATAAGTTACCAAAAAATACAATCCTATCAATAAGGGAATAACCGGAAAATCGCTATTCTTCCCGGGTTCCTCTTTGGGAGCAATATCTTTATCTGTTATGTATTTAATAAGTGAGTCAACAGCTTTTACAGTTCCCGCCTCATAATTGCTGTTCTTAAATTCCGGAATAATAAGATCCCTGATAATTCTGCCTGCCCGGCTGTCGGTAATATAAGGCTCCAGACCGTAACCGACCTCAATTCTGACTTCCCGATCATCTTTAGCAATAAAAAGAAGAAGTCCGTTATCTTCCTTATCTTTACCGATTCTCCATTTTTCAAACAGTTTAACAGCATATTCTTCAACAGTTTCACCTTCCAAACTTTCTATTGTTACCACAGTTATTTCAGCAGCGGTTGCCTTTTCCGTTTCTCTTAATTTATTCTCCAGATTGGTTTTAAATTCGGAGGAAAATAAATTAGCAAAATCGTTGACAAAGCCGGCGGGATTAGGATAATTAACCGCCAAAGCGGAAATAATAAATAAAAAGAAACAAGATATAAAGAAAAATATTGAGAAAAATTTCCTCACAATTCCACCTTCGGCGGTGTTTCCGCTCCGGATGATGCCTCAAAATACGGTCTTGCCTTAAATCCCATCAGTCCGGCTATGAAATTGGTCGGAATCTTTTTTATGGTCAGATTGTAATCCTGCACCAGTTCGTTAAACCTTCTTCTTTCCACACTGATGCGGTTTTCCGTTCCGGACAGCTCATCCATCAGGGAAGCAACCGTCTCATTGGACTTCAAGTTCGGGTAATTTTCAACAATAACCAAAAGTCTGCCTAAAGCGCTATCCAATGCTCCGGCTGTTGTTACTTTCTCATCAACGCTTTTGGCACCTCCGTATTGTGTTCTGGCACGGGCTATTTCCTCAAAAATAGTTTTCTCCTGAGTCAAAAATCCTTTGGTACTCTCAACCAAATTGGGAATTAAATCAAATCTTCTCTGATATTGGGTCTCAACCTGGGCCCACTGGCCGTCAATTGCTGTTGTTTTGCTAACCAAAGTATTGTAGGTACCAAAAAACATGAAGGCTAATAAAAGTCCGCCTCCAATAATACCAATCCAGATTTTATTCATTTATATAACACCCCCTTTTAAATTAAAGTTTTTTACTTTATTCCAAATTTTATCGGCAACGTCATTAATCGGACAACTTGAGTCAACCACAAAATATCTCTTCTTATATTTTTCCGCTAATTTCTTATACCCTTGATAAACTCTCCGGTAAAAATCGCTCTGTTGAAGGTCAAGCCTGTCAATCTTGTCAGTACCGTTACGCCTGGCAAATCCCTCCCGAAGTTCAATATCCAATAAAACAGTCAGATCCGGAAAAACACCGTCCACAGCCAATTTATTAAGTTCATAAATAACCTCAACACCTAATTTTCGGCCGTAACCCTGATAAGCCAGACTTGAATCAATGTAACGGTCGCAGATTACAGTTAATCCGACATCCAGTGCCGGCCTTATTATCTCCCTGACATGCTGAGCCCGGGATGCGGCCATCAAATAAGCTTCAGCTACAGCTGTCAGATCCACATTTTCTTTGCTGTGAGTGATCTGCCGGATCAGTTCACCGATTCTTGAACCGCCCGGCTCCCTGGTTACTTTAATCGCTATTTTTTCTTCTTTAAGCCGGCTGGCTAAAAGTCCTGCCTGAGTTGATTTGCCGCTTCCCTCCAACCCTTCAAATGTAATAAACATTCGCTTCTTCATTTTTTCTTCTGTCCGGCCAGGTAGAATTCACCCATAAAAGCTGCCAGAATAATAAAAAGTCCAACAACCAGTCCAGTTTGTCCTGTAAGACCAGTCAGCCAATTAACTAAAACAACACCTATGCCGATCCCGAAAACTATGTGCAATAAGGAATGAGGTTTCAGACATTCCTTCATTTGTTTATCCATTTACATCACCTCCTCTGAAAACGTTTAATAAATAATAATTATCTCCTACTATATAAGATTAGTATCAGGAATTTGTTTTCGTCAAGTAGTTAAAATATATTTTTTAACCAGACTTAAAAGCCCGGGGAAAGCAAACTTATTTTCCGGGATATTTTTTTCCGTAAAAAAGAGGAAGGTTTCTACATCATCAGCAGGTATTATTTTTTGTTCAATAAAGCCTCCATAAACTGCTACAATCGTATAATACGAAATGCCTTTATAATCATAAACATCTGTTGCTGAACCGATATAATTAAAGACGGAAATTGTTATCCCCAGCTCTTCCCTAACTTCCCTTTTTAATGCTTTTTCATAGGTTTCCCTGTAATCTAAAAAACCTCCCGGCAAATCCCAATAGCCTTTTTTAGGCTGGAATTTTCTTTTGACAAATAAATACTCATTGTTAATATTTTTTAAAAGAATGGCCACTGTCGGAGCCGGACTAATATAAAAGTGGAAAGCGCATTTATTGCAGGAAATCAATCTAACATCTTTCCCTGTTATTAATCTATACCCGCATGAAGGACAATACTTAAAAATACTCTTACTCATCAAAAAATTTTTTACCTTTCAATTTCTCCGGCAGAAACGACTGGTTGCCGGCAGGCCCCACATAATCCTCGCTCCAGATATAATTTTTGGCATAATCCAGTTTTTTCATTAACTTGGTCGGTGCATTTCTTAAATGCAAGGGAACAGGTTCATTGGGAAATTCATACAAAGCCTTCTTTGCCCGTCCCAAAGCATTAACTACTGCCCTTGATTTTTTAGCTTTGGCTAAATAGACAGTAATATGAGCCAGTATTAGCTGTGCCTCCGGCATACCGACCTTAGTAACGGCTTCAAAACAAGCATTGGCCTGAATCAATGCTCCCCTATCTGACAATCCTATATCTTCAGATGCCAGAATTATCATTCTTCTGGCTATAAATTTGGGGTCTTCCCCGTTTTCAAGCATCCTGACCAGATAATATAAAGCCGCGTCCGTATCCGATCCCCGCAGGCTTTTGATATAGGCACTGATGATATTGTAATGTTCATCGGCCTTTTTGTCATAGAGACCCGCTGATCTTGTCTGAAATACCTCTTTTATCGTTTCAGCAGTAATCTTCTTCTCCTTATAAGATAAAACTGCCATCTCCAAAGCATTGAGCATTATTCTGGCGTCTCCTCCTGACAACCTTATCAACAGTTCTTTCTCTTTATTGCCGATAGTTTTATTATAAATTCCCAAGCCGTCTTTTTTATCAGTTATTGCCCTGTCTAAAATCTTGTTTAGTTCCTGATAGTCCAATCCGTTTAAAACAAATACCCGGCATCTGGATAAAAGCGGGCTGATTACCTCAAAGGAAGGATTTTCGCTGGTGGCTCCGAAAAGAATAATCAATCCGTTTTCCACATAAGGCAATAAGGCATCCTGTTGAGCTTTGTTCCAGCGATGGATCTCATCTACAAAAAGAATGGTTTTTTGCCCGTAAGTTTTATTGACTTTGGCTTTTTCAATTACCGTCCTTAATTCCTCTTTGCCGCTTTCAACAGCCGACATTTTATGAAAATCCGACTTGGTTGATAAAGCTAAAATATTGGCCAGCGTTGTTTTACCGCTCCCCGGAGGCCCCCAGAAAATCAGGGAAAACAGATTGCCTGTCGAGACGACCTGTCTTAAAATCTTACCCTGCCCTACCAGATGCTCCTGGCCTACAAATTCCTTTAAATTTTTTGGTCTTAAACGAAATGCTAAATTCATAGTAGTGTGATCCCGCCTCTGGCGGGATTAATTCGACTAACTCCGATATTGAATCGGAGAGTCTCATTGAATATTATAAAGGTAATGGCAAGAAAAATAATATGCCACGTGTCATGTATTTTTACCGTGATTATGCCATTCACGGAGCTTAGAAGTTTTTTAATTTTATTTCTTCTCCAAGCTCATTTTTGAAGCTTCAGGAGTATCCTGATTGAGATATTTGGCTCCTTTTTTCTTGTGATAGGGAACGTCAACCGTACTTGATAGTTTTTCAAAAGTTAAGGCACATATTCTCATCCCGGGATATAAGGCAATCGGCATTCTGCCCAAATTGCCAAGTTCCATAACTACCTTACCCTGCCAGCCCGGTTCAAAAATTGAAGCAGTTGAATGAACAACTATCCCCAACCTGCCTAATGACGAACGGCCTTCCAATCTGGCTAACAAATCATCAGGAAGAGTAAAACTCTCAATAGTTGTTGCCAGCACAAAATCATTAGGATGAAGAATAAAAGGCTCTTTATCCTTAACTTCAATCAGTTTGGTTATCTCATCCCTGTTTTTCGGATCGAAAGGATCAACGAATGCTACCTTGCTCTGCTCAAAAATGCGAAAAGTATTACCTAGCCGCAGATCAATCGAACAGGAGCCAAGCTGACGCGACAGATCAGGCTTAGGAGTAATTTTTATCTTTCCTGAAGTTAAATATTTTTTGATGTCGCGGTCGGAAAGAACCATTATTCTCTAATCCTTAAATCTTTAATATGACTAAAATCCTTTTTATCCAGGGTTAAAAGTTGTCCCCCATAAACAATTGTTGTTGCCGCTATTGCTGCGTCTGCAAACTCAATCGGTTTTTCGGAATCTCTCATAATTTCTCCTGCAAATTGAGAAACTTCATAGGTGTAGGGAAGTATTTTTAGGGGTGCAATGCTGGCCAAAAGCAGTTTTTCTGCTTCTTCTTTTTTAGTACTACTTCCGCTGTATAACTCTTGTAAAGTAATTACTGAAATAGCCAGTTCACTCTTGCTGTCTCTTGCCAAAATCATGTAATCTGTATCTTTTTTATCCCTTTGCCGCAAATGATCAATAATTATATTGGTATCTATAATTACCATATGACTTTTTTCCTTCTTCTACTTGCAGCCAGTTCAATTTTTCTTCTTTTTTTGGCTGTTTCCGGCCAATCATCACCAGCCCATGCTCCTCTGGTTTTTTCCAGTAATCTATAGAAGGACTCATTTGTATCTGCTTTTGTTCTTATTTCTTCAATGGGATATATAAAAATTCCGTTTCCCCGTTCAATCACATTTAAAGGTACGTTTTTATCTATACCTATGGAATTTCTGATATTTTTGGGAATGACGATTTGACCTTTTTCATTTGAATAAATTATAGTTCCTATTTTCATACTAGTAATATTTTATTACTCTTATCCCAATCCTGTCAAGATCTCGCTTGACAGGGCTGTTTTTAATAAACTATTGTAGATATAAGGACATGATTAGTAAATCTAAAAAAACCCGTAGCCATAACCGGATGGTTTTTCTGGTTGCTGTCTTTTTTATTCTGGGACTTGTTGTTTCTTTTGCTTATCAAAAATATCAGAAGTCAAAAACTGCAACTACACCTCTTGCTCCTAATGCTATCCTCTCACTGGTAAGCGATAAGGAAAAAGTTTCTCCCGGTGAGGAATTTACCGTCACCATGAGTCTTGACTCCGATGACAGCGAAGTGGCGGCAGCTGACTTTGTCGTTCAATATAATCCTAAATATTTAAAAGTCGTCTCTGTTGCCACAGGCAAGTTTTTCAACAATTATCCGATTAATATCACGGGCAGCGACCATGTCCGCATCTCCGGTGTCGCCTCCTTTGACGGCAATACTTTGGTTCTGCCAAAGGGTAGTGAAACTGTCGGCTACATTACATTTAGCGCTTTGGGGAACAAAGGCCGGGCAGTAATTAATATCGACAAGATAAAAACTGTCGTCGCCACCTCCGGCCAGGACATTCTGGACAGAAAAAATATTAAAAAGATAGACGTCAGCGTCATCTGAAATGAAAAAAATCTTTACCGCATTAAAACTTGCCTCGCTAATTGCTCTTGTAATTGGCCTAGTTGCTATTTCCGCCAAACTCCTCCCCCAAATCCCCAACCTCCAAGTCCGGGCAGCTACGCAACCATATTGTGATGAACGTCATTTAGATCCCAACTTTTGTCCTTATGGTTGTAATCCAACGGAATTCGGTGGAGCGTGTAAAAGAAAACCACAACCATA
>MFJA01000074.1:0-1745 GCA_001779055.1 Candidatus Gottesmanbacteria bacterium RBG_16_37_8
AATAAAATTACGTCCAATGGCGCAGACAGGGGAGATTTTAATAATTCAGGCTTTGTTGATGGTGTGGATTATGTTATTTGGTTAAGTAATTATAATAAATAGTTATTTTTCGGAATAAAGCTAATTTCAGTGCCCAAACTGCTGTTATTGACTTCTTTTTTATTTCTTGCCACACTGGTATTAACAACCCCGTTGTGCGGAAATTACGTCTATTGTTTTTAATATTATGTCTGTTCCTTTTAATCAGGGAAGATTCTTACGCTCAGATTTATAAAGGTCAACCGGTTAGAGAGCCTTCCAGACGAACTCCAACTACCAAACAGCTGATAGTTACCTTTAAAGATCGACCTACAGCTGCCACACTAATTTCATTATCAAGAAAATCTGCCAGAGCTAAATTAAAATATTCTATTGTCAATACTAAATCTCTGGTTTATGAGGCAATAGACAAAGATGTGGTAGGGGTGATGAGGGAATTACAGTCATCTAATGATGTTGAGACTGTGGTTCGTGACCAAAAACTTGATCTTCTGTATCTTCCCAATGATTTGGCGATAAGAGCCACACCTGTCCCGGGGAAACCCAAATTGCAGTGGAATATGTTTAATCTTAATTTGGCAGGAACTGGACAATCAGCTTGGGATATTTCCAAAGGTTCGCTACAGACAGTGGTAGCCGTTTTGGATTCAGGGATTGATTCTGCCCATGAGGATTTAGTTGGTAAAATAGCTTCACTGGTTGACTGTACTGTTGGAGTTTGCAGGACGGTTACCTCAATGACTGCCGATCCTGGCAACCTTGATGATAGTCATGGGACTCATGTAGCCGGAATAATCGGAGCAGCAACAGATAATAACTTAGGTATTGCTGCAACAGGTTTTAATACTAAACTTATGATACTTAAAATCAGAGACAGCCGCGGTGACATGCTGATCAGCTATTTTACCAATGCTTTAAGGTATGCAGCTGATCAGGGAGCAAAGGTTATCAATATGAGTCTGGGGTCGTTAGCCGATAATCTGGACGGACCGGTGATTGCCCAGATTAATGATGCTGTAAATTATGCCTGGAGTCGCGGATCGCTTCTTGTTGCTGCAGCCGGCAACTGCGGGTGGGATGTTTCTCATCATCGGGCAGGTGGCGATCCTTGTGATATTTATGATACCAACGGCAATTTTGTCAGACACGCGGTTAATGAAAAATTTTATCCGGCAACTTCCCCTAATGTTATTTCAGTTGCCGCTTTGGATGTAAATAATAACTTAGCTCCTTATTCTGAACATAATGATTCAGGAAATGCCCAAATAGGCAACTGGGTAAGTGTGGCAGCTCCTGGAGGACAGTTTTCGACCAACAGTGATAAAGAATTCGGTATAGCCTCAACCTGGCCGCTTGACAGCTACTATTATCTTTTAGGTACCTCTTCTGCAGCTCCTCATGTAGCAGGGATTGCAGCTTTAATTTGGGCGGCTAAGCCAAGTTTAAGTAATCAGCAGATAAAAACTATCATAGAAACTACTTCTAATCCCAATGTCGTTCCCGGAAAGACCAACTTTGGCATGGTGAATGCATTTGTAGCATTAAATAATCTTAACATTACAATAACTCCCGGTGTGCCAACCCCAACCAATATCATTCCTTCAAATATACCCACTCCGACATTACTTCCTACTTTGACGGCTTTTCCGACACCAACTCTTTTTCCTTCAATTACCTCAGTATTCCCATCTCCAACGTCAATTTTT
>MFJA01000074.1:1816-3200 GCA_001779055.1 Candidatus Gottesmanbacteria bacterium RBG_16_37_8
ATTGATTCCCAGGGTCTCCAATACACCTCCAGTAAGCGTAACACCGGCTAATTGTACAGGTAACCCTGCTGATGCCTCTTGCTATTTTGTTTGGGTTCAGGAGTATACTGGAATAAGAACAACTAGAATTACAGATTTTAATCATGACGGTAATATTGATTTAATAGATTATGAAATCTGGAGGAGGGCAAATTTATGAAAAAAACTGCCAGAGTTTCTTCTAAATCAGTCAAAAAAACGAACTCCCCTTTACTGCCAGTTTTCTTCCTGGTTCTAATACTAATCTTATTGGTGTTTATTTCATTCAAAGTTAAAAAAGAAGGCTCCAATTCCATAAAACTTAATTTTGAACCAATTAAGCTTGTTTTGTTATATCCGTCAACAAAAAATGACAAAATTATTACTGAGGCAGAAGTAAAAATAAAAGCTTCAGCTTATAACAGGAAAATTGCCTTTGTCAGAGTAGTTTTAACCTTTGATCCAACTAAAATTCACTTAGTTAGTGAAATTACTACAAACCCTAATTTGTCCACCGTAGTTGAGAAGAGCGGTTTGTCCGTTGCCAACAGTGAGGGAAAGATAGTATTTGTTATTGCAGCCTCACCGGAAGATAATCCGCCGACCGGGGAATTCGAACTGGCATCCTTTCAAATAGCACCGGGTTTGGTAGACAAAGAGGAAATGACAACTGTTGATTTTCTAACGTCCGATATGCAGATTGTCGATAAAGAAGTTCAGGAATTAAAGATTATAAGAAAAGAGCTTGATATAAGAATTAGACCGAATGAATAAGGAACCGGGGGGGGCTTTTTGGAATAGAAATAGACAATAAAATCAATGCTTGACTTGTAAAAAAAATTTTATTGTACATATAATGGATATAACACAATTTTATTTATGACTATCAGCAAAAAAGAACTATACAGCCTGATTTTTATTTTAGCCTTAATCATCATGCTGCCGGCTGTAATTTTTCTCTTAAGAGGAAGATTGGATATCAGGCCAAGGGCTTTACTTTCGGGTGTTGCCAATTTCAAATTAAATGCCGATACTACCAGCCTTACTCCGGGGCAAAGGATGAGTGTCTTAGTTTCAGTGGAATTGACTGATACAAGTGTTCGAACATCGGGAGTGGATTTTACTCTTCTTTATGACAGGAATCTATTAAGTTTAATCAGCCTAGCACCGGTTTTGGGGAATAATTTCACCGAGACGGTCATTGTGGATGACCAGGGACTTCCATATATAGGAGAGGGAACTTCATACAGTTATTTAAGACTGGCGCTGGTTTCCAAAAAGAATAAAGTTGATTTGCCAGGAGGAACGGTAGCCTTGGCAAATGTCACTTTTGAAGCCAAACAGGGTGGTCAGACTGTAGTTAAAT
>MFJA01000074.1:3221-3631 GCA_001779055.1 Candidatus Gottesmanbacteria bacterium RBG_16_37_8
TGCAGGTAGTTGGTACTACGCTTTAGCGTCAAAATATTACCTTATATATATAAATATATCAAACTATTAAATAATAGGATCTAATATAAATATATATATTACTTTAATACAGGATCGCAAGTATCCTGTATATCTTAATTTATAAATAAACAAAAAGAGTGAGAAGCTTGATAAATAAATTACGGCAGCAAAAAGGAGAGATTGCTACAGTAATTGCCCTGATTGGCTTGGGAGTTATCACTGCCGGTATTTTTATTGCTAACCAATTGGTAAAACAAGGGCCAAGAGATGCGCCGAAGGCTCAAATTGTAATTTCATTAGCTCCCACTCGGACTCCAACCAAAAAATTGACACCGACTCCGACAAAATCTGTTATTCAAAGTCCCAGCCGGACTCCAACCAAAAAGCCG
>MFJA01000074.1:3637-3902 GCA_001779055.1 Candidatus Gottesmanbacteria bacterium RBG_16_37_8
ACTCCGATTGGTTATAAATCTCCAACTCCAATAAAAAATCCAACAAAAACCCCGACTCCAAGAGTAATTACCATTGCACCTGCAACTAGAACACCAACCAAAGCACCGACTTCAGTCCCATCCTGCGGCTGTGGTGCCTGGCAGAATCAAAGCTGCGGAGGTGGAACATGTTCTTCAAGTCAAATGTACCAGACTAGAAGCTGCACACCGGATAAGTGTCTGGTTGAAACACGCTGTGCAGCCAGTACCATCTGTGCAACGCCTA
>MFJA01000074.1:3940-4258 GCA_001779055.1 Candidatus Gottesmanbacteria bacterium RBG_16_37_8
AAAACTCCAACCAAAACTCCGACTCCAAGAGTAATAACTATCGTACCTGTAACCAGGACACCGACTCCTACTGGTCAATCAGTTCCAGCCTGCGGTTGTGGTGCCTGGCAGAATCAAAGCTGCGGAATCTCCGGTTGTACAGCAAGTCAGATGTACCAGATCAGGAGTTGCACTCCTGACAAGTGTTTGGCTGAAACCCGCTGTGTGGCCAGTGGCAGTTGTACTATTACTAACGTAACTCCAACCAGGACACCGACACCAGGATCTCGATGCATCTTCTGTCAAGCCGATTCTGATTGCCCGACAGGTCAATGTTGT
>MFJA01000074.1:4266-5162 GCA_001779055.1 Candidatus Gottesmanbacteria bacterium RBG_16_37_8
ATTCTTGCTTGAGAAACATTCCTCCTTGCAGTATGCCGGAGCCTATTTGTCTAAATCCAACCAGGACTCCGACCAGGACTCCAACCAGAACGCCAACTAAAACACCGACCAGAACGCCTACTCCGCCAACCGGTCAAAATGTGACGCTCAATAGTGTTGTCATAAATAATGGCAATGTTACAGTGACTTATTTTAAAGATTTCTCTACCTGTGTTGTTTTATTAACTCCCAATGATCAACCTACTCATACAACCAATTATTTCTGTGCCAGCGGAAATCAGACTATCACCAAACCATTATCCGGATTTAACAGTAATTACATCAAGGTGGGAAACAGGGTTAAATTATGTCACGGAAATAATTATAATATTTGTAGTAGTACAGTTACGATCACCAGCGGTTCAACAGGACCAACAAGAACACCGACTAGAACTCCAACCAGACCTCCGGGTGTTCCTTCTAGAACACCGACCAGAGTTCCGACTACTCCTCCTGGACAACCGACTCCGACACTTCCGGCTGCTGATGCAACAGTATCTTTCTCTCCTCAATCAATCAATCTGCCTCCTGAATCCGGGATGAGTATTTCCGTTGATTCCGGTGCCCAAGCGGTAGCCTTTGCCAGAGTGGTCTTTACTTTCGATAATTCACTGGTTAAATTAACCAGCGAAATAACTACCAATTCCAATATGTCAACAATTGTGGAAAAAACCAGCATGGCAACAGCCAACAGCACGGGAAAAGCAACTATCGTTATTGCCACTTCACCGTCTGATACTCCTCCCATTGGCATATTTGAACTGGCATCATTCAGAATTGACAGCAATACCAGTTTGACCGGTACCTCTACCAATCTGACTTTTGATACGGCAGACAGTCAGCTGGTTGATGTTAAC
>MFJA01000074.1:5193-10010 GCA_001779055.1 Candidatus Gottesmanbacteria bacterium RBG_16_37_8
TCAATGCCGATATTACCATCGGAGCAACAGAACCGACTCCGACACTTCCGGCTGCTGATGCATCAGTATCTTTCTCTCCTCAATCAATCAATCTGCCTCCTGAATCCGGGATGAGTATTTCCGTTGATTCCGGTGCTAAGTTTGTCGCTTTTGCTCGAATAGTCTTTACTTTCGATAATTCACTGGTTAAATTAACCAGCGAGATAACCACCAATCCCAATTTGTCAACAATTGTGGAAAAAACCAGCATGGTAACAGCTAACAGTACGGGAAAAGCTACTATCGTTATTGCCACTTCTCCAACGGATTCTCCGCCAATCGGTATTTTTGAACTGGCATCTTTCAGAATTGACAGCAATACCAGTTTGACCGGCACTTCCACCAATCTGACCTTTGATACGGCAGACAGTCAACTGGTTGATATTAACGGACCGCAACTATCAGCAAACTATATCAATGCCAGTATTAACATAGGAATAACAGAACCTACTATTACAGGCATTCCTGCTTGTGTTAGGGGCGAACTTGGCAACTTGGATTGTTCAATTGACGGCTGCATTGATACAGCTGATTTTGAACTTTTCAGACAGGTATTTGGCCAAAATGTTGCAGATATTATAGTACCGGATGGACAACACACTCCGGATTTGGTTCCTGATTCAGCTAATATGATTGATACTGCTGATTATGAAATATTAAGGTCCAATTTTGGAACCTGCCAATAAAGGAGGAAAATGTTAAAAAATCTACTTAGTGATCAAAAAAAGAAAATAAAGTTGATAATAGTGCTCTTACTGTTTTTGCCCGTACTAATTTATGCAACTAAGCTTGTTCAGAATATGCAAAAACAGGCAGCGGGAAGCAATGAGGTTGACGTAAAATTTAATCCCTCAACCGCAAGTTATAGCAAGGGAGATAATATTAGTTTGAAAATGGTAGTCCAGAAAACCAGTCAAAGATCAATAAGTATCTCTGGAGTCCAAGCTGTTTTTAATGTCGGTAATGAAATGAATGTTAACAATGTTAGTTGTCTGTCTCCCTTTACCGGATTGCCCTTTGTCAGAATTAACAGTCAACAAGTAACCGTCTTTTGCGCCATAGGCCCCGGTGCTAGTCCAGTTGCCTTAACTTCACAGGAAATATCTTTTGCCTTGGTTAACATAACGGTCAAACCTGATGCAATGGAGGGAACGACTTATATCAATTTTGAGGCAACCAGAGTGACGGAGACCGGCAGCCAAGCGACGGATGTTTCAACGGGAGGAATAACAGGTCAATATACCATTGTTATGGTGGCGAGGTGTCCAAGAGGGGAGTTAGGTAATTTGGATTGTTCTGCTGACGGCTGTATTGATACAGCGGATTTCGAACTCTTCAGACAGGCATTTGGCAAAGGAGTAAATGAAATAACCGTTCCTGACGGGCAATCGACTCCTGATCTGGTTGTTGATGCTTTCAACAGTATTGATACTGCAGATTATGAAATATTAAGATCAAATTTCGGCAGCTGCCAATAGTGATATAGAGGAGTTTTATTAAAATTAAGGCTTGCTAGAGTTAAGCTTTATAGCTTAATCTTAAGATATGAGAATGCCTAATAAAAAACTGATTTTAGTAATATTATTAGCTCTGGTTCTGCCCTTATTGGTTTTGGCTGCCAGGCAAATTCAAGATACAAGAAAACGGGCAGCAGGTTCCAATGAAGTGGGTATGAGATTTAGTCCTGCCTCAGGTACTTTTACTGCAGGAGAACAGGTGAGGGTGAAGGTTGTCATGCATAAGTTGGCAACCAGGACTATCAACGTTTCCGGCGTCCAGGCAGTTTTAAATGTCAGCGACAAATTCAATATCGATTCTGTCCAATGTGAAGCTCCTTTTAATGCCCTGCCATTTGTCAGAATTAACGGGCAGTCAGTGACTTTGATGTGTGCAATAGCATCTGTGGCAAATCCTGTAGCGGTTACCTCGGCTGATTTGCCATTTGCATCCTTAAATCTGACTGTAGCAGATGCGGCGGTTGACGGGCCGGCACCGATTGCTTTTTCTTCAACCAGAGCCACAGAAGCCGGAATTGCCGGTCAGGCGCCGGATGTTTCAACTGCAGGCACTACAGGTGACTATAACATCGGCGGAGGTGGCATTTCTCCAACTTTGCCGGATGGAGTAACAGTAACACCCCCTGTTACAGGAGATGTGGTTCTATCTTTTTCTCCAGGAACAGTTGTTGTTCCACCGTCAAAACCTGTAAAAATAATGGCGCAGGTTGGTTCAAATAATATTGCTTTTACCAGAACAGTTATTACTTTTGATCAAGCAAAAATTAATCTGGGCAGTGAGATTTCCACTAATCCCAATTTATCAACTATAGTTGAAAAAACCTCTATGGCTACAGCCAACAGCCAGGGTAAAGCCATAATAGTGGTGGCAACAGCACCTACTGACAGTAAACCGACAGGCAGTTTTGAACTGGCTTCATTCACCTTATCCGGGATATCAACTCAAGCTAATGATACAGCCTCAATTAATTTTGAAACTACTGATATGCAGTTTGTTGAAGGGGCAGGTCAGCAATTAACAATTGGAGTTATTCCGCTTGGTGTCACTGTCAACGGGCAGGATATTAGTATTACACCTCCTACTGGGAATGATTTTGAAGTACCTATTGGAACTAAAGATGTGATCAACGTTGATATTGCTCAAGGTCCGACTCCAACTGGAGCACAACCTACAGATGTTCCTGGTAATATTCCCCAGATTACTTTTTCAGCAGTCCTTTCCCATAGCCAGAATAATCCTGATTTATATTTCCGTTTAAGAGTCAAAGACGAACTTTTTTTCCTGGATAATCCCAATATCATCCTGTCTCCTTCCTGTAACGTTCCGTCAGCCGGAGATAAGGATTATTATATTCCGATGAGAGCTGTAGGAACAATTTATAAACCGGTATCATCAATTGGTATTCCTCCTCCATCTGGCGTTAATGTAGCTAACGTGACTGCCGATGGTTGGGTCATTCTTGACGGAGTTAATGAAAACCGCTATTACAGTTTAATATTAAAAGCGCCAAAATTCCGCGGATCACAAATGGTTGATCATGTCTTTTTAAGAGGGGGACAAAGGACTGACCAGATTTATTCCTGGGTCAATAATCCGCTTGAACCGGGAGATTTGCCTAATCCCAACAATCAAATGCTGCAGGATTGTACAGTTAACTCAATAGATATTTCACTGATGATTGCCAGAATCGGCAATACCGGAACTAACGAAATTGAGGTGGCTGATGTCAACTTCGACGGGATAGTCAACGGCAATGATATTTCCAAAGTAGTCAACACATTATCAACCAAACCGGATGACGATTTATGATTTAACGAACACCTCGGAGGAGTCCCTTCGGAACACCATCCGAGGTGTCCGAAAAAGTAGATAAGGAGAAAAAATAAAAATGGCAGGTAAAAGCGATATTACCAAAATTTTAATAGTGGTTGTTATATTAATAGTACTTCTGACCGGCATATTTGTTGTCAGGAAGAGAGGTGCAAAACCTTTTTCGGAGGAAAATATAAGGACTGAGACAAATAAGGAAGAAGTGATACCTAAGGAGAATAAAAATACGATCACTTTTGAGAGTGACACAGAAACAGTGACAGTTGGGCAGGAGATTGAGATCAATTTGAATTTCAGAGCTCCGGGTAAAAATATTTTCGGATCGGATGTTGTTCTTTTATTTGATCCTGAATATTTAGTGTTAGGTGAGGAAGGTATCGGAGCCAGCGATTTTTTTGCTACCATGCCCAGAAAAGACATTGATTCTGAAAACGGCATTATTAAAGTAACTGCTTTTGACGGACTGGATGAAGTCTTAACTGAAGATGATCAACCCTTGTTTTCAGTTAGTTTCAAAGCTGTAAAATCGGGAACAACCAAGGTTAGCTTAGAATATAGCAAAGGTGAAACCAATACTACCACCTTAGTTGAACGGCAGACCAGTGAAAATATATTGGACAGTGTTGATAGTTTAGAAATTGTTATTGAGTAAAAAAACAGGATAATGAAAAGGATAGGCAGATGCGTTATTCTAACATTCTTTCTCTTTTTTATAGCGGTGAAGTTCGCCGGGGCAGTTTATGCCCAATATATGAAATTGGAGCTGGAAAATCCCGGGCAGCAGATTAATGTCGGAGATGTTTTCAATGTTAATGTTTTGATAAACACCCAGGGAGTTGAAGCAATTAACGGAGATACACTTATTCTTTTTGATCCGACTAAAATCAATATTTTAAACGGAACAAGCCGGAATTTCTTTACTTTTTCCTTTTCCACTATGATTTCAGGAGTGGAAAATAAATTTTTAGCCTCATCCTGGGAAGAATCAATTGCCCATGCCAAATCAAGTACAACAGACATGCCATTTTACACCATATCTATAAAAGCTGAAGGTAAAGGACAAACACAGCTTGCCTTTGAATGCGCCACAGGAAGTGAGGCTGACACCAATATTAACAGATCGTCTGATTCTGCTGATGTGGTGAAATGTCCTCTGCAGCCGTTAAACCTTAATATTGGAGACAATATCTCATTAACTACTACTCCAACAGGGCCAACAGTAACAACAGCGCCCGGAGCTCCTACTGATACTCCTATTCCAGCCGAACCTACAGCCACCAGAACTCCAACACCAAGTAGAACTCTGACACCAACCAGAGAACCAAGTCAAACTCCAACACCAACCTCAGCTGATCAGGGTCAGGACGGGACAGTCGGAGGAGATGAACTGCCCAGAGCAGGATTTGCAGGATTTACCTTCGGAGCTTTAG
>MFJA01000074.1:10118-12055 GCA_001779055.1 Candidatus Gottesmanbacteria bacterium RBG_16_37_8
AACTTTTTACTTTATAAACTAATTTTTTATGACTCTAGGAATATTAAATAAAAATATCAAATATCTTATCCTTTTTCTCATCTCGATTGCTGTTTTTATCATAACCATCTTTTTAGGCAGAACTGCTTCCTCATTTTTTGCCAAGGCTCAAGCGTGTCCGGCTAAAAATATCAGAGCGGAAAAGGTCGGCCCCAACAGCAGTTCGATTATTTGGGAAACAGATGAGGCGACTTTAGGCAGGGTAGAGTACGGGACAAATGCCAGTTCTTTAACCTTTACCGCACCTGAAGCAGAGACGACAGCCAGTCACAGTGTGCCCTTGACTCTTCTTACTCCCAATACCATCTATTACTACCTGGTGGCCATAGGAGATGTTAAGTGTGATTCCACAGGAGGTAAGTGTGAAGGGGATTGCACTCCTTATACTTTTACCAGCAGCTCTTTAACTTCTGATGGACAGGGCAGCGGGAATCTGTCACCGACTAAAGTTGTTCCCACCCAGACAAAAGCGGCTTTATCCGTCAGCCCGGCGCCAACAAGCGCCTTATCCTTATTCTGCCGGGCGGTTCAGACAAATATTGGGAAAAACAGCAAAGTGGCAACAGAGTGGGCGACTCTTAAAACTTACGATATTGACGGAAACGGCATCATCAACGGCCTGGATATTATCAAATGCCAGAAATCAGGTAAATAACCCATATTCTCCACTTTTACCTCACTTGACTTCCAAAAAAACGGTACTAAAATATAATTGTATGATAAAAAGAGTGATTTTGAGTGAATTAGAAAAGCATCTTTCCCAACCGGAAATGACTGTTTTGATCGGTCCCAGGCAGGTAGGTAAAACTTTTCTTATGAGACTTCTCCAGAAAGCCGTTGAGGCACGAGGCGAAAAAACTGTTTTTTTGAGTCTTGATGTTGAAGACCAGAAACAATTTTTTTCATCCCAAAATGCGCTTTTGGAATATCTTCGCCTGCAGACAGGATATTTATGGGCATACGTTTTTATTGACGAAATTCAGAGAAAAGAGAATGCCGGTTTATTTTTAAAAGGTATCTATGATATGAATCTTCCTTATAAATTTATTATTTCAGGTTCCGGCAGTCTTGATCTTAAAGCTAAGATAAAGGAATCTATGGCAGGCAGGAAAAAGTTATTTTTGATTGAAACAATCAGTTTTGAGGAATTTGTTGATTTTAAGACGGAATATAGATATACGGATAGTTTAAAGGATTTTTTCAAAATAGATAAAACCAAAACTCAAAATCTTCTGGCTGACTATTTGATATTCGGCGGGTATCCCCGGGTAGTGCTGGCTGATTCTAAAGATGCCAAAAAAAGTGAAATGGATGAAATATATACCAGCTACATTGAGAAGGATATCAGCGGATTGTTGAATGTAGAAAAACCTGATGCTCTGACAAATCTGCTAAAAATTATAGCTTCCCAAATAGGTAATTTAGTCAATATTTCCGAACTTTCCAATACCCTGGGCATTTCAAATAAAACGGTTCAACTGTATCTTTGGTATCTGGAACAAACTTTTATACTGAAAAAAGTTACCCCATTCTATAGAAATGTCCGATCGGAGATCTCTAAAGCTCCGGTATATTATTTTTATGATTTGGGAATAAGAAATTACCTGCTTGGATTATTTGGACTGCCGTCGATTCCACCTCCTTTAGCCGGTCATGTTTTTGAAAATATGATATTTAATATTCTTCGAGATAAGATTGGTAGAACATCCGGGAGTATTCATTTTTGGCGGACCAGGGATAAGGCGGAAATTGATTTTATTTTAAATTTAGGACTCAAAATTATACCTGTAGAAGTTAAATATTCCAAATTAAAAAAAGCAGAAATAACCAGATCATTCAGATCTTTTTTAACTAAATATCATCCCCGAAAAGGTTATACAATTCATATTGGAGACGAT
>MFJA01000074.1:12066-14906 GCA_001779055.1 Candidatus Gottesmanbacteria bacterium RBG_16_37_8
GATTGATACAACAGAAGTATCAATAATGCCATTTTATCATCTTCTTTTTCAGAATTGGTAAGATTTACAACGGTATCATCAACGGCCTGGATATCATCAAATGCCAGAAATCAGGGAAGTGATTCGATGTACTTCTTTATTTGGAGAGCGAACTCTTTCATCTGTGAAATATCTTGGTGATAATCTTTGAAAAGTAAGCGATAATCCACCCGGGCATAGCCATGAATTAAAAGATTACGCAATTTTGGAGCTTTTTGAAATTCCTCTGCCAGTTTTTTATTAATAATCCCTTTTTTCCCAAGAAGTAAAATTACGTCAATAGCACTGTCCCTACCAGGCAGTTCCAGGGCTGAGGCGATATGCATGGCGATATCAATGCAGATTTCTACTGCAGTATGAAGCCGATGATTTATAAGATGCTGGATATCCCTGTTTTCCTCAAGTTCATCAAGGGTGAAATTCATGTTTTCAAGATCGAAGAGATATTCCTGAAGTTTTTCCAGAAGATCGAGAATTATAGTTTTATTTATGGGCATAGATCCCTTCGGAGAATGATTTATCAAGATAGATTTTTTTTATTGACAGATAATGTAAATAATCTTCATACAATTTAAATATTCTTGTTTCCAATTTAATTCTTAGATCACTATCTTTTTGATAAATTAATCTGCCGTTTATCATTTCCATCAAGATGATCGGTTTTTCATTAAGATCACAAACAATAATATCAGCCTCTTTGGGAATAAATAATTTATTAACGTCTAGTATAAAAGTAGGAGTATCCAAAGCGGATTTATCAAAACAAATAAAACCAAGATCAATATCACTGGTTATATGAGTTTTGCCGGTTTGATAAGACCCAAAAAGATAACCGGAAATAATTTGGGGCTTTCGGCTGGCAATTTTCTGAATTTTAGCAATTATTATCTTATTCAATATGTTCATGATGAAAAAATTATAACATAATCGGCGGCAACGGTATCATCAACATTCTTTTCGTGATCAAGTGCCAGAAGTCAGTGTAGAAGAAATCTGTTCCCACAATTCCCTCTGTCCAGCCCATTTTAGGCGCTTTCTAATATCTTTTATTTTTACCCATTGGAATCCTTCCGGAAGATTTGTAAGTTCAATTGTGTCTGGTATAAAAACAACATAGTGTTGCATTTTCTGGGTATGCGGTTTTGATAAATCATGGTCTGGCTGCATAAGAGTAGTGAAATAATCAAGTTCTATCCCGTCCTTATAATGAGTAAGAAATGTAATTTTCTCTTCTATTTCTCTATTTAATTCAGTTTTGATTCCCCTGATGACAGCACTAAGTGGAGTTTCCTCATCATGCATACGAACACCCGGTATCTGTACTTTACCTTCGCTATCTTCTTCAACTAAAATTTCTATATCATTTAATGACTGGCTATCCTGCTTTCGTTTGATAATATATTCTGCAACAGGTGTATAGACGCCCCGCACATTTTCAAAAGGGAAGAGCGTACGTGTTTTTTCGGTATTACGTGAGATAGCATAAAAAACATGCTTCTTTCTTTCTTCACTCATCTCTTTTACAGCATTGGTATCAGCTACTAATACTGCTATATTTATATCTTCAGTCTTATGCCCATTTTCCCTTAAATGTTTTTCTGCTTTTTCAATATGAAGAGCATTTCGGAATATATCATCAAAGATGAGAATATTCGCTTGAAGTGGTATATCTGTCACTTCAGCAGATGATTTTATTCTAGAAATATCTAATCCCAGTTGATACGCAAGAAGAACTGCTGTTCTATAAAGCCTATCCTTTTTATCTTCGGCAATGAGGATATATGATGGTTTAATTCCCGATTCAACCAGATTTGTGGTAAGCATATTAATTGTATCAATGAGCTGTTGTTCATTCATGACTTCCAGTTCTCTATTCTTGCGTCTGTACTCACTAGGTATGACCGGATAATACGCCCGTCTCTTGACGCGGTTTTGAACAAGACTCTTTTCAGCAATCTCATTAAGTTCAGTATGATAAATACTGTCAGGATGAAGAAGTTGGGCAACAGATGGTGTTCCTTCCTTGTCTGATGTAATCATGCGGCGTACATCATAATCTTCCCAGGCTACATCATCGCGAAAATACGTATCTATATACATCCGCAGATCATGTACCTGACAATCATAATTGATTCCGTTATACATGACATTGTATTTGATAATTTCATATTTAGGAGAGGAGGCTTTATGTTTTCCTATGTATTCTTCGCTTTTTTTGGATCCAGTCTGCACTGAATTTCTGTAATCAGTTTGAACAGGGTTGATACCTTTTACTGTTATCAATTTCCTTTGGAAAAGTTCCGCTTCTTCAAGCGTTGGAAATGTCAATTTGGCTCCGCTTAAATCTTCTATCGATCCAGGATTGATAGAATCATCCCGTAATAATCTCATCATTATTTTTTCTGGAGATTTTTCACGAGGTTCAATAAAGACATAATGAGGCTTACCGGAAAGATCATACCAGACCCGCATGGGATAAGTATGAAAGCGCATATCGGAAGAGAAACGCGATTCATCAATTTTGTCCATATCATCAAGTGTTACTTCTCTTACCCAAGGAAGACAGGCCATGGTTAATGGATCATGATAGGAAATATAATGGACATTTGTATATCCATCTGCTGTTATTAAACCATCCGTTTCCGGTTTCCGGAAAAAATATTCATCAAGCATCTTATTAAATGCGGAGATGTTTTGCTGTGAACGAATTTGTGATCCTTCGATACGCAAGGCCAGATTTAAAAGATACAATTTACGCGCTGATTCAAATCGGACTTGAGCATCAGGGTGTTTGAGCGCAT
>MFJA01000074.1:14928-16205 GCA_001779055.1 Candidatus Gottesmanbacteria bacterium RBG_16_37_8
GAACTTCGGACCGCTCAAGAAGACGTCGATCTCCCCCGAAAATTTTGTTATTAAAATACTCCTGAAACGCTTCAACGGTAGAAAAGGCATTGGAAAAGTGATGTTCAACTCTGATGTCATCGACCTCATTTAATTCTGAAATTACTCCTGTTGAAAGAAGAATATTTCCCTTAATTTGTCTTTCCTGAGCAGCGGTTAATCCCTCATGGATGGATATAGCTAAATCACTAAGTGACTTTACACCAAATTGGCTCTTAATATTATCAAGTGCAGCTATGGTCTGCTTAAGATCATAAGGATGGAACGGTGCTGTACTATCTCCAGAATTTACACGTGCATCATATCTTAGTAAACCATGTTCTATAGCATTAACGGAGGGTTTTATTTCTGTTGCTGACATGATAATAAATTTAAAAAAAATAAATTAAACCTATAAAATTCTTCTTCAAGCATGTATTATAACATTTTTGAGGCCTATAGTCTAATTCTATCAATATATTTATGGTCATAAATATTAGAAGATCAGAAAGAAATTACTTCTTTTTTAACAATTACATTTCTAGAGTAACCTCAGTTGTTTTAAGTGCTTGTGAATTTACATAATCAAATATATCCTGACGAATATGTGGATCATTCCAGTCGATTCCATATATCTCAGAAGGAAAAAAAAGAGGATAAATAGTTTTTAAAAGCGCTTTCATTTTGTAGGCATACATATTTCTCCCTTCAAATAGTTCATATCTTTTTTGAAACCACGATCCTATCCCTTTAATATCCTTAAACCATTCAAAATTCACTTCAATGATTTTTTTAGGATCTTTTCTTGATTTTGCAAAATAAATTATGTTATCTTTTATGGTTCTTTGATCGCTTTTTGACTCAACCGGTTCAGGATATATTTCCCAGTTAGTCATCCTCTTTTGTAATAATTGAATAAATATTGGCAGATTTTGTTTATCATTTACAATAAATCTTGCCCCAAGCTTGTCACGAACAGGTATGGCTCGATTTCTGAAAGTTTTATCATCGTCAGAATTTGGATTTTTTACTCTGTTATGATATGCAAAATAGAATGTTACCGGCTGTAAATTTCTGAGATCAGATATTTCATCTTCTTCTACCAGATTGCCATTTTCATCTAGCCAGACTTTAACGAATCGTATGTTATGACTGTCAGAAACTGTATATTTACCTTGCTTTAACTTAAGTTTTGTTTCCCTATATAATTTTGCAAGTTTTTCAATTACTACATTCATATAACCGTCACACTGCGGATC
>MFJA01000074.1:16227-18574 GCA_001779055.1 Candidatus Gottesmanbacteria bacterium RBG_16_37_8
TGCATCCTTTTACAGATACCATCATCGGCAATGTCAACCAGAAGATAAACCAAACCTCCAAAAGCCGGGAAGGCTCTGGAGACATCTGTTTTGAATTGATCAAGAGTTTCGGTAAGTATTTTATCTTCCTCTTGATTTCTGGATAGATCATTAATTGCTCTAATATACATTGACGAGAGAATGGTAGATACTTCATGATTGACTGCCAGTTTATATTTTCTTTTAATTTCCTCATCTTCCCCTTCATAGAGAGGAACTTCGCCCTTATAGCTTTTCACTAAATCTATTAAGGTTCTTTTACTATCAATTTCATCTACTAAGGATAATTTTTTATGATAGTCATTCACAGATTTATCAGGAAGCTGCAAAATTAAGTCATCTCTGAATGATTTGACTTCAATGAAAATACCGTTTATATAATCCTCAAGCTTCTTTCCTTTAAAAAACGTTTGTTCTTTGCCATTATCTACTATACTTTTAATAGCTGGGAAAAGTTCAAAAACAAGATCGCGAGTTAATTCTGCGGGAGTCTTTTCATTAGTTGTATCATTTTGAATAATTATTCCTTGATGTCTGGTTAAAATGTTGTCCCACTCAACAAATCTTTCATTTATTTTCCTATAGACCCATTCAGGTAAAACAATGTCTTTTCTAGTTTTTGGTTCCTGTATCCTATCATTGTCTCTTAATTCCATTATTCCATTGTCAGAATCTACCTTAGGACCCAAGATGACACTTTGGTTCAAACCCGGGAATAAAGCTGCCTGTTCGATATGTGTTAATAATGCATTTTTTTCAATCTGTCTTGTCATATTAAAAAAACCTCCCTTATTTAATGCTTGAGGGAGGTGAGTTTGATTATTTTATAGGGTCTTTTTAACCGCAACCTCCCCCTTTATCCCAAAAAAGGATAACAAAATTAAGGGTGGTTTGATAATATCGGCTGTGCATTTGGGTTATTTTACTTTAATTAGCTTATAGTAGTCAAATTTTGTATGTTTTGTCGATATTTGCCTTTTTTCGTTTATAGCCTATAATATCAAGATTGAACTTAAGGGCTTTTTTGAGATATATGTACGTTCAAGTGGAGAGGTTTATTTATTAGTTAAAATATATGGTTCTACATGAATTAGAACAGCCAAAAATTGATTATAGCGATTACCTCATTAAACGAGCTATCGATGACGAGCGTATACGTAAAGTAATATCTTTACGCGGGCAACTGTTAGAAACCTGTAGTGAATATATTAGTGATAAAGACCAGGCTGTTCCGGATATTGGAAAAGCTTTCGATTATGCTTTTTATGCTCATGATGCATTAGTTAATCCTGAATATAGATTTCGAGGAACGGGTGATCACTACATGACTCATTTAGCCTCTGTTGCCCTGATTTTAGCTGAGTGGAAATGCGGTAAAGACATAATTAGAGCAGGTTTATTACATGACACTTTGGAAGATACTGAAATTACAGATAAAGATATCGAGGAACACTTTGGAAAGAATGTTTTGAAATCGGTACAAAATGTGTCTAAAATAACAGGTTTAACTCTTCGTGATCAGGAGATGGCCAAAGAAAGAACATTAGCAAAACTTCTGACGTCTTTTTATGAGGATACGACATCAATATTAATCAAAATGGCCGATAGACTGCACAATTTGAGGACGATAGATGGTCTTTCTGAAACTAAACAGAAGGATTTTGCCAGGGAAACTATAGATATCTTTATCCCGATTGCCCGAATCGTTGGCATGCATAATGTTGCTGATGAGATGGCAGAGATTGCCTTCCGCACTCTCTGGCCGGATCAGGTAAAAGAAATAGAAAGAATTATTGAAAACCGTTATATTAAGGAGTACTTAAGTCCGGTTTTAATATCTTTAAGAACTGAAGGGGTATATATTGAGGTTCAGAAACCTAAATTTTTTAATTTCATATCTCCAACTGACGGTAAAATAATTGATCCTAGTATTTTCCCGGTACAATTTATATGTAAAGAAAGTACTGGTTGTGACGACATAATTAACTATTTCCAAGCCCGTATGAGGACTGTTGATTTAAAAGAGAAGAGAAAAGACGGTAGGATAGATTTTGATTTTCGCTTTGGCGACTTGAATCTATCCATATCGCTATTTGATTGGGATGGTTTTTTGCAGACAGATTCTTCACTTATCTCTCATCACCAGGAAGTGCCTTTAGATAGTGGTGATATTTTTGATTTTGATGATACAACAAGACAGGAACTTCTTAAATTAAGAAAGAAATATGCAGAGTCTAAATTATTTAAGCCTCAACAGCGACTCCGTCAGTATTATGAGAGAGAACAGGAACTACAGGTGAGATTGGGT
>MFJA01000074.1:18662-18900 GCA_001779055.1 Candidatus Gottesmanbacteria bacterium RBG_16_37_8
TGATACAGCTGGGGAGCTGGCTTTTACAATTGATCCGTCTTTAGGTTTAAGAGCTAAATCGGTGAAAATTAAAAATCAGCGCAATAATCTTCCGTTAAGTACTGTTTTAAAAGAAGGTGATACGGTAGGAAAAATTATTACGGCAAAAAATTGGACTATTGATGTTTATACGCTGGCTCATTTAAACGATTTAACCATCAAGGATTTTGTAAAAGATAAACTGCAGAAGATATTGGCA
>MFJA01000075.1:0-147 GCA_001779055.1 Candidatus Gottesmanbacteria bacterium RBG_16_37_8
ATTTGCAGTAAATTTCTCATGCTGTTATGGCTATTTTAGATAAGAAGCTGGAGAAGTTCAATCGGCAGAGCGGGACTCTTCTGTTACTGCGGCGGCTTTAAAGCCCAGCTCGATGGCATAATTCGTACCCCTGTCCCAGGGGTAGAC
>MFJA01000075.1:233-312 GCA_001779055.1 Candidatus Gottesmanbacteria bacterium RBG_16_37_8
GGGCGAAAGGACCGAGGAACAATTCGCAGTTTACAGTTTGCAGTTTATATCCGAATTTCGGGTTGATCTTTTGCAGAAA
>MFJA01000075.1:332-773 GCA_001779055.1 Candidatus Gottesmanbacteria bacterium RBG_16_37_8
GTTCTTCTTTGGACATCTTTAAAAAAGGATGGCCGGGAGGCAGGTAATTGCCTACCCAGGTCAGGTTTTTACCGGCGTAATATTTTTTATCAACCAGATTGGTATGGGTAACCACGGCGATAAAGGGAAATTTGCGGTCGTTGATATTCAACCAATAATCTTTCTCCAATAATTTATTTTCTGTGATTAAAAGGAGATTTAAAGCATGCAAATGGGGGATAGAGGTAATTCGGCGTTTATAAGGATCGGGTAGGAAAGGGTAAGTCTTGATAAAGACAAAAGAGGGGGCGGTAAAGATGATCTTATCGAAAAATTTATCAAGATCATTGGTATAGGGAGTATTAAATTTAATTTTGCCTTGGTGAGCTTTTATTTCTTCAAGCATCCTTTCCAAAAGCTGATGATAACCGCCTTTCAGATAACCGAGTCTGGGAGTCCTTT
>MFJA01000075.1:781-1113 GCA_001779055.1 Candidatus Gottesmanbacteria bacterium RBG_16_37_8
CTGGCCCAGAACCAGGCCATATTTACCCTGTCAGCAAATTTGCCGAATTTACCGATCAGAAGAGGCTGCCAAAGTATTTGAAAGGCTATTTCCCCAAAATGCTTTTTAAGCCAAGTTGAGGCAGTTTCTTTTTCTAAATTCAGAGCCAGGGAGGGGGGCAGTAATTTAAGATAAAGAAGCAGTGCACCGGTACGGAGGCGATCATTTACAGATAAAGGAGAAAAAGTCATGACGTCACTCGGGGAATTAAACGGGTAAATTTTATTTCCGTAAAAAATTGAGGTTACGGAAGGAGGGAATATTAATTTTGGGCCTAAACCCAATTCTTTTAT
>MFJA01000075.1:1190-1530 GCA_001779055.1 Candidatus Gottesmanbacteria bacterium RBG_16_37_8
TAAAACCTGACGCTAAACCTCCTACTGTGGTTTCTTTTTCAAAAATTGTGATCTGGTGTTTACGGCGTGACAGGACGTAAGCTGCCGACAGGCCGGTGAAGCCTGCTCCGACTATGGCGATCTTCATGGTTCGATTTTACTCACCATGACCTGAGCCTGTCGAATGGTCATTTAATAAATTCTATGGTGGGGATATTGATAATTTGCGTATTGGTGGCCACTTCGGTAGCCGTCACTTTAATTTTGCCCGCATCCAGGGAAGCGACCAGAAATTCAGCCTGTCCGATATCATTTGTTTGTATGCTGTCTGCCGGTTCTATGGAAACGGACGGATTATCGG
>MFJA01000075.1:1585-1804 GCA_001779055.1 Candidatus Gottesmanbacteria bacterium RBG_16_37_8
AACGGAAACTTTGACTTTCATGCCGTTTCCATCCTCTGAATCGATGATTTTGGCTACCTGAGGAAAGACAACGGCAAAAGATTTAAGGGGGGAAGGGGCGACATTTTTAGCTTTAAGGATATTTGAAAGAGGCTTTTTCAGAGCAATCGAACCTACAGCCACAAAAAAGAGCAGAAAAAAAAGACTGCTCAAAGCCATAAAAGTCCTGTCTTTCATTGA
>MFJA01000075.1:1837-4549 GCA_001779055.1 Candidatus Gottesmanbacteria bacterium RBG_16_37_8
AAAGAAAAAGAAAAGTCAATAAAATTCATCAGGATAGAGCTATCAGGGCGTATTAAATCATGAATTTTCCTAACGGAACAGGGTATTCGTTAAATCATGAATTTTCTAACGCAATGTCTTGTTCAATTTTTGTAATAGTTTGTTAATTCTCCGTTTCAGATCCGCTGGATTGATTGTCCCATAGTACATTTGGAGTTTCCTTTCTTGATCGTTATTAAGTATCCCTGATTCCAAGAGTCTCTGATACGGCGTCTTGGCCGTATAATACGTCTTTTTTGTCTTGCTGCCAATTCTCTTTTTCTCTTTCAGCTTCATTACCGGCTGGAAAAAATTGACATAATCTTCAATGAGCGGCAATGTTTCTTTAATGATGGCCAATTGTTTGTCTGTATCAAAACGGGCATAGCCAAGAAAGCGTCTGAGAACTGTATAGTTTTTCTGCTCCACATAACAGTTATCGTTTTTCTTATACGGTCTGATGCGGGTAAGCATGATTTCATGCGTTTCGCAATATGTTTTCAGATGCCAGTTGATAAATTCTGTCCCGTTGTCCGGATCAATGCCCAACATGGCAAACAGCAGTCGCAACCGGATACGGTCTATGGCGTCATAGACCCGCTGCTGTCCTTTGCCCATCACCGCTTCCAGACCTACCCAACTGGTGGCGACGTCAGTCATGTTGAGGCAGTTTATATACTCACCTCTGACACTCTCACCGCAGAAGGCTACCAGATCAGTTTCAAAATATCCCGGCCGCTGATCATCCCAATCATCAAAGGTTCTGACGGCGATGGTACCTCGAAGAAGAGTTCCCGGTTTGGTGGTTGCTCTTCCTTTGAGCTGATACTGTTTCTTAGTTGCCGATAGCATGCGGTCAATGGTGGCTGAACCTATCCTCTCCAATTTCTGCCTGATTACTTTGTTAAGCCTCAATTCCTTCTTCTCTTCCATAACCCGGACCAACTCAGGCAGGAACGGTTTAAGCCTGGTTCCGCAGATTCCATCCGCCGCAATCCAGAGAGTCCTCAGTGGATAGAAGACTGAGGCATCATACCGCCGTTTTCTGGCCGGATACCGCTTCTTCCTTCTTCCCTGTTTTTTCAAAGAACCTAAGACCCAGCGGGCATAATTCCGGTTGTAGCCGGTAGTTTTGACAAATTCATCAAGGATTCTCCCTTTTTGTTTCTTTGTTCCTTTCCGGTACCGTTTCCGGACAGCACAGGTGATAGCGATTCGTTGTCCCATAGTTAACATAGATCTACTCCTTCCAATTAATCAACCTTTTTAACAAGGAGTAGATTTTCCGTTAGATTTCTTTATGATTCAACGAATCGTTTTCCGTTAGATTATTGATGATTCAATTCGTCTGATTGACAACGAAAACATTAATTTCTAAACTTAACGTGCTGCCCTTTTAAAATGTCACGACTACCTCTAGAGGCAGAGACTCGTTACCCTTTTGAAGAAATCAGTCAAGGCTTGCAGGCGCGGCAATTGTGGGAAAACGTTTTTGCCGAGTATAAAGAGATTCTTCCTGGTGAGATTAAGTATTTATACACCGGTATCGGTGAGGCACCGGCAGAAAACGAAGTCATTTCCGTTAACAAAATGGGTGATACGTCAAAGATAGCCAGGTATATAGACTTGAAAGCCGAATTTAGCACCATACCGAAAATTCTCTTTCTGATAGCCAGTCCATTACTGTCTGATGACGTTATTAATCTAAGAAGCGTTGCACGGCATTATAAAGAACAGGGCGTAGATAAAGTGGTTGCGGTGATGACCACGTTGGCCCATGAAAGGCAGGATCATACTTTTAATGATGATCAGGGCAATCCTATCCTGGAAGCGACTATTTTAAAAGAAATCGTTGGTACGCTGTCGGGATTTGATTTAGTCGATAAAAAGACTAATTATTATAGACGTCCAATCGATGCCGCTTTGCTGATACAACCCCATTCTTTAAGACCAGTTGAATTCGGACTGCGTGAGGATTTTCCGATTTTGCCATTGGACGCCATGGATTTCTTAATAGATAGGGCTAATCTAGTCTCTATTGCGAATCCGTTTGTGCTTGGTCCTGATAAAGGCCGTCGCGATGAAGCCAGAAGGATAGCGTCAGTCTTGCAATGTGAGCAAGAATCGTTATCCAAGAAACGTGACCGCTTAAATGGCGGAAGACCGAGTATATATTTCTCACCGCAATTATTACAGAGATTAAAAGAGGGTGATTATACGGTTATTTGTGCCGATGACGAAATTCGTGAGGGCGGTACCTATGGTGAAATCACAAATGGCCTCAAGGATATTCCAATTGTTATATGTGCCGTCAAAATGATTGCTGCTCAACGGGATGGGGTAACAGCAATTGATCATCTTAATAAACCAAACGTAAGGAAGATTTTTATCACCGATGCAGTTAAACCTCAAAATGATCTTGCACCGTTGGCTGATAGAATGGAAGTGATTCCGATCGGACTAGAGCTGGAAAAAATTATAGACTATTTAAAAAATAAGCTTTCGGATCCGGGAAATCCGGATTGGCTTGACCCGTCCGAAACCGGGACATTAATCCATTTGGATTTAACACCTGAAATATATGCTTAGATGTGTAGGTTGCATCTTTATTATATTACAGCCTCAATTCGATTTGGGATCGTTTGGGGACTATTACCAGATGACCAGGGGATAGTGTTGCCTGATATCTTCATC
>MFJA01000075.1:4557-5208 GCA_001779055.1 Candidatus Gottesmanbacteria bacterium RBG_16_37_8
GGATATAGGCTTCGGCTACCAGCAGCCGGTCGAAGGGATCGCGTGTCCAATCAAGGGTAACGGCCACCTCGATAATTTTAGAGAGCGGAGTGTCGGAAACACTTAGACCAATCGAGTTATTCAGCGCGGCGACAACCGGCGACGGCCTGACTTTTATTTTTTTAGCTTCATAGAGGTATTCTGTTTCCAGTAAGACAAAAGGGGAGATAAAAATTTCACTGGAATTAATTAATTTGACCGCTTTTGGAGTGAATTTATCTTTTAGGCCATCATAAAGCCAAATGACAACATGAGTATCCAAAAAAACTAGACGTTTCTCGGTTCCTGCCATAAATAAGGTTTTGCTTTAATAAGCTTTTCCGGTTCTCCGATGATACTTTTGTGAGGAACAAGATTGTCGAATTTATCGATCTTTTCATCGAGAACAATCTTCAGTTTTTTGCCTTTTCTTTCCAATTTTTGCGGCACACCAGAGATAATCACTTTGTCGATAATCTTAAACAGATTTTCCCTTAATGAAGTAAGATTTAAAGAATCCATGGTAAAAATAATATACTGTACATATATTTAATTGTCAATATGTACATATGTGGTTATACGATCCCTGCCTATCGCCTGATCTGACTACCGTCGGGCAGGCAGCAGGCTGGA
>MFJA01000076.1 GCA_001779055.1 Candidatus Gottesmanbacteria bacterium RBG_16_37_8
TGGAAAGTAAAACTGCATAAATTGTTTACAGTTAATATCACTTAAGCCGCATTGACAGTTGTGGATAACTTTAATTACGATGTGGAAACCTTATGGATGTTGAAATACTTTGGCAAACTATATTAACTGACCTGCAGCTCCAATTATCAGAAGTTGTTTTCCGCACTCTTATCTCCCAAACTAGTCTGGAATCAATCAATGAAAATAAGGCAGTCATCAACTGTAGCAATCCCATGCTCATCAACATGATCGAAAAGAAATATCATAACCTGATCAAAAAAACTTTGGAAAACTACACCCATAAAGAGTTTGATTTGGTTTTTCTGGCAAAAAAAAATAAAGCGGTTAATCATATTGACGGCCCCTTATTTACTCTCAAGCTCCCTGATTCATCAATGCTCTCTCCATCTGTTATCAGAATCAATCCTGACTATAATTTCAATAATTTTGCCGTCTCTTCCTCCAATCAAATGGCTTATGCGGGAGCCACAGCTGTTGCTAAAAATCCCGGTACTTCCTACAACCCTTTGTTTCTCTATGGAGGAGTCGGTGTTGGCAAAACCCATCTGATGCAGGCTATCGGTAATGCTGCTGTTGAAAAAAACCCAAAAATCAAAACACTCTACTGCACTAGTGAAGAATTCACCAATGAAATAATTGAGGCCATATCAAATAAAACAACTTCCCAGTTTAAAAAAAAATATCGTCATGTGGATATTCTTTTAATTGACGATGTTCAGTTTATCGCCGGTAAGTATTCCATCCAGGAAGAATTTTTCCATACTTTTAACGCTATTTATCAGGTTAAAAAACAGATAGTTATCACCAGTGATAAACCTCCTGAAGAAATAAATAAACTTGAAATGAGGCTTCGCTCCCGTTTTGAAAGTGGTTTAACAATTGATATCGGCAATCCCGACTTTGAATTAAGAACTGCCATAATTCTCATTAAAGCCAAACAAAAAGGTTGTGATCTTACGATTGAATCAGCCAAATTATTATCAGCTAATATTGAAAACACCAGAAAAATGGAAGGTGTCTTAACTAGAGTCATCAGCGAATCGGAAACCAAAAGCTTGCCTATTGATAATGAATTAATAAAAAATGTTCTTGGTAAAACCCTTAAAAAAATTCCTCCTTCTCAAAAAGCTACCCCTGATGAAATTTTAAAAGCTGTAGCTGAATTTTATCAGCTAAAAATATCTCAACTAAAAGGAAGTAAAAGGGATAAAATTTATTCCTTTCCCCGGCAAATTCTTTATTACTTATTAAGAGTAGAGTCGGGTATAAACTTAGTAGCTATAGGTGAGTTTTTGGGTGGCCGTGACCATACAACTATTTTACACGGTGTTAGGAAGATAAGTAATTTGTTATCAACAGATGATTCTATTCGTGAGGATGTCTTGGGGATAAAAAACCGGTTTTCTGCATAACTTTTTAACTTATCAACTTATCAACATATGAAAAAAAATTATCAACATTTCTATCCTCAAAACAACAGGGGTGATATTCACAGTAATGTTTTTAATTTCTGCTTTACCTTGACTGTCATAACCAAATTCTATACACTTACCAACACTCCTATTACAACTACAACTATTATAAATATATAGAAACGTTATAAAAAGAAAATGAAAGTCTTAATCCTTAAAGAAAATTTAGATAAAGCCCTCTCTATTGTCAGCAAAGGTCTTTCCTTAAAACCTCAGTTACCAATCTTGTCCCACTTGCTTTTAAAAGCTCACCATAATCAATTGGAACTATTTTCAACCAATTTAGAACTCGGCATAGTGTATATAACCCCGGCTAAAGTGGAAAAAGAAGGAGAAGTTGCTGTCCCCGGAAAACTATTGACCGAATTTATTAATTCCCTATATACCGACAAAATTGAACTGACTGCTACCGAAAAAAATCTTCAGGTTAAAACCGATAAAACCCAAGCTACCCTTGCTATTGGTAATCCCGCAGACTTCCCTCCCTTTCCTGAAGCTTCAAAAATCAGCAAAAAACTTCCTTTCGATAAAATCAAAGATGCTATAATAAGAACAGTTTTTTCAGCCTCAACCGATGAAGGCCGGCCTATTTTAACCGGAGTTAAAACAGTAATTACCGATAATAAACTGTTTTTATCTTCAACCGACGGTTACCGTCTGTCTAAAGAAGAAGTTGATCTGGCAGGTATTACCGAACAGCTGGAAGTTATTTTACCCGCCCAATCACTTATAGAAACCGTGCGTATTGCCGAAGTAGTTGCTGCTAAAGAAGTGGATTTGTTGATTATTGAAAATAAAAATCAGGTAGTCTTTGGACTGCCCAATACTAAAATTTTTACCAGGCTTATTGACGGAGAATTTCCCAATGTCGAAAAAATAATTCCTACAGGCTTTAAAACCAAAGTCATAGTTGATAGAGACATTCTTCATCAGGCGGTCAAAACTACTTCTATTTTTGCCCGGGGCAGTGCCAATATTATCAAAATAAAAATAGAAAAAGAAGGTTTAAGACTTTCAGCTAATACTCCGCAGGTGGGTGAAGAAGAGGATTTTGTTGAAGCCAAAACTGACGGTGAAGAAATAGAAGTAGCCTTTAATTTCCGTTTTCTTTTAGACCTTCTCAATAACTTTCCCGATAAAGAATTGGTTTTCGAATCATTAGGACCTTTAAGTCCCGGTGTCTTTAAACCCAAAGACCCTAAAACCTCATTTCTCCATATCATTATGCCTGTCCGCGTCCAATCCTGACAAAGTTTACTTCTCCAGACTCAAAAACTCCCTCTTAACTGTTAAATACTTCTCTTCAAATTCATCCCAACTGAAAGTTTTCTTAATCTCAACACCCAAAATATTTCTCTCAAAACTATTCCATGAATAATTGTTTTTATTTTCATTATTTAAAGTTACTGGATACGCATTTTCAGGACCCGCACCGAATTGATTACTTGAACGTGAACTCATTAACATTATTAGTAATAACCCAACCGGCACCCCCACCGCAATAATTGCTCCCCATAAGGCGATTTTGTCTAAATCTATACCGAAAAGACCGGCAATTATACTTGCCGCTGTATATATTCCCGCAGTCGCCGCTCCTAATGTTGCTTGAAGTCCGGCTTTTAAAGCTAATTTACCAAGGCCAAGTTTACCGCCTAATTTTAACAAACCTTTACTTATAAACGATCCGCCTATATTGCTTAAATTCCCCAATCGGGAAAATAGACTGCCTATATTCGAAAGCCCGCCAAAATTAAATCTCGAGGTAATATTGCTTAAACTGGGCATTCTCAAAGAAGGCATTCTTCCTCCTCCGCCTGATGGCGGCGGGGGTCCTCCGTCCTTTTTTCCAATAGTCGGTTCTCTATTCGGTTCAACCGGATGTGTTTCAGCGGTAGTTTGTGGTATGGCAGTTGTCGTGGTCTCAAATTCAAAAGTTGGTGTTATCGTCTCAGTTGTCTGTATTGGAGCGGCTGGTGCTACTGTAGTTGACTCAGCCGTAAATATAGGAGTTGGTGTAATTGTCGTTGTCTCCCCGACTTTCTCAGGATGCAATGTTCTATTGATTATTTGCTTTAAGCTTTCATCTGTGACAACAGCCTTAGAAGGATCAAGTAGTTGTTTAATCTCCGCTTGAGCTGTAATTATCTGTTCGCGGTTACTATGTAAAACTTCAACTCTTGCTTTATCCAGTTCGCTAAATAGCGTTTTTGAAGTTTCAGCAAGTTGTTTATTTTGTTTTTTGGCTAATTTTTTTATTGCCCGGTTTTTTTCTCTGACGTTTAATTTTCTATCACTTATCAATTGCTGCTCTAAATGAAATCTTTGTCCAAACGAATGAAAATATTGATCGATATGTGTTCCCGGATTCTCCTTTTGCCACTCTGCTGCATTTTTCCTAAGTTTAGTGGTATTTTCTTCATTTAAACCGAAGACTTCAGAAGTTTTAGCGATTTTTAACTTGTATTCATCCGTATTTATTTTGTTTTGAACTGCTGTTGCCAGTTTAAAAGCCTGCTCTTTACGGTCGAATGCATCAAAAACTATTTGTTCTTTATAGCGTTTAAACGGTCCCATCCCGACTTGGGCATAACCCCTTTTTTGTCCCTTTTTGGATTTTCTCTGTTTTTCAATTTCTTTTAAAGATATTTGAAAATCCCTGGTCAACATTTGAAATTTTACCGGGTCTCTAACCTTCAGAAGCTCATGTTCGAAATTGGCATGATTAACATGTTTTAAGGCCAGAAGAATATCTTCTCGATTTTTTAGAGGTTTTCCAATAAAGTAAGCAGCCCAGGCAGCCCAGGAAGTGGCCATTTCTCCTTCAGGAACCTCTTCACTAAAAAAATCACTTTGCTGTTGCTGGCTCTCTTTCTCTGGGTTTAACTCTTCTTTTTCGTTTTCTTGATCAGGGGCAGAGTGCATACATAACTATTATACCTAATTCAAACTTATGTCGCTCCCTCTTCTGTTAATACTGATTTTTCCTGCATTGTATCCGAAGGTTTGCTGGTAGCCAGTTGATATTCCATCGGTGAGGCAATAAACTGCACCGCCGCATGTGATGCTCCGGCAAAAAACAATCCCTCTCCTACACCGGCCGAAAGTAAGAAATGCTTTTCTCCTGACGACAGGTAAAACACATCTCCCAACTTGTCTATTGCCGCCGGTGATTGTTTCAAAAGTATCTGCAGAGAAGAGTTGGTGATAATTGCCTTACCATGATCAGTTGATAGAAAATCTTCCACATCCTGGGTGATGGTCGTTACTCCAAGATAGTATTTTCTTGCCCGTTTGGCAATTCCATAAAGAAATGTTGCCGAGTCAGGATGTTTCATTAAGTACCATGCCTCATCAACAATCAGCAGTCTTTTTTTAATGTTTCTTTTGATTTTCGTCCAGATAAAATCAAGAATAATAAAAATTGCCACAGGCCTTAGCTCTGCCTCAAGTTCCTTAATATTAAAAACAACCAGCGGATTTTTAATGTTTAAGTTGGATTTTTGGTTAAAAATTCCGGCCAATGATCCCTTAACGAATTTTTCCAGTCTTTCTGCCAGTCTCCTGGCATTTTCTTCCTCCATACCAAGGAGAACTTTATACAAATCCTCAATCAGGGGAGGTTCCCGCTTTTGAGTGTCAGGGTCAGGTGTTATCCCCTTTTGCTTGTAGGTTAAAACCAGAGCCCGGTCAAGTAAAGCATCTTCTCCTGGAGACAATTCGCCCATAATCACTCTCATCAGTCCATGTAAAGACAATATTTTTAATCCCAGTTCATTTTCGCCCTCCTCAATAATTCCTGACAAATCAAAGGGATTAATCTTGATAGGCGAGTTAAAGGAAAAATCAATTTGGTCTCCTCCCAAAACTCTGGTAATATCCTTATATTCCCCTTCAGGATCTATCACGAAGACCTCCGATCCGAACATTAACGTTCTCATCACTTCAAGTTTGACCATAAAGCTCTTACCGGCTCCGGATTTTCCGAAAATCACGCTATTGGCATTCTCCAAAACAAAGCGGTCAAAAATGACCAAACTTCCGTCATGCTCATTAATTCCATATAGAATTCCCTCATTGGCAGATAAAGAGGCTGTAGTAAAGGGAAATGTCGTTGCCAGTGAGGTCGTATCCATATTGCGGGTGATATCCAATTTATCCAGTCCCAATGGCAATGTTGATTTAAAACCGTCTTCCTGGGAAAGCGTTGCGTGTTTGGGCACAATTAAAAGCGATCCCAAAGTTGACTCAACCTCCTTTGATTCACGGTTAACTTCCTCAACTGAATCTGCCGGTATGCTTATATACAAGGAAAATTGATAAAATCTTTCCGCTCCTTTAGCCAATTGCGCTTGAAGCGCCAGAGCATCGTCCAAAGACACCTGTACCGTCGGATCGATGACCTTACCCCTTTTCATGTCAACCTGAATAGTTGCCTCCATCTCCGCTATTTTCCTTTTTAAATCCTCCAGGATAACTCTTGATTCAGTAGGGTAAATATACATTGATATAAATAAGGATTTGTCAAAAGATAAAAGCGGATGAAGCCAGTTACCCGAAACATAGCGCGGGTAGCCGGCCACAAATAAAGTCCGGAAAAAATTGTTGTTTATCCTTATATTGTCGAAATCAACTTCCACTAAGGATGGGGCAATGATATCGCGGATTGTAGAAAGTCCTTTGGCATAGCGCTGTTTTGCCTGATAATTAGCTGTCTGTTGGGCAGCTGTAGCTTGTCTTGTTGTTGTGGCAACCTTTCCTATTGTTTTTACTGCCGGCATATGAGTTGGTTGAGTCCTCTGATTGATAACGCTTCCCGGAACTTTCTGAAATTGGGTTGCTGTAAATGAGGCAGCCGGAATTGGCGGTTGATCCATTCTTGCGAAACCGCCTTGAGGCGGCATCACCGGCATATGGGTTTCCTGAAGTGATTTGTTTTCCTGTTTCTTTTTTCCGAAAATTGAAAGCATATCTTATGCTCCTTCAACCATTGGTTTGGTATAGCCGCTGGTCTCACCGAGTTTTTCTCCTGTAAAAGTCGGATTATATAGATTGTAAAAAAGTTCCACTAATTCCTGAGTAGCCAGTTGTTTTCCTTTAAGCCCAATTCTGCCCAGTTGTCTTAAGATATGGTCTCTCTTGGGAAATAGTGAAGTTTTAGCCCTGGACAGAATATAATCTTTGGCAAAAGGCAGTTTTTTCTTTTTACCGGTCAATGATTTTGTTGAATCTTTTATTCCCATCTCCAATACCGCAAAAGGAATAACCAGATAGAATTTTTTTTCCAATACTTTATTCTCCTTAATCGTAGACAGGATAAATTCCCGGTAATGCTGGATTCTGTCTTTCATAACGGGATTGCCGGTTTTTCCTTCCTCGGACACCAAATACTCAATATATGAGGAAATATCCATTCTTTTTGATAAAATAACAATCTGCAGTGGAAATGACAGAGAATTCAAAAATGAGGCATAGGCATAAATTAAAGCATCCTGCTCATCCTCTGAAAGAAGGCCGAAATTTACTGCAGTTGTTTCAATAACCAAAGCAGCCGATCCGTTAGTTAATAGAACGATGTCATCCGCAATATCTTCGATTTCCAGAAATTCCTGTGTTGTTGCTCTTATTGGTGCTGATGTTGGTTGGATCATATTGTCGCCCCCTGACTCCCGAATATTTCTTTCGTCAATTTTTCTCTCATTAATTCTTTTTCTCCTTTGGCGGTAATTTCAATCGGCAAAAAAACTTTCCCGGTTAAATTTATTTCCGCAATATCAAAGACATATCTCTTCAGGGGATCTTCTGCCTCAATATGATATATACCGTTTTGTAATGGAGTTGCTGTTGAAAATTGTCCCAGTCTGTTTGTCTTTAAAGCTCGGTGCGGAGTTCCTTTTGTGTCTTTAACCGTCAATATAATATTGGGTAGTATTTTCCCCTGCATGTCTTTAATAACACCCATAATAATATTAGGCACCTGAGGAAATCTCGGGATACCTATTTCATTCACTGCCGTCTTTGCTGTAACCGTTTTTATTGTCGGAGCTTGTTTTTCAGGGGCAAGCTGTGGTTTAATAATGTCCGGCTTGCTGGTCGTAGCCTTGGCGTAGTCCAGTTTTCCGCTTTTTGACATTTCATCCTTAAACTTTTGCAGTTCTTTCTCAAGTTTCTCTTTTTCTTTAATTATTTCCGCCAGTTTTTCACCCTCTTTTTTTATAGCTACCGTTTCAGTTGGTTTTTCCGCTGCTTCTTTTTTCTCTGGGGGTAGTTCTGGTTCTGTTTGACCGGCTGCTTTCATCAGCGGAATTGGTACTGTAGGTGTCTTTATTTGTCCCGCCTCAATTGGCTTTATGGTTTGTTCAATTACCCTCTTTTCTTCTACAACTTTGTCATCTGCAATAATACCTGGCATAATTATTTTTTCAGGAGGAGTTATCACTTTTCCGACATCGATTTTATCCGGACGCATCGCAGGTATTTGTCCAATTGGATCCTTAGTAGGTATAAATCCCGGTTGCATTATTTGTCCCCCTTGACTCTGACCGGTTTGGGTAAAAAGTAACAGCGTCCTGTCAACATAGTGTTTTTCCCTGATATTTAATTCCTGATGAGGCTGCTTGGGCAGGTTCTGTAAATATAAGTCCAATTTTTTTTTGGCATCCTGATGGGCCTCCTGATGATTTTGCGGTAACTTCTTTATTGGCGAAGTGTAATTGCGCAAAAGTATATCCGGAATGACCGTGTTTTTGTGCCAAATATATTGGGTAGGTGAATTGATGCTTTTAATAAAAGCCATAAGCCATCTGTCTAACGGTCTATCCGCTATCGGTAAAAAAGCAAAAGCGATTCCTCCGAAAGCAAAAAATAAAACAATCGGCCATTTAATAATTGCCGGAAAAGGAGAAAATTTGAAAAGTAAAAAGGCAATTGCTGCCCCTCCGGCCAGGTAAAGGAATTGGCGCATCGTCATATCGCCAACCAGCCGGAATTGAAAACTGGAAATATTTCTTGGTACAGGATGTTGTTCCATCGTCTTATACTAGATTAAAATGTGAAAAATGCCATTTCAACTGTTCGCTTAATACTCAAATTACTACCTAACTGCATTAAAAAACCGTGAAAATTCAATGATCCCGATTTTATCGGGAGAATTAATCCCGCCAAAGGCGGGACCAATCAGTTATTCATCAATGAATGTAATATAACCTCTCAGTTTTCCTAATTTGTTACTTCTCAATTTTCCTGAATTTAAACGATAAGAATATTGTCTTCAT
>MFJA01000077.1:0-284 GCA_001779055.1 Candidatus Gottesmanbacteria bacterium RBG_16_37_8
TACATTAGTATTTATAAACTAGAAAGTTGAGAAGCATCCTAAATTTGAGTAGAATAGAATGGTTTATGTTATGAAATAAGCTAACTATGAATGCTCCTGTAAACCAAAAAGAGAATCCTTCCTTACATGACCAGTTACAACAAAACAGAACAGATGCTGCCAAGCATCCAATTGATGCACTTATAGGGTATCCTGGATTTACACAAAATCATGTCGGTCCTTTAAGAATTGCTGAAGATGCAAGAATATTTGGTATGGAAAACTTTCAGAAATTGAATAGAGCA
>MFJA01000077.1:347-738 GCA_001779055.1 Candidatus Gottesmanbacteria bacterium RBG_16_37_8
CAAGCGCAATGGAAGCAGTTGGGTCCGTGATTCACAGACTTAGTAAACCTGATAGTTCTGTACTTTTACTTGATCCAGCATATCCCGCATTTGAAGAGCTTGTTGGTCTTGCTGGTGATGGTCGCAGAAAAACTTTACATGTTAATTGCACCAATAATCCTGCAGTTGCTGAAATAAAACGAGCTGTCGAGGAGGCTAAAAAAGATTTTCCGGTCAGTCTGATTGTTGTAACTGCTCCGCGTAATCCTGATATGTACGTGTATAGTGAGGATTTCCTTTCAGGTCTGGCTGAACTGACAAATAGCGAAGGTATAACAATTATGTACGATGAGGTTTTTCTGCTTCTTGATTCAGATACTACTCTTGAAAAAGTAGTTGTAGACGATAAACA
>MFJA01000077.1:792-1232 GCA_001779055.1 Candidatus Gottesmanbacteria bacterium RBG_16_37_8
ATGTAGTCATAAGAGATACCGGCAAGGTTTTACCAGACCCGTTTCCAAAGCTGGCAACCGTTCAGGTGAGTCGTGGAGCTTTATCAAAAGGAGGACAAGTAATGTTACAAGCTGAGAATAGAAGTCACTTCAACGATCCTTCTACTGTCGATTTGCATACTTTGGCAGAAGTTCTTCATAGTGATCAACTTCCTCTTCTTATGGCAGAATTATTAAAGCTAAATTCATCAAACTTTGCTACACTGCAACGCGAAATAGATCTAACAATGCGCCATTGCGGACCCTTCGCTTTGATAGACCTATCAAAAATCATTCCTACTGATTTTGGGTACGGAGATGTTGCCTCAGCCATTGATCAAGTAGCTATCTCAGCCCAGATTTTGTCTAATTACTATGCTACGGGTAAATCACCTGAATCAATGCAATATATGATACGTCTG
>MFJA01000077.1:1247-1558 GCA_001779055.1 Candidatus Gottesmanbacteria bacterium RBG_16_37_8
GAACCATTTAAAGAAAGAACTGCTCAGTTAAAGGAAAATCTTCATTCAATGAAAAATATTCAATCTATAGTGGATTTGTTAAGAATAATAGCAGAGTCCACCAGGTATTAACTCTTAGGCTACTTCACGGTAAATTATCCCCTCTAAATCTAAACTCACGCATTCGACTTTTTGAATAATTTTCATATTTCTGCCATCAGTCCAAGCTTTATATTTTCTACCTCTTGGTAATTTCCCATTCGCATAATAGATCTGGTTTGACATAAATAGTAAAATACCAGACATGGTTGAATTAGAAGGCTATATAGCTC
>MFJA01000077.1:1646-1916 GCA_001779055.1 Candidatus Gottesmanbacteria bacterium RBG_16_37_8
ACGACGAAATTCCTCCTAATATGTGTGGGCCTCTAACAATTTTCAACGGTCTTGTTTGGACAGGAATCTTACCTCCCGAAGCTCCTTTCTTAGATAAAGTAATGGAAATATCTCTTAACTGTGGAGCTGACAGATTAGGTGGAATGGAACTTGAAAATATAGATAATACTCTTAATCATTTTGGAGTAGATCATAATATTGTGCGCATAAGTCATCCGCAGGACCTTGCTACCCCTTTGAGTGGAGGCGGTGCATTAATCGCTAACGGCT
>MFJA01000077.1:1969-3836 GCA_001779055.1 Candidatus Gottesmanbacteria bacterium RBG_16_37_8
AAAAATATTTTGGTATTAGACTCAAGCTTGCGATCTAATGGTTCAACCTATGGTCCAATTGTATACACACTTAAAATGTTTTTTAAAATATTTTCAGACTTCGAACCTTCTCCGTATATACGGCCGTCATTTAATACCTCGGAAACAAAAGTACTAGGCGGACATGTTTGGCACAGTAACAGAGGTATTATTGTCCGACCACTTTAGAGAAATCTGGAAATCTGGGACGGGGGTAAAATGTACTGCCAGTATGCTCTATAACTAGCTATATTTCTCACCCCAAAATCCTCACCCTGTTAAATTTATAAATTATACTCTAGGAATCGTCTTTGCATTTATACCGAAAAATGTTCTTGATATGGTGTCTGATAAAGTATCTCTTGTTGTTAATAGTTTTTTAGAAGTTGTTTCTATGATATAAATTGTGACTATAGGTGACGGCACTAATTCAGTTACAAAATCAGTCAGTATAGCCTGTTTACCCTCCATAGGTACTTCTTTGAAATAAACACCTCTATATTGATCAATATTGGCTACTGCTTCTCCTTCGCGAAAAGGTAATCTGCTATATTTAAAGGCCGCCCCTGGTCCCTGTCTGTCAAAAGCTCCAGAGGACCTACCAGTAAATATGATGCATTAGCAGATAGCATTGCAAACAAATATTTATTTGGATTGACTAATCCTTGTTGACTCTCCTCCCTGCTCAAATACCTCATGCCGGCGGCTCTGGCAATTTTTTCAAATGCCCGATTTTTCACCAGCCAATTTTTGGCCAAATCATCCTGAAAATCAATAAAATTGTCAAATTCCCCATAATAGTGGGGCCAATTTTCTAAAGCTAGATTGAAAATAACTTCACTGAATTCTTTAGAAACAAGTTCTAAATATGAACAATTTTTTTCAGCTCTTTCCCCTTCTACGCCTTCAAGTATCTCTTTAATAATTTGCTGTTCTGTTTTAAAACTAGGTTTTGTTTTTTCATTCCATCCAGCCATGTCTCTTAGTGTATCATAAGCAATCAAATTCTATCACAACAATTGTTTTTTTCGGGGAAAAATAATTATAGAATCATATTGAGGATACGCAGTATCAATTTATGAAGTTTATTCCAGAATGATTTTGTCACGGATAAATAACCTCCCCGAGTTCTGTTGTGCCTGGCTGTAATCATAGGCAGATAAACTCTTCAACATTTCCAGCTTAGTGGTAATATTTTCCTGATGCTTTTGGCTAAGTATTTCTTCATTGAACCGTCTTGAATTTAAATCCCGGGAAACGTCAATCGTCAAAACCAGTAAAATTATTAAAATAAATTTTTTCATACCCGTCCCGATTTTATCGGGAAAAAAAACCCGCCAGTTGTTTTGGCAGGTTTCTAAATATTATTATACGGTTCCAAATAACAATTTCAATCCGCACAAAGCCTATCAAAGAGCATCACTACTTAAAATATTATCGGTAGATATCCCGGCGGTGACCAATACGAAGAATAAGAACAGTTTCATCCCTTTCATAGACATCATAGAGAATACGGTAATCACCGACCCGCAGACGAAAGGAAGCGATATCTTTACCTATCAGACTTTTAAATTGTTGGGGGTAACGCGTGTTCGACAGTTTGAGTATCGCAGAAGTTATTCTATTCTGAATTGGAGGATCAAGATGGCGGTAATCCTTCTGCGCTTTTGAAGAAATGACGATCCGGTAATCTTTAGTTTTTGATTTTGATAAATTTACTGAAGTCGGCCGCTTGTCCGCTTTCATACTCTTTTCGTGCATTTTTAATATCGCGTTTAAGATTTGCTGAATTTAACTCCACAAGAATATCTTCAATCTCCTTATAATCCTCAAAAGGAATAGCCACCAT
>MFJA01000077.1:3906-4242 GCA_001779055.1 Candidatus Gottesmanbacteria bacterium RBG_16_37_8
AATTTCGTTTGGAACTCTTTTATTCCGTATACATCGCTTATCATATACCGTTAACGGTACCGTAAATGGTGTATCTTGTCAAGAGCTGTCCTTCTTTTTCCCGCTGAATGACCAATTGACAATAAAAAGCGCCGCCAGCATCAAAAGACTCCCCACTATTTCCAAAAAAGTCGGTCTCTCCCCCAAAAACAGGAAGGAAATAACAATAACAAAAGGCAGTTCCATGGAAACAATAATCGTTCCCAGGTTCAAATCATAATGGGAAAAGCCGTATAGAGTCAGAAACCCTACAGCCGTCAGCCCGACTGCATAGGGAATAAGAAAAATTAAAGAAAG
>MFJA01000077.1:4318-9576 GCA_001779055.1 Candidatus Gottesmanbacteria bacterium RBG_16_37_8
AAAAAACCAATAAATATTGATTTTGCCTGCCGAGTAATTTCCTCATGGAATTTAAAACAGCGTCAAAGACGCCGGCCAGAAGTCCGAAAATTACCCCGCTTTTGGCAAAAGACAGTGTCACCGGATAGGAATAAACAGTCAGCCCCGCAATTGCTATCATAAGAGCCAGAATTTTAACCAAACCAATCTTCTCCTTAAAAAAAATCCGGCCGGCAATAAATGACGCCAGAAAACCGCCGATATAAAGATAAAAAACCGCATTGGCCACTTTGATGGAAATTATCGAAAGTGTGCCAAATATAACTGCAATAGGCAGTGCGGAAAGATATAACGCCCATTGCCACAGCTTTACTTTTGGCAGTTTTAAAGAAATCTTTTTGAAGTAAATAATTGCCAAAGTTATCAGAAGGGCCAGAAAAAATTTGGAAGCAATCTGTCCGGTCACCGAGAAGTATTTAGTTAAAAATCGGATAAAAACATCAAAAAATCCGTAAATCCCGGCTGTTGTCAGAAGCGCCAAAAACCCCATCATCCTCTCCCGTCTCATCCTCTCATTATACCTGTTTTACTCACCGCCTGATGTTGTCGTTGAACATTGAAATTCCGCCTCAGCCATTGAATCACCAAATCCTGGAATACAGCTGAAGCTTACTTTTTTACTTATCAGGGATGTATTGTCAGTCAAAACAAAATCCAACGTGCCGTTTTCATTAAATATTTGTGCATTTATATTGTCACCATCTTTGATCCAAATTAAAAGCGGCTTTGGCGCATTTCCGTCAAGCTGGGAGAAAATTACTATTTTTTCTCCGTTTAATTCAATTGCTGATACTCCAATATTTGTTGCAGGTCGCTGGGATGGATAAATAATTTCAGCCTGGCTCCTGAATACTGCCCTGGCAGGAACTATGGCCGGAGATGCTACTACTTGCGCTTTTAATGCCTCAATCGCCATTGCCTGTCCCTGTCCTGAACTTTGTCCATTAAAATAATTAATTAGTCCCAAAACTCCTTCATTATCCATTCCGCACATCTTCAAAACAGCATTATTTGTTCCTCTGGGATCATTAACTGCCTTTCCTAATTCATTTAATTTTAAACTAATTATATGATCATGAATTCTTTCAAAAGATTGTTTTAAATTAAATTCGCCATCATCTATGGCCTCCTCTGCATTAGTTGGAAAAATATCAACAGGCTCCAGTGGAACATAATCTCTTGGTTCAAATTCACTAAGCAGTTGGTAAACTACAGCCATCAAAATACCAGTCTCCAGATACAAGTTGGCCTTGGATAAACCTCGTAATAGCTTACCAAGTCTTCCTCCCTGTCCTAATACTTCACGTCCTGAAATATTCGGTTGCCTCAAAGTAATCGTTTGACTTCTGCCGTCTGATCCCGTAATAGATATGTCAAAAGTCTCACCCGGATTTCTGTTGGAATTAGCAATTATTTGATCTTCAACCTGATATACCAGATTGCTCATCGCCTCTCCGCTTAGCCCGCCGGCAGCCTCATGCGGTATTTTAACTGTTACTCTAATTCCCTTATCAGGCAACCAAACATTCAAGTCAAAACTGTCAAATTTATTCATGCTATTCCCCCATGGAAGGTTTATTCCCCTCTTCGATGCTGACTTGGCTAACATTTTCTCCACATACTGCTGCTCCTGACCTACAATCAGATAAATCGGTTTGTGAATTAGATCAATTGGGATGGGCCGTAAATTATTGGGGTCGGAAATATCTACCTTAATATTGGTAAAATTGGTATCTGCCTGCAGATAGCCTTTTTCCGCAGCTTTGACTAATAAATCTCTGTAGCTATTGAGAAGTATAGTTATTTGTTCGTTATTGTAAGATCCTTTTCTGACAATATGTTCTAAATTCGTACTGCTGACATTTGGTGTTACCAATGCCAGATAATCATTTTTATTGAAAGTGACATTTTCTAATAATGCCACTGAATTGATCGATTCTGCAGGAACACCTGCTTCTTCAAGAAGACTCCTCCAAGTCAAAACGGAATTTCTGGTCAAATTTTCAAAAGGAGATCCTTTAGGTACCAGTCTAATAAATAAATCAGCTTCCTTAACATAAAAACTGTACCCTCCGTTGACATTTCTGTTTTTAAGCGCTTCCCAATCACCGGTAGCTTTAATTCCGTTAGCCTCAAGAGCATTAGCTAGTTTTCCCGGAAATCCAACAGTCTCCCAAAGATTTTCTATTCCCGGTGCCCAACCGTACCTTTCTCCAACTACCAAACGGGCCAAAACACCGGGATCTATTTCTTCAAGTATTCCGTTAGTTCCCTCGTCCAACCCAAGCTGAGCTAATTGATTTGTTTCATCCTCAAGGAAAAGGGAATCAATATCAAATTGGCCATCGTTAGGCGATGTTTCAGGAAATTGTTGAGGAGTATCTCCGCTTGAACTTCCTTCTCCCGTTGCCCCTTGAGCGTTATTCTCTGATGTTACGTTTCTCGGTACTGCGGTTGCCATCGCACCTTCAAACATGCAGGCTAGTGTGGCTAAAGCACTAATTCCTCCACCAATCAAAATTTCTCTTCTTGAGCTTCTATAAAGTTGGCTGAGGAACCGTCTTGCTTTTTGAGCTTCTTCACTTGAATCGCTTAATAACCACTTTTTATCGGGTATATTAAATAATTCATCACCAAGTGAATTTCTCAATATAATTCCTGTCTCCTGCCCAACTGCGCTAATAAAAGGATTTTTATTTTCAATAACAGCCTTAAATATCTTTTCCAACTTGTCATTCTCAATCGGTTCTCCATCAATAATAAACCCCAACTGAAAAGATGAAAAAACTCTCACCAGCTCATCTGCTGTCTTTTCTTCATTTTCACCATAAGTATCAATCTTCCAGCCTCCTTTTATCCTGCTCACCCTGTCAGCAGAAAAAATGCCTTGTTGGTTGTTAGACTCACCTTTCAACAGGTGCAAATTCTCTAAACGGCCGTTTCCATCAACCCCTATTTGTAGGATTCTTGTCGTCCCGTTTTGTCTATGGGTAACTGTCATTTTTTTACTAACTTTTTCTCCATCTTTGGTATCTGACAATTCAATTTGAAAAGCATTAAATACCTTTATTCCTTCTCCGCTCCTTATTTTTTCATAAATTCCCTTTTGAAAAAAACCTTTAACATATGGAGCAATATAAGATCCTATTAGTTTTTTTGCAGAAATATCGATCAATGGTTTAAATTCTTCCCCATTACCATCTCCACCGGACGATCCTCCTCCCGAACCGTCCTGACGCATTAAACAATGGAATTTTTCAAATTGTGACATCTTAAATCGTGTATTATACCAAACTTGAAAATATTTTCAACCTATAATAAAAACCATAGGGATAAATTATCCTCCTTTATCAATTTACCTTCCAGGCAAAATAATATTTCTAGCTAATAGAAAGTTCTATTCTTTACCTGTTGACGTATTTATGAAGCAGAGATGAGGCAAGCGTCTGATAGGGAATACCCTCCTCTATCGCTTTTGCTTTAAGTTTGGACAATGTTCTCTCCGAAAGTCTGATATTTATATTCCTGGTCTTGTTGAGAGTATTCCTGGCCACAGCTGTCATTTCCCTCTTTACTTTTTGCAAATTCTTTACAGGTTTCCATTCGCCAGATTCGACTTCCTTAAGTATCCTTTCCTCTTCTTTTGTTAATTCATAATATTTCATTATTATCACCTTTCTTTTAAATATTTTTTAGTCATTTTTCTACTTGGAAAAATTGTTTTTAAAAAATATCTTCTCTTTATCTTCCACAAATGGCACTATATAAGAATAATCATGCAATTCTATTACATATATTTTTTGATTAGGATACTGTTTCTGATTAGGATGATCAATATAGGATAATACAAAACTTCAATTAAATCCAAAAGTGTTTTTGCCTGTCCGTCCGGCAGGTGGGAAAGGAGGTGAAAATTTAGTCTTTGTTTGACCGTTTTACTGTCTTGACAAAGGGGTCCACTTTGATAATTCAGTATTCATTTCTTCTCCTTAACAATTTCACCTTCCACTATTTTGCTTTTATCATAATCTGATAGAGAGGATTTCTTTTTAGTATCTTTCTTTTCTCCTTTTTTCAGAAGATAAAAAAGCGCCAACGGCGCCAGTGTCAAAAGTATTTTTCTAAAGAATGAAAATGGCATCATTATTGCAGTTTATTCAGGATTTCCCCCAATCGTTTTATCTCCTCTCCATATTTTGTCCAGTCTCCCTCTCTTTGGGCACGGATGGCGGCATCATAAGTATCACTTGCCTGCTTAATTATTTCTTGATCGCTTTGGACGGAAGTTGTGGTTACCTGCTCTATTTTCTTCTCGGAAGGAGTTGCCTTTGTTACTCCCGTGCCAAAAATCCGGTTAAGTCCGGCCTCAAGAGTTTCCTCCATAGCGATTTTGTTCTCATAGGCAACGATAACCCGTTTGAGTTCCGGAATTTTTCCGGCTTCTGCTTTAAGGTAGAGCGGTCTTACGTAGATAAGAGATTCTTCTATTGGAATAACCAGCAGCGGGCCGTAAATTACCTGTGATCCCCGCTGATCCCAGAGGGAGATTTGTCCTGATATCTCCGCATCCTGATTTATGCGGCCAATCACCTGTTTGGGACCAAAGATTAGTTTTTGTTTAGGGAATCGATAAATAAGAAGTTTCCCGTAAAATTCTTTATCATTCCTGGCTACCATCCAGGCAGAGAGATTGTCTTTGGCACGCGGAGTAAAGGGAGTCATTAAGATATACTCTTCTTTCTTCTCTGTTGGAAGTTTCATGATCATGTGTCTTGGCGTGAAAGCCGAAGTTTTACCGGTGGTGTCTTTTTCTCCTTCGCTAGCAACCGCTGGGATCTCCCATTGGTCTTCTTTGTTGTAAAAGATCTGCGGGTCATCCATATGGTAGGTAGAATAGATGGCTGCCTGCAGGGTAAAAATATCTTCAGGATACCGTAAGTGAGAAACTAGACTTTCGGGCAAATCAGAAAACGGGCGGAAGGATTTAGGAAAAATCTTAGCATAGGTGTTGATAATCGGATCATCTTTATCTGCCCTGTAAAAGGTCACCCTGCCGTCATAGGCATCAACCACTACTTTTACCGAGTTTCTGATGTAGTTCACCCGATCGCCGTTCAACGGCAAAGGTTGCGAATAGGGATAGAGACTGCTTCCCGTATATGCTTCGATAATCCAGTAAATTCTTCCATCGGCAACGACGGCGTATGGATCTTTATCAA
>MFJA01000077.1:9587-9835 GCA_001779055.1 Candidatus Gottesmanbacteria bacterium RBG_16_37_8
AACTCTTTCTTTGATATTGCGATAGTAAAGAATCCTGCTTTCGCTCTTGATGTCGTTTGATAAAAGCAGTTTGAGCGAGCCAAGGCGTATAGCATAAAAAAGGCGTCTGATGGTCGAGTTTATCTCCACACCTCCTTTACCCTCATACGTAGTAAATACATTTTCTTCTCCTTTGGGATAGTCGAATTCCTTCGATCTTGTTTTGACAAAAACATAATCATTGGAAAGTTCTCCGAAATAAATTTCCG
>MFJA01000077.1:9878-10614 GCA_001779055.1 Candidatus Gottesmanbacteria bacterium RBG_16_37_8
ATATTTGACAAAAAGGACAGGCAAGCCTTCAATGGTTACCTGATTGACCGGTCCTGCCGCCAGGCCGTATCCGTGGGTAAATGTCAGTCTTTCGTTAATCCAGCTTCTATTGGGGAGACTCTCTGTTGCCAGTTCCCGAAGCGAGAGCATAATCTGCCGGATTTCTCCATCTATTGTATAGCGGTCATTGTCAACCGAGGTAAATTCATAATAGGTTCTTATCTCCTGTATTTGGGAGAATGTTGAAAGAAGAGGAGCTCTGTCCCAAAGGCGGACGTTTTTGATCGTAAGATTATTGTTGGTAATATCGGTTGCAGTTAACGGCTTATCCCCTGAAATTTCCCGTTCCTCGATTTTGTCAAGTCCAAAAGCCTGACGGGTGGCGGCAATATTGTTTTTAATAAACGGCGTTTCCTTGGCAAGCTCATTGGGAGCAACAATTAGTTTTTGGAAAATAGAGGGAACAATTCCTGAGAGAAGTCCAACCAGAAAATAAATGGTAACTGCTCCCAAAAGTAGAGTAGTCTTACCGCTTATTCCCCAATACAGACAGGCAAGTGCGGCAAAAACTATTGCCATAATAGATACCCGAAGAAGCGGAATCATGATCTTTACATCGGTAAAGACTGCTCCGAAAACCGGTCCGCTCTGACTGGTGAGAAGCTTAAACAAGGAAAGATAAGTACCTGCTGCCATTGTTGCTAATAAAAGAGCCAGCAGGATTCCGATATGAATT
>MFJA01000077.1:10625-10960 GCA_001779055.1 Candidatus Gottesmanbacteria bacterium RBG_16_37_8
ACTTGTTTCTTTTTGTTTACCCTCTTTTAAGATAGGTAGACCTAATTTACCCATATCAATCCCGCCAAGTTTACCTAGTAAGCCTGATATATTCCAACTGCCCCGCAGCATATACACAGCACTGCAGCTTATAAGGGAGAAAAGAATAAGAGTCCGCATAAGTCCTAAGCCCAAATTAAAAACCGGCAGAGAAAAGATATAAAAAGATATGTCGCGGCCAAAAACAGGATCAGCAATTCCAAATGAACTGCTGTTGATAAACTTAAGTACATCTTGCCAACTGCTTGCGGCTATCAATCCGAAAAATAAGGAGATAACGAGACAGATAATGATAC
>MFJA01000077.1:10980-13673 GCA_001779055.1 Candidatus Gottesmanbacteria bacterium RBG_16_37_8
TTATCAAGACTTATAGGTTGACCTACCAGGCTTTCCGGAATGGCTACCAGCCAGGGAATTTTAGAGGAAACTGCCGCCAGAAAATTAAGGAGGAGAAATATTGAAGCAATAATCGAAACGGTCAAACCCAGTACCGCTTTTACCCCTAAAGACTTGATAAAAATTTCAGTGTATCCTACCTCGGCAAACCACCACCAGTCGGTAATAAAAGAAACCAGACTTGAGAAAAAGATAAAGAAGAGAAAAATTACCCCGATGATAATCCAACTAAAGAATTTTGCGATGTTCATATACGAAGGCGATATTAGATATTCTTATTCTACCAAAACTATTTCTATTTTCAAGACTTTTCTAGTCTTGCAAATTTACCCCTAATATGTTGATATTATTATAGATATGTGGCCAATCCTTGCTGCCCTGATTTCCTCAATCATCGGTTTTGGCGCCGGTTTGTTCGGCACCTCCTACACCCAATACTCGCCTCCCGGAACAGTTGTTTCCCCCACACCCTACTTTCGCGCCTGCTACCATCCCCAGCCGGATATCAAAATCACCTTGAAATGGCCTGATAATTTCCGGAATCTGACCGACAACCGAGTTACCCTCAATCCGGATCTTTTTCAGGGCAAAGTTCCCTATAAGTTCAATTCCCTGACCGACCTCGATGCTGACGGAGTCTATGAATGTAAAAAATCATTGATGAACAGTAACACTCCGGATTCTCTTGTTCCTAGTCTGACAAGAACCTTTATCCAGGTCAGGACCGATCTTAGGATCGCCAGCTGCAAAACAGACGAATATGCCGGTCCCTATGCCGTTGGACTCTGCCCGGGTATTGAAGAAGACCCCAATGGCTTTAACGCAAGCAGACACCGCGGTCAGTGTTTTTGGAAAGAAAATTGGTACTCGGATTTAAGAAAAATTGCCGAGGCAAATATTAACGGAGAATTAAAAGAAATCTTTTGGAATCCCTACTCCTATAATGTCGGTTGTAATTACGAACAGGACAAAAATTGCGGTCCGGCAGATGGAACTAATGTTAATTTAAAAGATTTCCTCTATGTCTTGAACAAAAGAGATGCTTTCGATCCAAATTCAAATGCCGGCTGTCCGGCTCTTTGGGACGCCGGCTCCACCAACGACAATGCCTGTTCCCACTTCTTTGATGTCTATCTGGCCGAAGATATTTATCTGGCCTCCAAAGACGCCCCGCCGACCACTGATCCCGATGATCCTTTTTACTTTATCAAAAACATCCTGGAAAATTGTCAGGAACAATCAAACTTTACACCAATTCCTGACTCAATTCTTGACATTCCGCCCTCTTTTATCAGACACCCTTTTCTTCCTGCCAGTCTGGGATCCTCACCCCAACCTGACAAAATCAACCCCCAAAACCAGACCCAGAGGACCAACTACAACTACTATGTCTGGTCCAAACCAAAAATCATCAAACCCGATACAACCAATCTGGTTAAGATTACCGAAGATGCCAGGCCTCTTAATATCTGCACACCCAATAGTCCTAAAAACAATTGCTATGATCCTCTTGGCACAATCGAATTCAGGGATGAAAACGGCAAAGCCGTCTCCTTCAGGGTTTACTCACAAATTACTGCCCCTCAGACATTTTTGCTTGTCCAGACAAATCAAACCAATAAATCTCATGTCTATATGATTACCGAAAAAGACCTGCCTCAAACAGGCAGGCATGACCCGACACTCCAGTTAAAAAGCATGGAATTTATCTCCCAAAACCAGTGGACTTGGGCCACCCCCTGGTGCAAGCCGGCCATCTATTTGTATCCTGAAAAAGAAACGGAATTAAATGTCAAATTAACTCTTGACGGTCAATTAACAGAAAGTCTCCCTTTGTATGATAAAGAAAATGGCTGGCAAATTATTGCCTCCCCCGACGGAACATTACAAACGACCAACGACCAATATTATCCCTATCTTTATTATGAAGCCGATATCAAAGGAATTAATATTCCCAAAAACGGATGGGTCTGGAAGGAAGGAGAAATAAACTCCCGTCTTTCTCCAATTCTTTCTAAAATCGGTTTTAATCAACAGGAAATAGAAGATTTTATGAATTATTGGCTTCCCAAACTGAAATACAAACCCTACTATTTCGCCACTCTTATTGAGTCAGACCAGATAAATCAAAAAGAAAAGCTGGATTTTTCAGTTACACCCGATACTTTGATAAGAGTCAGGGTAGTTTTTGAGGGGCTTGTCGCACCCCTGTCAGTTAATCCTCCGCCCAAAATCGACTCCTTTACCCGCCGCGGTTTCACCGTCACCGACTGGGGAGGAACAATTATCGGCAAATCCTGCTCGGAAGTGGAAATGAAATAATTCTAGTCAGTCAAGAATTTCTGATCGTAATTTCTTCGCCTCATTTAAAAAAAACTCTCTAATTTTTGCCAGATCTATTTTTATCAGCATTATGGGCAAATCTTCCTGTTTCTTCACTAACATCAGATTTTCCCCAAGTTGAAGCGGATCTACTACTATCTCAAACTTCTCTTGTCCTTTTTTTAGTAATTCCCTGAAATTCCAGTCTTTTTTTATCTCTAATATACAGTAAAGGTCTATAAAATCCCTAAATCGAGGACGTATTGATATGGTATGAGCCTTGTCAACAGCTATGTCATATAAAGATTCAACGGCAATGCCGTTAAAATTCT
>MFJA01000077.1:13709-18150 GCA_001779055.1 Candidatus Gottesmanbacteria bacterium RBG_16_37_8
TATATTTGGCTACTTCTCCTTTGGGATAGAAAAAAAAGGTATAAAGCCCGAAACCGTGCTGAAACTCGATTTTTTCCGTAAGAACTTCTTTTGCCAATTTTGCTGAAAATCTTTTTAAGCTTAAGATTGACAGTTCCTCTTGACTAAAAAAATCAAGATCTTCGGACTTCCTGTGATGTAAATAATATTCAGACAAAGCCGTACCTCCGGCCAGGTAGAAATTATTAGAAAGAGGGGAATTTTTAAATAATGCCAGTGCTTTTTTTTGAAAATTACTTAATACTGTTATCACGTCAACATCCTTATCCCCATAAAATAAATTTTAGGAATTCGCGCCTGTTAGGATCAATTCTGGGGCTGATTTTCCGCCAATACTTAAGAAGAAACCGGCGGTTTATTTTTTCCCCCGCATCCAGTCCGTATGCAATTTTTTGCTCCAGCTTCCAAACTTTATACTTTTCCGGAAATTTTTTAAGATAGTCCTCATCGACAGACCAGTTTTTCATCCTCTCTATTATATCTCAATTAGACTTAATTATCTCCTTCTGCGGCTTCACCGTCACCGACTTGAGACGGTACCATCATCGGCCAATCCTGCTCAAACATTACCGTCAATTAAATTATCCTCCAGTTCCATATCCTGCATATCCTACCGGCTTTGAACCATTTGAGGGAGAAAAACCTCTCCCACCCTCGTACAATATTTTATGTTTATTAAATTTTCCCGGTAAACAAAATTCCTGTCCCGGTTGGACAATCCTAGGTATGTTTCCTCTGTCAATCGTAAGATGCGGTTTGCTTCTATCCGGATAGACTATTCTATTAGGAAGATCTATTCCATTTTCTATTAATGGATCTACTAACTGCTTCACTGCAGCATATCCAGTCTGGTGATTACTGTCAATTGGAATACATATTACAGGAAGACCTGATTTAGGCTCTTCCGAAAGTAACATTTGAGTAGATTGCGGAGTCTCTATAGCTTGTTCAGGTATTAAAGTACTAGAAATATCTTCCTCTGCTGGAGCAGATAATGTTCTTGTAGGTTCATTTGATGCTCCCTGAAACCAATTTTCCCATGGCTTGAATATAGCTAGAGCTCCAATAAAACATACCAAACCCAATCCAGGTATCCAAATAAAAGAGGATTGTATTAATGATTCTCCAAATCGTCTTTCTCTAGTATCCATAATATTTCCCCTATATTATATCCTATAGCATCAAATCTGAGTAATTCAGAATTCAGGAATTCAGGGACGGGGGAAGAATATACTGTTACAATAGTCTCTTGTCAAGGTGCCACCTTGACAATACACTATTGAATACAACCTCCCTGCGCCTTTTTGTTAATAAACTTAATAAGTGTTATTATTAGGTCCGCATGGCCGCCAATCAATCACCGGGTAATTATTATAAAATTGGTTTTTTTGTCTTTGCTGCTATTTTTCTCTTTTTAGCAGGAATTCTGACTTCAAATTTATTAAAAGGAAAACCCTCATCCCAAGAGAATTATCCTTCCCCCACCAAAAGTTATGAAGAAATCATTACACTTCCACCAACAGACATCCCTCCAACCTCAATTCCTGCCGTAACAAAAGTAGAACAAACCGCCGAACAAGGTATTAAAGAGGCTTTCGCTCAAAAATACGCTAAAAACATAACCGATGTCACCATTACTATCAGCAAAAACACAGGAACTCACGCCCAGGGAGGCGTAAAATTTGCTGGAGAAATGGCTGGAGGTTGGTTTTTGGCTTATAAAGATGATTCCGGCTGGATAATAGTAGCTGACGGCAATGGCACTATTCCTTGTCTCACTGTTGCTCCTTATAATTTTCCTGCTGACATGGTCCCCGACTGTTAAGATCCCGTCTTACTTATTATCTCTTGGCTGTCATTGGCCGGATTATTGACCAGTTTTGATACAGGAAATGCTTCCATTCTTTCAGCATCATACGGTTTTAGAAAATTTAATAGAACCCCAACATCGTTTACTTGCGGATTAAGCCAAGTATCCTCAAATTTCTCATGTAAAATAACCGGCATGCGGTTATGAATTTCTCCCAGAAGCGTATTAGGTTCAGTGGTAATAATAGTAAAAGATTTCACACTATATCCTTCTGCATCTTTCCATATATCATACAGTCCGGCCATGGCAAAAACATCCTCACCCTTCAGTTTTATTAAATAAGGAATTTTTTCCTCTCCCATATGCCTCCATTCAAAAAAGAAAGAGGTTGGCACCAGACAGCGCTGACTCCTCAAAGGCTTTCTGAAAGAAGGCTTATCCTCAATTCCCTCAGCTCTGGCATTGATCATTTTGTAGCCGATTCTAGGATCTTTGGACCAAAATGGAATCAGTCCCCACTTCATCAGCTCCACCCGGGGGGTGAACAGTTCACCCCCCGGGTGAACACGCACAATAACCGGCATCTGCATTCCCGGCGTCACATTATAATGAGTTTGCAGTTTATCCAACCGGTTAGTTACCTCAAACCGTTTGTAAAAATTCTCCCCTGGTGTAAATCCGTATCTCCCACACATGAGTTTATAAGATTTTAATAATCTATCCCGCCCGTACCCCGTCGGGAACAATCTGTCTTTGAAAACTGCCAAAATCAACCATCAGCTTCACCAGCTTATCGCTTTTCTCAATATCAATTACCTTGGTAATTGTCCCGACTCTGATATCAATCTTTTCCAAATCACCTGTTTTAATTATTGGTTTAATATTTGGCTGAGAAATATCAGTCATAGTGATATTATATACAAATGCTTTATACCAGAAAAGAATTTGAAACAATTGTGGCAGAATCTCTGGATAGTCTGCCTGAAGAATTTGGCCAAAAAATCGAAAACGTCAGTGTGGAAGTTGAAGAATGGCCAACCCGTGAAGATCTCAAAACGCCTGGAGTTGCCCCCGGAGGAAGTTTATTCGGTCTCTATTGGGGAGTTCCCAAAACAAACAGGGCTTTTTATGCAAATGCCCTTCCTGATAAAATCATTATTTTTGCCGGACCTATAATTTCCTATTTTGGCTATGATAGGCAAATATTAAAGGAAAAAATAAGGGAAACAGTTCTGCACGAAATCGCCCACCACTTCGGCATGACCGATGAGGAAATCAAAAAAGCCCGCAGATAAATTCAGCCCGAATTTGACTCATTTTGATCCAATTGTCAAAAGACTATTTTTATGGTTATATAATAAAAGCATGGATCCCAACCTGACCAAACTAGGGATTTCACCTCAATCGGCTTCTTCTCCACCCATAGCCGGATCTTCTTTCCCTTCAAATCAACCGCCTCCTCCAATAAACTCTGTACCTGACCCTGTCGGTATCTCCGGCAATCCCTCAACTTTACCCTGGGAAACTAGCCCTGCTAATATCCCGCCAGCCTCATCACCGGCGATGCCTTCTTTCCTTTCTCCAACCGCTCCTGTTCAAACTGTCTCAACTCCTCTCCATGAACATGCTTACCCGACAACAGTTGTCTCTCCGTCAACAGTTGCTCCGCCAAACTTTTCACCTAACCTGTCGCCTCCCCAAGACCCTCCTTCCGGTTCCTCACCCAACCAACCGGATTATAACTCTCCCCCTCCTGAGGAACCCCCATCCTCGGTAACTCTGGGTAAGTCCAAAAACCAAAAATTCCCTCTTCTTTTTGCCACTTTCCTTATTATTATAACTGTCACCGGATTTTCCGGTTCTTATCTCTATTTCCGCATGACAGGTCGTGCGACTCAAAAACAGACCAATATTCCTCAAATAACACCGCCCAAAACAGAAACTCAAACGGATGAATTAAACAAAGAAAACTCCAAAAGCGCAACCGCATCATCCGAATACAAAAATCCTTTTGATACGACAACCTATGAAAACCCTTTCTCCAATGAATCAACTTTTGCAAATCCCTTCGGCGAAGATGAAACAGATATTGCTCAAACACCTTATGAAAATCCGTTCGATAACTTGGAGTAAACCAAAGTGAGTAAATATATTACAAAATATATCATCTGCCTTTTGATTTTTGGATTTTGGATTTTGATATTTGCTCCGGTCACTTTTGCAGCCTTTCGATATCCCATCCAAGAATTGGATAATTGCCGTGATGCTAAAGAATGTCGGCTTTACTGCGATATCCCCCAAAACACTCCTGCCTGCTGGTCGTATAACCGCTATGGTCCCCAAAATAGGGTTTTAGGAGAAACCGTTGTCAGTGACAGTCAAATGGCCAAAGAAAAAGGCATCACTTTCCCCGTTACAGAGCTTGATAACTGTGGCACAGTTGAAGAGTGCCGCGACTTCTGTCGTGCCGATGTCAACCAACAGGTCTGCACCGACTTTGCCATCAAAAAAAGTCTCCTCAAAACCAGGGTTAAAGAAATAACTAATTCGGTCCTCACTGCTGCCCGGACAGAACTGGGCTGTGACAGCAAA
>MFJA01000077.1:18159-22062 GCA_001779055.1 Candidatus Gottesmanbacteria bacterium RBG_16_37_8
CACAACTATTGCCGCAAGATAGAAAACAAAGTAATCTGCCAAAGTTTCGGAGAAAAATATACTCTGGTCAAAAAAGCAGTTACTCTGCAAAATACTTTTAATCAGCAAATTTGGGAAAAAACCAAGAAAGAGTTAGGTTGCAATGACGAATTATCCTGTAAAAATCTCTGCAATCATCCTGATAACAAAGACAAATGCCGCATCTTTTCCCAAAAATACAATTCTCTAAAGAAAACAGATACTCCCAAAACAACAATTACGGGAACGGTAACTCTCGGTCCCGGAGGATGTAAAACGGAAAAAGAATGCTACCAGTATTGTCTGACGCATCCCGACCAGTGCCCGCATTTCCCTCAAAAATCCTCATCATTTGGGCAACTGCCGACAGCAACTCCTTCCGCTTTAAAAAGCCCGACTCCGGTTGCACCCTTATAATATGAAACAAGATCCGCCTATCATTCATCTTGGAATCCTCATCCTCCTTTTTCTGATAGCCATCAATCTTCTCATCTTGGACATCAAAATCTTCTATCCCAAAAATCTTCTTTTTTCAGATATTAACTCTCCCACCTCTCAGGTTGAGTCAACTTCAGGTATTACCCAATCATCATCTTCCGATACCGTCTCCGCTGCTCTTTCAGAAATTTTGTCCAAGGACCAAAAATACTGTCCACTTGCCTGTGTTGATTTAATAGGCCAGGCCACCGGCAGTAGTAATATCGGCTCACCGCAACAATCTGCTCCCACAGTTTCTCAACAAACATCAGCCACTAAAGAATTTATTATCCCCTTAGGCCAGGGACAAACAGCTAAAAATAATTGGGAAGATATTATCGGAACAGAAACAGTCATTAATCCTGCTCTTTACGGCCAAATCAAAGAAGCTTATTTTATTGCTTCCCTCAAAAATCCGACTAAAAACGGCCAAGTGGAAGCCCGGTTATTCAATGTTACAGACAGTTACGCCGTTTACGGCAGCCACGTCATCATGAATAACCAGACAGAACAAACTATATCTTCGGAAAAATTTGCCCTGCCCTCCTCTTCCAAACTTCTCCGGGTCCAGCTCAAAAGCACCCTCGGTTATTCTGCTACTCTCGAAAATGCCCGCCTGAAAATCCTCGCTAACTGAAGATCTTAGTTAAATTCTCCTCCTTCACTTTCTTCCTGTATCATTCTTACCAAATCATCAGAGGAAATTTGATATTCCGGATATATTTTTTCAATAAGAGCTTTAGCAGCAAATCCATGGGGATTAAATTTACCTATCTTATTAAGATACCAAAGATCAAAAAGAAAATTAAATCTTATTGGAAATTTATCCTTATCCGGCCCGGCAATTTCCGTTATTTTTGTTAAAATATCAATAGTACTTCCATTATCAGTTAAAAATAGTTTAAAATCCTTTCTTCTTTCCAAAATAATATTTATTTGTGTTTCCTCATCTTCTTCTTGTATACTACCTAATCCTTCCTCTGTTAAGTAATACGGACTCTGGCAAAAATCAGGAATTTCAATTATCCGCTCATCAAATCCCTCTCTTAACATATTGTCGAAACCAATATGTAGTACTCTATATATAAGATATAATTCGTTAACCGCTAATCTGGTTTCTTTACTAACACCAGCACATGAGCTTAAATGGTTTATATAATCCATCATAGAAGGTGAATCATCAGATCTAAATAATTTAGCTTCAACCTCCTTTATAAATTTTCCAACTCTGAAATCAAAATCATAAGTTCCAAAATCTTTTACCCCTCTTAGAAAATTAAGCACGAATATTAATTCAGTTACCGCACCATCGATATCAACTTCTCCCAGTAATTTTTCTTCCAACTTGTTAAATTGGAGATATTCTTGTGGTGTTGATTGGTGCATTATTAAATGAGACTGTGTGTTATCAATAATCCTTTCTTCAAGCCAGTCAGCCCTATCCTGGATTACAATCTCCCTGATTTCTTCTGGATAAGTAGCGATTAGCGAATTGAAATCATATAAAGTGCACATTTGATCAGCGCCTTTAATTACCAACCAATAATCTTGCTGTAGATTAAATTTCAGAATATCCCACCCGTATTTATTTAAAACATAGTCATCAGATTGCATTGCTTTTTCCATCATTTCCCTATCAATCACAGCCACTAACAAACTTTGTTGCCTCATAGTTTCATGTGGGACATTCTGATTTTCGGCCAATTCTTCTAATTGAACACCTCTCTCATCCTTTGCTCGAGCCAGTCTTTCTCTTTCCACGAAAATGCTAGCAGGAGTAAAATTATCTGATTGAGGAAATACTTCAGTTAATCTTGCCCTGGCTTTGCTAACAGCTTCCCCCGAAATATTGTTTTTGAAAAAATCCCATTCCAATCTCCCATTAGTACTCATTGAAGCTAATTTTGGAAATGCTTCTAAAGACTGACTAATACATGACTGCTGATCAAAGGTTATATGACTGGATATTAATTCTCGTCTTTCTAGCGCTCCGAACATAAGTGTGTATTATAATATCAACATTATTCGGAGTCAATTTTAAAGACTTGGCTCTCTACCAGCTCAAAAGCACCCTCGGCTACTCTGTCACCCTGGAAAACGCCCGCCTGAAAATCCTCGCCTATTAATTCCATGCCAAGGTTTCACCGCTAGATATATTATGTGCTAAAATATTGATATGAAAAAAACCATGAAATTGCCCCGTAGTCTCAAGCCGATATTCTGGTCCAATAATCTTAATCATCTGAATATTTATAAAAACAAGAACTACATCATTCACCAGATATTGATCTACGGAACAATGGTGGATATTAGATGGCTATTTAAAACTTACTCCAAAAAAGAAATAATCGGAGTATTCGTCAATAAACCAAGCAAAAATTACCCGGCTGAAGTCTACCATTTTATAAAAAATTATCTGCTAAATCTTAAAAATTTAGAGCTTGAGGCTGATAAATATGTTACCTCAGTATCTGGACCTGTTAGACAAAGAGCATCAAGAAGTTTTTAAAAAACTGGCAGCATTTTCAGATGAATTTATCCTAGCCGGCGGAACCGCCATCATGCTTCAGATAGGCCACCGTCTTTCTTCTGATTTTGATTGTTTTTCACAAAAAGCGCTATCTCATTATTTATTACCAAAAGTAAATCGGGTATTTGAATTCCAGGCAAAACCTCTCATCAATAACTCCGATCTTTGTCTTTTAAAATTGAAAAATAATATTGATCTCCATTTTGTTTTTCATCCCTATAAAAACCTGAAAAAAGTTATAAAAACCGCTTATATTCCTATATCTGATATGGATGATTTGGCCGCAAATAAAGTCAATACGATCGGCCGTCGCGGAGCATGGAGGGATTATGTTGATTTATTTTTCCTACTAAAATGGAAAAAATATACAATAAATAATTTAGTTACACTCGGTGAAAAAAAATTCCAATCAGAATTTAACTCAAAACTTTTTTTGGAACAGTTAGTTTATTTTAAAGACCTAGAAATTACGGATACTAAATTCATCAAAGAAAAATATTCAGTTAGACAAATCCAAAATTTTCTCTCAGATGAAGTTGATAATTATCTGATACAAGTATTTTAAAATATACTTGATCTTTTTACAAAAATCCTCTTACAATGGAATTGTGTACAGTATCCGTCTGACTTATTTCCTGTCAATATTTATCTTTTTTTTCATTATCTGCCCTGGCTCCGTCTTAGCCCAGGCAAATCCTCCCCAGGTAACCTTCGGTGATATCCTCAATAATAACTATGTTCCCCCGCCTCCCGACTATGAAAAACTCTCCGCAGAAAAATATGAAAAAATTAAATCATTTCTGAAAACTGTTGAAGAAAACGGCCAAAAATCACTGGCTCTTTTTTTTCAAAATAATCAGCTTCAATATTCATCCCCC
>MFJA01000077.1:22068-22424 GCA_001779055.1 Candidatus Gottesmanbacteria bacterium RBG_16_37_8
GGCTCGATCTTAGGAGAGTCCAGTCAGGTTTTAGCTGATAATATCGCCGGATTTTATCTTACCCCCGTCCCCACCCTTCACCCCAAACTGGAACAGCTGCTGGCCCAAATAGACAATTCAGGCATTCCATCTCCTGATAATATTCCTGATTCTATTGGCCAGGCAGACTTAACGCCTCTCAAATCAAGCTACACTATTGCACTTCTTGGCGATTCCATGACCGATACCTTAGGTAAAAATCTGCCCCAACTCTCACAGCTTTTAAAGGAAAATTACCCCAAGCATAATTTTGTTCTCTTAAACTACGGTCAGGGAGCAACCGATCTGGAACAGGGACTTTACCGCCTTACCAATCC
>MFJA01000077.1:22456-23880 GCA_001779055.1 Candidatus Gottesmanbacteria bacterium RBG_16_37_8
TCAAGCCGGATATTATTATCATTGAATCTTTTGCCTATAATCATTGGGGGGGGCAGTTAAATGACCTTAACCGCCAATGGCTGACTTTGGTCAAAATGCTTGATACCATCAAAAAGTATTCTACTGATACCAAAATAGTTATGCTCTCTACCATTTCTCCCAATCCCAAAATTTACGGCGACGGCATCCTCAACTGGCCGCAACACCTCAAATGGGACGCAGCTATAATTACCAAAGCCTATCTGCAGAATTTCATTAATTTCGCCAACTCCGCCTACCTGCCTTTAGCCGATGCTTATACTCCTTCCTTAAATAGTGAAGGCCACGGCGATCCTAAATATATTAATGCCGCTGACCATCTTCACCCCTCAGAAGTTGGCAAACTCCTCATTTCCCAAAAAATCGTCGACACCATAAAAACCAATAATTTGATAAAATAAAAACAAATGTTCTGTCCGGCTTGTAATAACCAGCTTCAAAAAATATCCGTCACCACCAAAGAAGGAGGCCGCTTTGAAGTCGATCACTGCGGCTATTGCGGCGGCACCTGGTTTGATCCTTATGAAATCAACAGGATCCCCTTTCATGAAGTCGTCACACTTGCCAATCTTACAGTGCAGACTCGGAAGATTTATGCCAAGCGAAAGGTCCAGCTCTGCCCCAACGACCACTGCCCCCTTGATCCTTTCAAAGGAGATGCCGTCCCCAAAGATGTCAGACTGTTATGGTGTAAAAGGTGCTTGGGGATTTGGGCCACTCAAAAAGATCTCTGGGAGTTTAAAAAGCATCAGGAAGAAACAGTTTCTGCCTATGATGTAGCCAGTAAATTCTTCCCCGCCCTCTCCGTTGCCTTTATCCCTGTCCTCACTTTTCTCTTTCTTCTGGCAACTACTTTTACCACTATATTTTCAGTCCAGCAGCAGAAAGAAGCCAGAATTTTTGCCGAAAGCCGCATATCCCATCTGGTTACTCAAACAATTCAGCCTGATACTGTATCAATAACCTTCATTACTCAAGTTCCTTTGATATCCTCTATTGTCTACGGCCAATCATCTTTGGAAATGACAGAGGCAGTTATATCAGAAGTATCAACCCAAACTCATGCCGTTATCCTCTCCAATCTCAAAGAAAATACGGATTATCTGTTCCGTTTGACTCTTGAGGATAATAACGGCAAAACTTACACCACAGATCTGAAAACCTTCTCCACCAGATAACCCTGTCAATCTGTCAAGGTGCCACCTTGACATCAGAGCATTCCATCAACAAAAAGCAAACGGTGATGTTCACTTTTTCCGTTCCTCTTCAATACCCTCCTGTGAACCAAAGTCCCGTACCCCTTATTCCTTGCCCACTTATAAACCGGATAATCTCGTGACAATTTTCTCATTAAGCTGTCTCGATACACCTTCGCAACTATCGAT
>MFJA01000077.1:23984-25574 GCA_001779055.1 Candidatus Gottesmanbacteria bacterium RBG_16_37_8
AACTAAAATAAAATATTTTTTATCAAATTGAAAATTTTTTAAGGCTCTCCTCATCGCCAAATGAGTCGCTTTTACAATCCCCAATTTATTAATCTCAGAAACTGTCGCCTGCCCGATTGCTGTAAGAAAATGTTTTTCAATTTGAGGAATTAACTTTAATCTTTTTTTTACCGTCAGCCTCTTGGAATCATCAATCCTTAATTTCAATATAGCTGCTTTAGCCGCCGGAGTTTTAACGAAGGCGGCCCCCGCCACCACCGGTCCTGCCAAAGACCCTCTTCCTACTTCATCTACTCCGACAACAGCTTCAAATCCTTCCCGCCACTTTTTTTCTTCATAACAAAAATCAGCTTTTGTCATTTATCAACTATGAAAATATCTTTAAAAGAAGTCGGTTAAATCTTGAATAATATGGCTGTCAAAAAATAAATTTACTGTGTAGACAACGTTCCTGTGCTGCTTCCGTTTAATTCTATATAAGGTTTGTAGGTAGAATTTTCCCGGGAATAGAAAATTAGGTCGTCTGCTCCGGAGGTATCAATGGCCATGGTAGCAATTGTTCCCTTTTTATATCTGACATGCGAGGAAATATCAACTGATTTCCAGTTTCCTGCCGTACCCCCTATAAAGGATGCCACCGCAGAACCCAAAGTCGGCCGGTTATTGTATGTCATATTGCATTCAGTCCAGGCATTGGAAGATACCTGTCTAACTCTGAATATGGCCGGGGACGAATTGGTAATTCTTAAAAATAGACTGGCTGAGTTAATGGTCGTATTCAAATTTCTTAAATCAAATTTTAAATAAGTAATTTTAACAGGCGATCCATCGGCCTGTAACTGATTTAGACAGTAATTCTGTCCTGGCGTATTGGCATTAACGAAAGTATCCTCCATTGGAAATATTTTGATGGTTGTCGCAGGCTGTCCAACAGGCGTCGGTGTCCGGGTGGGAGTCTTGGTTGGTCCGATAGCTGTCGGCGATGGTCTTGGAGTAGTTGTAACTGCTGACGGAAGCTGAACGGTAATAATATTGTCGCCGTTAAGCTGTAAGGTTGTAGTTAATATTCCGCTTGAATCTGAATTGACCGTCATAGTTGTTACCGGTGAAGTTCCGCTAAGCGGACTGGCGGCAACAGTAAAACTTTTATTGGCTAAAAGATTTGATACCGTCAAAGTCAATGTTCCATTAAGTTTGTATCCCAGACGGAATGTGCTCTGCCCGCTGCTGCCTAGTCTGACTTTAAGATCGTGGTTGCTGGCGCTTTTGACGCTTATATCCCACACATGACGCTGGCTTTTCAAGCCTATCAATGAAACCGGACCTGAACTTAATAAGCTGGCAGGGACATGCGGAGCAAATTTTGTCTCGGAAGCTGTTGTCTCCAGTCCAAACAGACCCTTAATCACTGTTTGAGCCATCGCTACACCCTCCAGGTAATTCTCGGCCAGCGATGTAGTTGCTTTGTTATAGGGGAAAGCCTGAGAATAATAAGGAATATTTTTCAAATATGAATATCCTCCTGACTGGGGCAAAAGCAAATTAGCAGCCGTATTCTGATATCCCTGTTTAAAAAGGCCGGTCAAGACT
>MFJA01000077.1:25725-25916 GCA_001779055.1 Candidatus Gottesmanbacteria bacterium RBG_16_37_8
CATTATCGTATTGCAGCAGCAAAAAAGGAGCTATTGTTTTGAAAGTTAATCTTTGGCCATTTTGGTTGATAGTATCAAAGGCACCCTTGGAACTGTTCCACAGGCTCTGGATGCTAATTTTTATTTTATTGGCTTTATCAGTATGATAGACAATATCCGCTGTTCTACCAAGTTTGCTTGCCAGGTCAGCT
>MFJA01000077.1:26051-28465 GCA_001779055.1 Candidatus Gottesmanbacteria bacterium RBG_16_37_8
TGCCCGACCATCATCAGCCCTAACAAGAGTATCTAAACTATTGAAGTTATTTCCAGCAAAAGCATAATCGCCGCTGGTTGTCACATAATCATAAACTGCCTGCACCAGACCATAAATGCTGTATGCATAATCCGTATCGCACAAATGGATGCCGGCAACATTATCATAGGCGCGGCAGGCTTTATTGTCGTCCGTATAGTCTAAGTCCAAAGTCAGCAATTTGCTTAGTTGCGCTTTAAAAAAGGCGGGATCGGCCATGCTTAATATTTGCGAAGTACCCATAAACCAGGGGTAGAGAGAAGTCGATTGACCGAAGGCGGCAGTCTCGCCCAAACCGTTTAAAGTTTCCCAGCGGTTGAACATATAGGTCAGCACCGCATTTTTATAAATCCTGTCAAGGCTGCTATTTCCTGTCTGCAGATCCGGCAAATTATTAAATATTTGCGTAATCCTGTTGTTCCAATAGCTGTCAGCTACCGCCTCAACATCCTGACTTCTGTATGTCGTCACAATATTTTTGGCTTCACTTTCAGTTGAACCAATTCCGATAACAAGGGTAATTGTATGCGATTGATTATTAGAAAGTGGCGGTAAACCTGCTACCAATCCCACGGCGCTCTCCGAGTCAGCATTATCATTATTGATATTCCCTAAACTGCCTTTTCTGACATTTCCGACATTCAGGAACTCGTTATACAAAGGATACTGCTCATTATCGAGTCCCCAGGAAAATGAATGCAGATTACTGGAAAGTCCGATGGCCATAAACATCGGATTGGTACTATCCGTGTTGCGAATAACAGCTATGTTGTTCGTGCTGTCAAAGGTAGCTTGGGTCGGCATGGTATCATAGATACTTGCTCCTTGATTCCAATTCCAACCAACCCCTGTACCGGCTCCGTCAGGAGCCCAACTGACCAGTCTTTTTATGGTAGGGAGTTGAGTTAGAAAAAGGATGTTGTATGACTGCGGACTGGGACTTTTGTTGGTAGCAGTCAGCTTTAAGGCCATACCGCGTTTGCCGGGAATTGCCACCCGTACGCCTTTTATGTCAGTTCCGCCTCCGCCGCCGGGGTAAAAATGGGACACAACCGTTTTGGACGGATACCAATCCGCGGTTTCCGTCGCCAAATCAGTTGCTTTTTCAGTTGTTCCGCCGCCGTAGCCGTTGTTAAAAATTACAATTGCGGAAGAAAAAGCTTTTGTCCAATCATAAGTTGCAGCTGCCACCACGTTGTTGGAGTAATAAGGAGGAGCCCAAAATGAACCCAGGTGGCCGGCATAAATATTGCCGCTGCCATCGTCAAATTCTGCCAAAGTCAATCCTCCGCCAAAAAGCTGGATTTTTCTGATATTTTTATAATAGGCCAGCATGGTGGCATAAGAGGTTTTGAAACTGTTAATATTGACCGTCTCTCTGACGGCCGCTTTCGGCCTGATATCTTGAGGTTTTTTTACCAGCTTAAGACCAGCTATCAAACCACCTGTGAGGATAATTAACAGCAAAACCGGCAGTAGCTTTTGACGCATTTTAATAAAAGGAATAAAACTCTTTATTACTTTAAATCTACTATATTTTTTCATTGTCAACAACCTTCTCAAATTATACCTTAATATTATCAGCCTGACTTCTCCTCGGCTGGTGGCCCCGATTTAATCGGGGACTCCTCCGAGGTGAAGAAATCAAAATGCCTCAATATTTATAGTATAATATCCATATATGTGGAACTGGGATTATGATCTTCCTAAAGACTGGCAACCTACAACCGATCAGGAGTGGATCTGGTATATCGAAAGAGTAATTAATTACGGCCCTAAAAACCAGGAAAAACTCAGTAAAACTTTAATTAAAAAATATTTTCCCAGATTAAGACTGGATAAAGAGAGAAAAGAATATATAAGATTTTTGGTTTATGGAAAGTAAACAGTCTATCCTGAATATAAAACAAAAACTTTTCCTCTCTGAATTTAAAAAAAATTCGACTCTCTCCTCAATTTTTTATCTTACTGGCGGTACTGCATTGGCGGAATTCTATCTCCAACATCGGCTAAGTGAGGACTTGGATTTTTTCAGTGAAAATAAATTCGATACTGATATTGTTTATGAATTCTCAAACAAAATAAAAACTGATTTACAGGCAAAGACTATGACAAACCTAAAAAGTAATGGGCGGGAAATATTTGAGCTTAAATTTGATTCCGATCTGTTAAAAGTCGAATTTGTTCATTACCCCCATATGAATGTAAAACCGCTCAAGAAAATAAATGATTTATATGTGAATGATCTTTTTGATATAGCCGTCAATAAAATCTTTGCCGTCTTTTCCAGAAATGAAACTAAGGATTTTGTCGATCTCTTTTTTTTATTAAAAAAATATTCTCTTAATAAACTACTTGCCGGAGTTGAAAAAAAA
>MFJA01000077.1:28516-28658 GCA_001779055.1 Candidatus Gottesmanbacteria bacterium RBG_16_37_8
AAGAATATCACCATGCTTCCAAAAATGATTAAGAAACTTTCAGCCAAACAAGTAAAAGATTTTTATAAAGATCAGGCAAGGAAACTGGGTGGAATATTCATACAATGAATCGTAAACTAATCAGATTTATCTTTATCGCCAT
>MFJA01000078.1:0-5169 GCA_001779055.1 Candidatus Gottesmanbacteria bacterium RBG_16_37_8
GTCAATAAAATAATTTTACTTTTGAGGTTATAGGCTGTTTTTAATCTTTGATTAAAGTATAATTTTTTAAAATATTCGTCTCCCCAATGCGGAAAGACAGTAAAATTAACAAGATTTAATCCTTCATAAGAATCTAAAATATAAGCCTTGCGTGCTTCGTCTATGAATCTGGTTATATAAAGATCAGGTCCGGCAATTACTGATCCAGCGCTGGAACCGATATATATTTTTCCTTGTCTAACATAATCTCTAATCAAGTTAAGAATATTACTTTCCTGCATTTTCTTAAGAAGATAAAACTGATTACCACCGGAAAAATATAAAACATCAGTTTTATCTAATTTTTCTTTAATTTCCGTTGCTTTTTTCCCGGTTATGGTAAAATCAAAAATCTTAAATCCTACTTTAACCAAAGATTGTCTGTCTTTTTTTAACCACTGTAAATCACCCTTTTCCACTTCTGCAGCCGTATCAATAAAAGCCAGATTTAAATCTTTGGGAGACTTACTTAAAAATCTGGGAATATGATGAGCAACACAACTTATCTGGGAGGTGAGGAATAATTTTATATTTTTCATTTCTTCCATGTTTGTCTTTCTTTTTCAATATATTCTTCCCCTTTCCCGTATACACCTTTGGAGATTCCTTTAACCCGATCTACCGAACTCCGTTTTCCATTCGCTAAATATTTTGAAAAACGGCGATGAATTTCTTGTGAACTCAAAGGTTTTTTACTTGTAGAAAAGCTTCCTTTAAGAGTAAGAAAGTCCCGAATAGACTCATCAGTCAGTTTTTTGGAATTATCCTTCATTTAAAATAGAATTATACTTCATTCGCCAATTCAACCCGTAATAGTCTATTGATTTAAACCAAAGAACTATTTGATTTTGTTATCTTTTTATCAATTTTTCCTTTGAAGATTTATAATTCATATATCCCAATATGAAAAAATATTTGTTTTTTAATGATTATTCGGAGGGAGCGCATCCGAGTATTATAAAATATTTAAATAGGGGGCTATATGATTCCAGTAGCGGTTAAACCAGTAATTAAATATTCGGATCTGGAGAAGATTGATGTTCGGGTGGGGACGATCGAGGAGGTTATCGATATTGAAAATTCGGATAATTTGGTCAAGCTGGTAGTGAATTTCGGCGATCACAAAAGAAACATAGTCGTTGGACTAAAAAAAGAAAGAGACAATCCAAAAGAAATAGAGGGAAAACAGGCTTTATTTGTTATTAACCTTGAACCAAGAGAAATGGTGGGAATATTATCCGAGGGAATGCTTTTTGATATTGGGTATCTTGACGGAATTACTCCTGTTCTTGCTGTTCCGGAAAAACCCGTTCCTAATGGTTCAAGAGCTGGTTAATAGAGAAGTTAGTTTGTTCAGTTTCGTGTCGAAGGAAAATAGTTCTCCATGATGTTCTTCACAATAGTAAGTAAGAAACGCATCAGGAAAACTAATATTATTAGCAAGCCATAAATCCAGTGCTTTTAGGAATAATACCCTATCTTCAATTCTAAAATAATCCATAGATATAATTGCTTTTAATTTATCATTTATCTTGCTCTTACTGAACTGATAATATTTATCCAGTGTAAATTGTATTTCAAAAATAATTATCTGAGGAACAATTATTGCGATTTCTCTGTTTTTAGCTTTAGAAAAGACAGTTTCCGCTTTTTTAACCTGATAAGGAATATCGTTTAATAGAAAACGGAGAAATACATTAGCATCGGGAATTATGGATTTCATTCAGATTATCAACGATTTTTTCCTGCCAGGAAACGCGAAAATCGTTCATGAATTTCTTCAGATGTAAGCGGTTTTTTATTACTCTGAAGACTGCCTTTCAGATTTAAAAAATCCGCCACCGGTTCTACAACAATTCCACTGCCCTCAACTTTGAGAGAAGCTTTCCCATTTTTTTTAAATCCTAGTTTTTTTTGAACATCAACCGGAATGCTGATCTGACCTTGTGATGTAACTGCTACTGTATAGACCATATATAAAGAATATACTATTTTGCATTGAAAATGTCAATAAATAATATAAATGGCTAAAATTAATATAAATGAGATTAATATTTAAACTTCGTTTTTCAGGTCCAGCCAGACGGGGGTGATTTGGGTAAGGTCTTTTTTTACTTTTTCCATTAAGGCTTTGATGCCGAAACACTCCGTGTGATAATGGCCGCCGGCAATTAAATTTATTCCGGCTTCACGAAAGAGTTCCCTGTTCCATTCATGAACTTCACCAGTAATGTATAAATCAACGTTATTTTTTACTAAGTCAGTCATTTCTCTGGAGATTGGTGCGCCTTTACCTGAAATAGCAACAACTTTATTTATTTCGCTTTTGCCAAAATCATAAAAAACGCTTCTTGTCGACAAATGGGGTTTTAAGGATTTTTTAATTTCAGCCAAACTGATGCTTTGGGGAAATTTTCCCGTATAACCCCAGGGATCACCATGATGAAGGAAATGTTTATCAGGTTGAGCGCCTATTGTTTTTAAAATGGAAACGTTATTACCGACTTCCGGATGGGCATCTAATAGAAAATGATAGCCAAAAAGTGAAATATCATTTTTTATTAAATAACTCATTCTTTCCTGAAAAATATAATCGTAATTATTGGTTTTGGGTAAGTTAAAAGAATGATGGACAATTAACGCCTGGCAATTTTTTTGTTTGGCAAGTTTAAAGAGCTCAACTGAAGCGGAAACTGCAAAACCGATATTTTCAATTTGATCAGATCTTTTAACCATCAAACCATGGTCATATAGGGATCGATTTTTTCCACATCAAGTTTCGGGTCAAAAAACATCAGTTTATCTAGATATATAGATAGATCTTTTAAAGAAATCATATTATTTGGGGACAGTCCCCTCTTGTCCACACAATTATATCATTGCCAGGTTTCGCAGATGAGGCAGAAGTCTCAGAAGTTGTACTAAGACTCAGCATTTTCACTTAATTAATTGTAAGAATTCATTAATCGTAAGAATTTTAAAAGGTTTTATGTCGGAATGCTCTTTGAGGGAAAGAAGATCATCATCTCCTGTAACTAGATAATCCGCTTTACCATCTATTGCAGTGGCTATAACTATTAAATCTTCCTTATCACGAACTGATACTCTAGGCAGTTTTAATTGGGAAATAATTTTAGAATTTTTCTTAATTTTATTAAGCATATCGCCAATAGCGGTTGTGGTAAGTGAATATTTCATACTTATTTTTGGATAACTTAACACTCTCTCTAATTCCTTTAAGACTGGTGTAGAAGTTATAAGATCAAATTTTTTACTTTTCCAAAGACGCATAATTTTTCCGGGGTTGCTTTTTGGGAGAATTAAGCCGCTGATTATTACATTTGTATCAAGAACGGCCAAAGGTTTCTTCATATATCTTTTTACGTACTTCTTTCACGGCTTCAGTCACATCCCGCATAACCTCTTCTTCTTTTTTATCAATGTTTCGTGCCTGAATTTTTTCAATTACCTCAAAAAACTTTTGATCTTCTTTAATCTGCTTATATTCATCAAGCATATCAAGACTGATAATGGCAGCTTGAGGTTTATTATTTGACATTACTACTACCGGGCGCTTTGTTTTTCTTACTTTCTCAAAAACCTTTTTATAGCCCCGTTGGATATCACGGGCTGAGATGGTGGAGGGGAAAGATTGGGTCTGCATATATAACTATTATATTAAATTATTTTTGTATGTCAAGTTGATGACATTATTTTACTGCCAGGCTTCGCAGATAAGACGGAAATCGCAGAAATCACACCAGCTGCCGACTTTGGGCTGAAAATCGCTGCTATTAATGTTTTTCCCGACCTCAATCAATTGCTGTTTGGCTTTTTGCAAATCCTCCGGATTTCTTTGCGAGGAAACTTTTATTCCCTCTTCCAGAAAATAAAAGGAAAGGAGAACACTTTCAGGAGGTTTATTATAAATACCCTGATCGTTGGCGGCAAGAGCATAGACGGTCATCTGGAGGTCTTTTTTTATTTCCGTATCTTTGGGGCGTCTGCCCGTTTTATAATCAATAATTTCTATTTTCCCGTCTTTTAATTTATCCACCCGATCGATTTTTCCGCCTAATTTAAAATTGGCATCTAATTTAATGCGGAACAGTTTCTCCAAATCGTCAATGACAATATCAGGGCGGTGGCCTTTCTCAAAATATAAAGTCAGCATGGTTTTTCCTCTGTTTTTCATTTTTTCCTCATATTTTTTGTTACCGTAGCCCGCCGGAATCCAAACAGCATCAAGAAGAGCCAATAAAGCGTCTTTATCAGGATTATTGCCCAGCTTAAATCTTTCATAAAATTTTTGCAGGGTCAGGTGGATTGATGATCCAAATGAGGCAGCAGCAGATGGCGGAACCGGAATTTTAAGGACATAACGGTATTTATACTGTAAAGGACAGGTAAGGTATGTTCTTACTTGGGTAAATGACAGGTATTCGATTGGTTGACGCTGCAGTTGGTTATCTTTTTCTTCTTCTTTTTTCCATTCCATCAAAGTTAATTGTTTTCCTTCATCAGGCGGATTGCCGGCTTTGGCAAGGACATCTTCTCCTAAGGTTTCAACTACAAACGGGGATATTTTTCTGACTCTTTTACCTTCGCCGTAGTATGAGGAAGCGGTTAAAAACAGCCGGTCGCGGGCACGGGTTGCCCCTACATAAAAAAGTCTTCTTTCTTCCTCCAGATGATAATCTCCTTCCGGCAATATTTCTTTAACCAGTTCTTCAGGGATGGGAATTTTTTCCCGCCTTTCTCGGGTTGGAAACCTGTCCGACACCAGATTAACCAGAAAAACATTGGTAAATTCCAATCCTTTAGCTGAGTGAACAGTTAAGATATTAACAGCATCGTTTTTAAGCCAATCAACATCTGTCGCCAGCGGAGACTCGCCTAACTCCATTGACATATCAATCCAATCAACAACTGCATAGATTGAAGCATCTTCATGAGTTATTTCATAACTTTTCAATTTATCGAAAAACCTGGATATATTTAAAACTTCCTTTTCCTCTTTTCCTGATTCAAATTTGGTAAATTTTTTCAGAAGTCCGGTAGTTTCCAAAAATGAGTAAAGAATTTGGCCGGCAGAATCCTTTTTACTCAAATTGAGATGATTTTCAATCA
>MFJA01000078.1:5187-8934 GCA_001779055.1 Candidatus Gottesmanbacteria bacterium RBG_16_37_8
AAGGGGAGATACTGCTTGTAGTTTATTTGGCGGTTCAGGTGATCGGATAAATTTTTCTTATCGGCAACATATATTTCAAGCGCTTCATAAAGAGTAACTCCTATTCTTCTGGTGAAATTAAGAAGTGAAGTCAGATCACGAATAGAAATATCAAAGACAGAGTGACTCAGCACACGAAAAAGAGCAACACTGTCATCTAAATTTACCAAAAATTTCAAATAAGCTATCAGGTCTTTAACTTCCGGCTGGCGAAAGAGCATGCCAGGCCCCAAAAACTGATAAGGAATTGAGGCTCTCTGAAAAGCACGGATAAAAGCATCGGCATGCTGATTGGCTCTAACCAAAATGGCAAAATCGTTCCAACTCAATTTGTTATTTTTTCCGTCGCTATCTTTTTCTTCAATTAGCTTTTTTATTTTAAGGGCAACTTCTTCAGCCTCATTTTCGACCCGGTCAGCAAAGATAAAATCAATTGGCTCTCCCTTAATTTTTCTTACCGGAATCAGTTTCTTACTGATTTTTTCCTTAACCTCCAGACGGTCAGGATTATTATTCTGGATAAGTTTATAGGAAGCATCAAGAATAGTATAAGTTGAACGGTAGTTTTGCTTGAGGACTATGATTTTGCTTTTGGGAAAGTTCTTTCTGAACTGAATGATGTTGGAAATGGCCGCTCCCCTGAAGCGATAGACGGCCTGATCATCATCTGCAACTACGGTAATATTTTTCTTTTTTCCGGAAAGAAGAATGCTCAGCTCATTTTGGGCGATATTAGTATCCTGGAATTCATCAATCAAAATATATTTGAAGCGGTCCTGATACTCTTTCAGAATGTTTTGTCTTTTTCTAAAAGCAAGTAAAGTGTTGCTGATAAGATCAGCAAAATCCATTACTCCCTGTCTGACCTTTAATTCTTCGTATTTTTTATAAGCATAAGAGAGTTCCTGATATTTTTCTTTTTCCTGTTTTCCTTCTTCAAATTTTTTTTTATTTTTTAACCATTTAAGGTACTCATCGGGTGAGATGTCTTCATCTTTGAGGCGATAAAAATGAGTAAGGATGGCATCGATGAATTTATGGGGATTGCCAAGAGGACGGAAATATTTAAGGTCGAATTGAAATAAGTTTTGGCGGAAAAAAATTACCGATTCAGATTGTGTCATCAGTATAAATCCCGGATCAAGACCTACTGAAACCGCCTCCTGTCTTAATACTCTTTCAGCAAATGAATGAAACGTAGAAATCCACATCTGAGTAACTCCGTAGGGCAAGGCAACATCTACTCTTTCCTCCATCTCCCGGGCGGCTTTTTCAGTAAAGGTTAAAGCCAGAATTTCCTGGGGCAAAGCTTTCTTTTTTTCAATAAGCCATTTAATTCTTTCGGTGATGACTGCAGTTTTACCGGTTCCGGCACCGGCGATTATAAGAAGGGGTCCCTTATCATGGATAACTGCTTTTATCTGTTGGTTATTAAGAATTAAGTTCGGGGAAACGATCTTCATCGGTTTATTATTATACACCGAAATTGGGGACAGTCCCCGTTCGGGGACAGTCCCCTTTATCCTTCAGGGAGAAGTTGGGAGGAGGAGATTTTCTGACCCAGGTGCGTTGCGTTCTTATTAACCTGGGACATTTGATTATAGGCGTTATTCATATGTTTTGATAAAACAAGAAGACTTTCTTCAAGATTTCCATAATCTTTTTTGATTGATCTTAGCATGGTTAAAATTTCCCTGGCTTTAAGTTCGATTTTTTGCCCCTCAAAAGACATGAGAACTGCCCGCAGATAAGCATAGAAGGTGACCGGAGAAACAGGCATGACTCTTTTTTGGTTGGCATAATCAAACAAATCCTGATTATTGACAATTTCGTAATAGACGGATTCGCTAGGAAGATACATCAGGGCGTAATCGATAGTTCCTTCATTGACTAGAATATATTTTTTACTGATATTATCGATGTGTTTTTTTATATCTGAGATAAAATCACGGGCGGCAATTTTTTTATCGCTTTCATTTTCAGCCTTGATCATTTTACGGAAATTTTCCAGGGGAAATTTGGAATCGATGGGGATAATACCATTAGCGGTTTTGATAGCAGCATCTACGGTGGCACCGGTTTTGAAAGTATATTGCAGATTAAAGGAATTTTTAGGCAGCATTTCGGAAAGGAGTTCTTTTAAGACCTGCTCGCCGAGATTTCCCCGCAGTTTGGGGCTTTTGAGGAATTCCTCCAATTCTTTCATGCTTCTGCCAATTTCGCTCATTTGACCGATATTTAATTTGACATCGGCAATAAAACGGGCGGCAGTATCCAGTCTCTGATTTAAAGTCCTGGTTGAATGTTCAAGGGTGGAAATTATATTTTTATTCTGATCATCCAGCCTCTGATTGGTTGATTTCAGCCAGGCTAATAATTCCGTAGAGAGCGTATTTTTGGAGAGAGTAACTATTATCCACCTCCTGATGAGGAAAACAGCAATTGTCAAAGCTATTAAAAAGACTGATAGGATTATAAGAAGCTCGGCAGACATCTTTATTTTACTGTTTCAGCCTTCCCATTCTACAACTCTTCAATCTAAAATGAAAATATGAAGCGAAGAAGAGATAAATACCGGAAACTGGTGTTTTTTTTGCTTTTGGCAATTTTCATTTTTTATATCAATTTTTTTGTTCCGGGAAGTTTTTTTTCAGTTGTGGTTTTTTATTTTCTTCTTTTCTTATTCTTATTGTCGTTCCTGTCATTATTCCTTGGTAACAACAGAAGTATAAGATTTTCTTCTTCATTTATTATACTGTTAGCTCTGCGACATTTAAAGCAGTTTAATTTATTAAATTTTCTGATAATACTTTCAATTAATATTCTACTGGAGGTATATTTCAGAAAAAGCAAAACAAACTGATATAATATCGGGCATGAATAAATATTACGTGACCACACCTATTTATTACGTTAATGATGTTCCTCATGTGGGTCATGCTTATACTACATTGGCAGCTGATGTCATTGCCAGATATTACAGGCTAAAACTGGGAAAAGATAATGTTTTTTTTATTACGGGAACTGATGAACATGGAGCAAATATTGCACAAGCTGCAGCAAAGCACGGAAAATCTCCTAAGGATTATGCTGATAGTATTGTTCCAAGATTTAAAGAAGCATGGAAACTACTAAATATAAAATATGATTTTTTTCACAGAACTACAGATCCGAGACATGAAAAAATCGTTCAAGAAGTACTTAGCAAAATTTATAAAAAAGGGTTTATTTATGAAGGAGTTTATGAAGGATGGTACTGTATAGGATGCGAAAAATTTTTGAACCCCTCAGATCTCAAATCCGGGAAATGTCCACTGCATCCTACACGGGAACCGGTTTATCAAAAAGAGAAAAATTACTTTCTCAAACTCAAAGAACTGTCAAAAATAATCCTCAAAAAAATCGAGAATAAAGATTATACGATTTTACCGCGCAAACGTCACAATGAAATTGTCGAGCGAATAAAAAAGGGAGTTGATGATATTTCTGTGTCACGGGCTGGAGTCTCCTGGGGTATTCCTGTCCCTTGGGATAAAAGTCAAACTATTTATGTGTGGATTGATGCATTGCTATTCTATTACACAGCAATTACTTTTATCCCTAATCTAAATCATTTCTGGCCGCCTGATTTACAACTGATGGCCAAAGATATCCTTTGGTTTCATTCTGTCATCTGGCAAGCTATTTTGATTGCAGCAGATTTACCTC
>MFJA01000078.1:8971-17594 GCA_001779055.1 Candidatus Gottesmanbacteria bacterium RBG_16_37_8
TGTCTAAAACCTTAGGGAATATCATTTCACCCGATCAATTAGTAAATAAATTCGGTGTCGACGGGTCTAGATATTTACTTCTGACAGCTTATGAATTCGGAAATGATGGCGATTTATCATTAAATAAATTTACGGAAAAATATAACGCGGATCTAGCCAACGGCCTGGGTAATTTAACGGCACGAATTGCCAAACTTTGCGAAAATTCAAACTACAGCCATAAAGGCTCAGATAAACCCAGAAAACTAAAAACTACTTTAGCAACAAAACTGGAAAAACTGCAATTTGAGGCGGTATTAGGTTTTATCTGGCAATCTGATATTAGATGGCTTGATCAGAACATCAATGAAAGCAAACCCTGGGCAATTAAGGATAATAAATTACTGCATCTAAAGCTCCAGGTATATGTTGAAAATATATTGGATATTGCTTTTCATTTAAAACCATTTCTCCCTCAAACAGCCGATATAATTATCAAACAGTTCGAAAGCCCGATGATTAAAGCTCAACCACCGCTGTTTCCCAGAATTAAATAAATGCTTATTGATACCCATTGCCATTTGAACTTCAAGGCTTTTAAAAAAGATCTGGATGAAGTACTGAAACGGGCAAAGGATGCCGGAGTTGAAAAAATAATTGTCCCCGGGGCAAAAATTGACTCATCTATCCGGGCAGTTGAAATTGCCGGAAAATATGACTGTGTCTTTGCAGCTGTGGGGATTCACCCCCATCACGCCTCAGATGATTTTGAGATTGATACTTTAAGACAACTGGCCAGGAATAAAAAAACTGTGGCTGTGGGCGAGATCGGTCTGGATCATCACCATTATAAAAATTATCCGCAATTGACTTTAAACGAAAAAGGCAAACAGGTAACTCTTTTTCTGCAACAATTAGAAATTGCCAAAGAATTCAATTTGCCTGTTATTATTCACTGTCGTGAGGCTCAGAATTTGCTTCTTGAGACCATAAGAGGTTTCCAGAAAAAAAACAGCCGGATAAAAGGAGTATTTCACTGTTTTGAAGGAGAGGCTGATTATTTAAAAGAAGTACTTAGTTTGGGATTTTATATAGGATTTGACGGTAATATCACCTATTCGGAGAATAAAAAATTGGTAAATCTTATAAAAAATGTACCGATGGATAGACTTCTTCTGGAAACGGATGCACCATATTTGACTCCGCTACCATTTCGAGGAACCAGAAATGAGCCTGCCTTTTTTATTGAAACTGTACAATTTATAGCCGGGATTTTGAAAATGAAAAGCGAAGAGCTTTCCGCCCAAACCTCGGATAATGCCGCATGTCTTTTTTTTGGTAAATAGGATTTGTGCTAAAATAAAGCAACTTATGGGCCGTTATATCGATCAGTATAATCATCAATTCCACCGACTATTTGAAATAATTTTTCCCTTGATTACCTGGCTGATGATTACCTTACCTATTTGGCTGTCTCCATTTCATCCGGCGGTTGTTGCCTACTTTCTGTTAACCTTTGATGTTTATTTCTTCTATAAATCTCTGACTGTCACCATATATTCCACTTGGTCATATCTGAAATTAAAAAGAATGTCAAAAGAAAATTGGCTGAAATTAGTAAGTAGACATCCTGATTTTAAAAATTTATACCAGGCAGTTTTAATTACTAACTATAAAGAAAGCATTGAGAAAGTTACAAGAACTTTAGAGTATCTGGCAGCGCAGGATTTCCCAAGGTATAGAATGATAATTATTCTGGCAATGGAAAAAAGGGAAGGAGAAGAAGCTGTAAAAAGAGCAAAAGTTTTGATTTCCGGATTTAAAAATAAATTCGGCGTAATTTGCGCCACCTACCATCCGGTAATTATAAATGAAGTCGTCGGCAAAGCCAGTAATTCAGCATATGCTTCTAAATTCTTAAGTAACCTTGTCAGAAAACTTAAAATCAACAGAGATTTGGTAACAATAACTTCCTGCGATGCAGATTCTTTAATTCCTCCGAAATATTTTTCCTACCTGGCCTATCTCTTTCTCAATGACAAGGACAGGTACTTTCACTTTTACTGGGCACCGGTACTTTTATACAGTAATTTCTGGGAAGTATCACTGCCTGTGAGAATTCAGGCAACCATATCTTCAATCGGCCGGTTATCGGCTCTTGCCAGGACGGATTCTTTAATTCAAATTTCAACTTACTCTTTATCTTTGAAAATGCTTGAGGGTGTCGGCTATTGGGATACCGATATAATTCCTGAAGACTGGCATTTATTCCTTCAGGCATTTTTCACCTATGGAGAAAAAGTAAAAACACTGCCGATTTATCTGACTATTACCCGCGATGCTGTTAATAATTACGGTTTCCTATCAACCTTGCGTTCTCGGTATGAACAGGAAAAGCGCTGGGCTTGGGGTGTGACTGATATACCTTATGCCTTATATAAATCTTTAACTACTCCCCAAATTCCTATCTTGCCCAAAATTTTAAGACTGGTTCATGTCATGGAAACACATCTTTTCTGGCCAACCTCATTTTTTCTTTTGACATTAGGAGCTTATGTTCTCTCACTTGTCAATCCGGTCTTTTCAAGAACTTCCTTGGGGCATAATCTTCCGAAAATGTCAGGTCTTATCTTAACTATGACCACTCTGTTTCTGGTAGTTTTAATCATTATTGATGCCAAATCCAGGCCAAAACGTCCGGCCAGCTTTTCAATTGCCAAAACGCCGCTTCTTGTTTTTCAATGGATTCTTCTTCCGGTTGTGTCATTTCTTCTATCCAGTCTGCCGGCCCTTGAAGCTCATACCAGATTACTTTTAGGGAAAAGGATAGAATATAAAGTAACGGAGAAAATTTAATGTTTGTTGACTTTTTGGATTTCCTTATCTACCGGACACCTGTTTTCTATTTAACCCAATCTGTCTGGAGGGATGAAGTCTTCTCTTATTTTATGTCCAGGCCCGACATATTGCGGATAATTGTTAATACGGCCAATGACTTCAATCCTCCCCTTTATTATTTGCTGCTCCACTTCTGGGGCAAATTTTCTGGAAATTCGGATATTTGGCTGAGGCTTCTTTCTTTCGTTTTTCATTTGACCGGCGTATATTTTGCCTATCTTTTATCCAGGCATTTGACCAACAAAAAACAGTCGTATTATCTCTCCTTGTTTTATCTATTTAATCCGATGTTAATTTATTATGCTTTTGAGATGCGGATGTATTCTCTCTACGCCTTGACAGCAACTGCGGCCATTTATTTTTTCTACACCAAAAACTGGAAGGGGTATATCATTTCTTCTGTTTTGGGATTATACAGCCATTCTTTTTTTATCTTAATCATTCTTTCGCTCTCAGTTTATAATTTCATCAACAGAAAATTAAGAAAGGATTTAATAAAAACACTATCCCCGATTTTATTCTTTCTGCCCTGGATACCGATTCTGGCTGTCCAATTTGTTAAATCCAAAGAATCCTGGCTGTTTCCGGTTGACTGGCAACTTATAAAATCGGTTCTGGGGAATTTATTTACAGCTTATGAAGGCACACCCGGACACTTATGGAAATATACATTTTATTTGTCATTGGCAATAGTCTCATTTTTAATTCTTTGTTTTAGAAATAATAAGCTTAAGGGGAAAATGTTTATCCTGCCGATTGTCATACCTCTTGCCTTTATCCTCACCTATTCTGTTATAAAAAGGCCGATTTACGTCAACAGATATCTGATATTTGTGTCTGTCTTTGAAGTCTTGGCTGTTTTTACAGGAATAATCTCGATTAAAAATCAAACTGTCAGAAAAGCAGTAGCCTTTCTTTGGATGATTTTTATAATCCTATTTAATTTATATATTACTCCTTTCAGGAAAAAAACCGATTTTAAAACCACCTTTAAGGAAATAAATAAAATGGCTAGAGAGGAAGATGCAGTTTATGCCATGACACCGATCGGTTTTCTGGAATCGGCTTACTATTTTAAGTATCCCAATAAGACTTTTGTCTATAATCCAAATAAAGTCCATATTCCCAATTACATCGGCGTTAATGTTGTTTATCCGGACATATCAAGGACAGATTTTCCCCCACCCCCTTCAAGAGTATTTCTGGTTAATGATGATGCGACATTTGAGGTTGTCTTTCAACAATAATGAAAAGCAAAATCGCAGAGCTTTTACAAGATGACCTGATTCTAAAAGTCAGCCAGGCTTTCATCGCAGTTAACTTCCTGTTTTTAGCAATAATTATCTGGAAGTGGAGAGAGCTTCCTCCTGAACTGCCGCTATTTTACTCACTGCCTCGAAGCAACGAACAACTGACGACTCCTTTTGACTTTTTACTGCTTCCTTTTTTTTCCATTCTCATATTTGCTTTTCATTTTATTCTGGCAGTCTTTATTTATAAATGGGAAAAACTGGCAGCTAAAATTCTTCTTATTTCAGCTTTAACAATCTCTGTTGCACTCCTTATGACTTTTGTCAGAATAATATTATTAATAACTTAATGCTTTCAACATTTGCTTTTTTATCGGTAATATCTTTTTTAATCAGTTTCTTATTGACTCTTCCTACCATCAGATGGGCGAAAAAATTCAATCTTACTGATGATATCAGCAAGCGTCCTCATCCTGCCCATACCCATAAGGGAATTATTCCGCGGGCAGGAGGAGTGCCTATTTTTTTAGGGATATTACTGCCTATTCTTTTTTTATTAAAAATTAATCCTCAGATAATTGGAATAATAATCGGTTCTTTGATTCTTGTCCTGGTCGGATTATGGGATGATGTGCACGATCGTTCACCCTATATCAGGTTTTTATTTAATTGTTTGGCCGCTTTGGCTGTAATACTCTCCGGAGTGACAATCCCCTATATCACTAATCCTTTGGGTGGAGTTATTCATTTTGATTCAATAAGTAAAACTCTTCCCTTTTTAGGATTTGATCTGACAATATCGGTTGCCCAAATTCTGGCGCTTGTCTGGATTGTCTGGACAACCAATATTGTCGGCTGGTCAGGCGGAGTAGACGGACAATTGCCCGGTTTTGTCTCAATTTCAGCAATTGTGATCGGACTATTATCCTTAAGATACATTGCCGATCCCAATCAATATTACGTTTCTGCATTGTCTTTCCTGACAGCCGGAGCATTCATGGGATTTCTTCCCTGGAACTTCTTCCCGCAAAAAATCATGCCGGGATACGGAGGCAAGACTTTAGCAGGATTTATGCTGGCAACACTTGCTATTTTATCTTATGCCAAATTCGGCACGGCACTTCTGGTTTTGGCAGTACCGATGACGGATGCGGCTTTTATTTTTTTCAGAAGACTATTTTCCGGGAAGTCTCCGGTTAAAGCAACCTCCGGACATTTGCATCACCATCTTTTAAAGATCGGCTGGGGTAAAAGAAGAATTGCCTTATTTTATTGGAGCATTTCTTTATCTGCAGGACTGTTGGCTTTGTTTCTTTCCCCGAAACAAAAATTATTTGCGGCATTCCTTATCGTGATTGTTATTTTTTCCTTTATATTATGGGTGAATTTCTTTAAAAAACTGCCGGAGAAAACAACCAACGGCAATACTTATTTTTGATTGGAATTTGTAGTGAAGGCAGACTTATTCTACTTTTTCGGCATAGCGTGAGGAGATCCAACCGTCTTTTCCGGTCTCATAGGTCACCTGAAACCAGCCGGACTTTTCATCAAGGTAAGGCACTTTAACACCCGGTTTTAACTGGCCAACTTCTGTTGCCGAAAGCGATGCGTCTAAACGGACCCGTAAAAATCCTGTTGGGGTATCTTTAACTAAAACATAAGGTTTTTGAGGTTCAATTTCCGATGCACCGGGAGTTGTTACTGCTCCTGTTTGACTGGCGGTGGGAGTCGGAGAGACTTGTGCCTCAGGAGATAAGGCCAACTGCAGATTAACAATTACCCGGAATCCTTTGACAGCCTTTATTTTTACCGTCCGGCCGATAAATCCGGTTGAGTTGACAACTACATCATGCTCGCCTTCAGTTATTGGCAAATTTAACGGAGTAATACCTTTTTCCAATCCGTCAATGGAAACAACGGCGGCATCGGGAGTTGAAGATACAGTCAGCTGCACTTCATCATTGGCTATTTTCTCCAGATAAACAACTTCACCGCCTGATGTCAGATCGCTTGGACCTAACTCTTTTTTGACATAAGTCAGAGCTCCGGCTGATAAAATAATTTTATCCTGCCAGGGAACACTGCCTCCTTCGGAATCTTCCGGCGCTAATTTGATGAGGTAGGTACCGCTTGCTTTTTGTCCGTCATACGGGGTTTTCCCGACGAACTTATCATCCAAGTAGACGCTGGCATTGGGACTTGAGATAACTTTTAAGCCTGCAACTGCTGCGCCTTTGGCAAAAGCAAGTTTATAGATGACAAATCCTAAGGCGATAATGAATATAGTTATAACCAGAATAGTCTTCCGGTTCATTGCTTAAATATACCACATCAGAGCGGTTTTTTACTAGCTTTTTAATTATTAATAGTTCTTGACAGGATAAATTTAACATTATATAATCTTTATGTTTATATAAAGTATTCTTTATGAATATGGATATAATTCAATCAACTTTTATCGGGGCATATGAACTCAGGAAAAACTTAACAGCACTTCTGAATAAATTACAGGGAAAAAAAGAGGAAATTGTGGTAACTCAAAACGGCAAACCGGCTGCCATGCTTCTATCTTTGAATAAATATCTGGAAATGAGGCAACTCAATGAAGAATTAGAAGAATCTTTGAAGGAGTTATCAAATAAGGAATATATTAAATCATTAATAATTGAAGTTGAAAAGGTAAGACAAGGAAAAGGAAAAAAAGCCGGAAAATTATTCAAAGAGCTCGGACTCTGATGGTATGTATACGGCTTATTTCACTCGGCAAGCTGTAAATTCCTTCAAAAAAATCCCCAAAGAATATCAGTTAAAAATAAAAGAAGCTATTTCGGAATTAGAATTAGACCCTTACTCCTCCGGTACAATTAAATTATTAAATTATCCTGTGGCACAGTATCGGAAGAGAACTGGAGATTATAGAATTCTTTTTGATATTGATGATGAGAAAAAAATTCTGATTATTGCGAATATAAGAAGAAGAACAAGTACAACGTACCAGTAAAAAAGCCCCTAGTGTAGCGGGGCTTTTTTATTAATTAAAAATTTTAATAATTTTTAATGACTTAATATTCACCCATTCCACCTTGAGGCATGGGCGGCATAGGTTCTTTTTTCTCCGGAATATCGGTAATTAACGCCTCGGTCGTCAGGACCATCGAACCGATGGAGACGGCGTTTTGAAGGGCCAAACGGGTAACCTTGGCCGGATCAACAATTCCCTCTTTTATTAGAGAACCGAACTCCATAGTCATGGCGTTAAAGCCATAATCGTCTTCTTTGGATGCTTCGACCTTTTTAACCACCCAACCGGGATCACTGCCTGAATTTTGGGCAATATGCCATAATGGCTTATGAAGAGCCTTTTTGAGAATATCAACACCTATCTTTTCATCATCAAATTTCATTTCAGATCTGACTTTGTCCAAAACACTTCTTGCCCGAAGAAGAGCAACACCGCCTCCGGTAACAATACCCTCTTCGATAGCAGCTTTGGTAGCTGAGACGGCATCGTTGACTCTTTCTTTTTTCTCCTTTAACTCCACTTCGGTTGCAGCACCAACATTAATGACAGCCACTCCACCTGAGAGTTTGGCAAGCCTTTCCTGGAGTTTTTCTCTGTCAAATTCGGAAGTGGTATCATCAACCTCCCGTTTTATTTGGGCAATTCTGGCTTGAATCATTTTTTTATCACCTTTGCCTCCGATAATGCGGCAATTTTCCTTGTCAGCCCAGACGCGATCTGCTTTACCGCAGTCTTCAACAGTAATATTCTCCAGCTTTCTGCCCATATCCTCGGAGATGACTTTGCCGCCGGTTAAAATGGCAATATCCTCCAGCATGGCTTTTCTTCTGTCGCCAAAACCGGGAGCTTTGATGGCCAGGGCATTGATTGTGCCTCTTAATTTATTGACAACCAGGGTTGCTAAGGCTTCTCCTTCTATTTCATCGGCAATGATAACCAGATTTTTGGAGACTTTGACGAAATTTTCCAAAAAGGGCAAAAGTTCTGTTTGGATTGAGGAAATCTTTTTATCGGTAATAAGAATATAGGGATCTTCTATTTCCGCCTCCATATGATCGGGATTGGTAACAAAATAGGCTGAAGCAAAACCGCGGTCAAACTCCATACCTTCCTTGTAATCAATTTCCATTACCAGCCCCTTGCCTTCTTCAACAGTAACCACGCCATCCTTGCCGACTTTTTCCAAAGCTTCGGCAATCAGATTGCCGATTTCAGGATCGGCAGCAGAGATGGTGGCAACTTGGGCAATGTCCTGCCGGCCTTTGACTTTTTTGGCCATTTTTTTCAATTCTTCAACAACAGCTTCCGTTCCTTTGGTCAAACCGTGTTTCAAAATCATGGGATTGGCGCCTGCTGTTATATTTTTAATTCCGTCATTGATGATAGCCTGAGCCAGTAATGTAGCAGTAGTTGTTCCATCTCCTGTATCATCATTGGTTTTACTGGCGGCTTCTTTTATTAATTGTGCGCCCAT
>MFJA01000079.1:0-8373 GCA_001779055.1 Candidatus Gottesmanbacteria bacterium RBG_16_37_8
TAACCCAAAGATGAATCTATATCTGCCAGTGCTTTTTTAAGATAGGCTTCTGTTTCTGGCGCCTTCGTTTTATCATATAATTGCGATAAACCAACCCGGAGTAATGCCTCTGCTTCTTTTGTCTGTAAACCCCTGATAAACGCACCGTATTCTTCGCCTTTAAGATATATATCGGCTAAAGTACGAGACAAACTATAAGATTTAACAGCTGTTAAAAAATAATTAAGATTATCACCACTTCCTATCCTGCCCCTCAAAAGAGAAAATGTACCATAATTGGCTGCGTGGTAACAGTCACGGGGAGAACGCTCTCTTCCATTTGCAACCTCTGTCAGATAAGATCCAAATCTTGTTATACCTCGTTCAAGAACATCGAAGGGCACTTCGTTGTGAGTCACTTCACTTATAGTTAAACCGTTGTCCTCAATAGTAATACCCCAGTCTGTTAGCTTTGCAATCTCTTGACCATGATTCAATATTCGCCCTATTTGTGATAGTTGTAACGATTCCTCTCCATATAAACTATGAAGTTCGTGTATTTCGCTTGGTGGACTTGTTGGATGCCCTTCTGATGTAATCTGTTGATTAATAGCATCTATTACTGCTGTAGGTTCTGTTGAGTCATAAATAGGTGGTATATCTGGCATCCACATAACTTGTGGTATTAAAAAGTCATCTCTGAATACTCGTATAGCTTCAGCAACGATATTATCTAAACCGCGGTTAAAAAAATAATCATGCAAATTATCATCATCCGGAGTGGTACGAAAATAATCTTCTAATTTCTTAAGAGTTAATTTATCAATAGAGGGTGTATTTGGATACATTTGAGATTCTGTGGCAATTTTATGCCTTTCAATCCTTAGTAATCTATCCAAAATATCCCGTGACTTGGATCCCCATCGTCCTTTATAAATTAAATCAGCATCTAATCTCACTACTTCCTCAAGAGTAATAGATAAATCTTCGAGCGGTTGATAAGTATCTTTTAGCTTTTGGGCATCTCGCCTACTTTGACATCTTGCATTAATATTATATTTGTTAATGTCTGGACGAATTGTTGGAGTAGCGTTAATCCCTATATTCTTTTCAATATCATTTAATACTCCATTTATATACTCTTGTTTTTGAGTTCCAAGCTGGGATTCAACAGTTTCTAGAACCATATTTTATTCTTATTATATAACGGAGGAATAAGTATGAGTAATTTCCAGATAACGCCAATTAGCATTCACTAATCTGCATTTAAGAATTGAATTACAATGGTATTTCCGGATAGTGGCATTTTTTATACTTCTTACCACTTCCACAGGGACAGGGGTCGTTGCGGCCAAGCTTTTTTTTGGCGGCAACATCAGGTGAAGGTGTAGTTACTGTTTCCTGTTTTTTTCTTTCAGTCTGGGCTTCGCTTGAAATTTTAGTCTGCTGCTGCCTATTAACTGCCTGAACCTGATCAGGCGATAGCTGAACCTGGACTTTAAAGATGCGGTGGGCAATATCGTGATCAATTGAGGACACCAGCCTCTCAAACATGGAAAAAGCCTCATTCTTATATTCGACTAAAGGATCCAATTGCCCGTAGCCCCGAAGACCTATGCCTTCCCTTAAATCATCTATGGCATCCAGATGATCCATCCATAAATTATCTACAACCGACAGGCAAACCCATCTTTCTACCTGACGGATGACAGGATCAGTTAACTGTTTTTCCCTGGCTTGATAGGTATCAGTTATGATTTTCATTAAAAATTCCGTCAGTTTTTCCGGAGTCTTGTTTTGGGATAAATGTTGCTGGATTTCCTTTTGGGAATTGGGATCAAACGGAATGATGTCTATAAATTCCGCAACAATTTTAGCTAACTCACTATCTGAAAAACCTTCGGCGGCATAGGTATTAACTGTATTTTCGATTTGGGCAGTGATTTTATCGACAATCATTTCTTTTAGATTGACTCCTTCGACTACCTGACGGCGCAGTCCATAGATTATTTCCCTTTGCTTATTTAAGACATCATCATATTCAACTAAATGCTTGCGGGAATCGAAATGAAAGCCTTCTACTTTTACCTGAGCCTGTTCTATAGCTTTGGTTACCATGCCATGTTCCAGAGGAACATCTTCAGGAAGTTTAAAGACCGTCATTAACTTGGCCACCTGATCACCGCCGAAAAGCCTCATGATGTCGTCATCCAAAGCTACATAAAAACGGCTGGTCCCAGGATCGCCCTGACGGCCGCTACGGCCTCTTAACTGATTGTCAATTCTCCTGGATTCATGCCTTTCCGTTCCCAAAACAAAAAGACCATCTCTAGCAATGACTTCTTCATGGCTTTTTTTCCATTCAGTTTTTAATTTTTCAAAATCCTTTTTGGTACTACTTTCCTCCATGATATATTTATTGGGCGGAGCACCGCCTAAAATGATATCGACTCCGCGGCCTGCCATATTGGTGGCAACAGTGACCGAACTTTTTTTACCGGCTTGGGAGATGATAGCAGCTTCCTGTTCGTGATTTTTGGCATTTAAAAGCTCATGGGGAATGCCTTTTCTTTGAAGAAGAGAAGATAAAAATTCATTTTTTTCTATAGAAGTGGTTCCAACCAGTACCGGCTGGCCTTTTTTGTGAAGCTCTCCTATCTCTTCGGCTACCGCATTAAATTTACCCCTGTTGGTTTTATAAACCAAATCAGGCAAATCCTTTCTAATCATAGGCTGATTAGTAGGAATTATAACTACATCGAGATTGTATATTTTATGAAGCTCCTCGGCCTCTGTTGCGGCTGTACCGGTCATGCCGGCTAGCTTCTGGTACATACGGAAATAGTTCTGCAGAGAGACCGTGGCCAGGGTTTTGGACTCCTGTTGGATAGAAACACCTTCTTTGGCTTCGATAGCCTGATGAAGACCTTCTGAATATCGGCGTCCCTGAAGCAATCTTCCGGTAAATTCATCGACAATGACAACTTGATCGTCTTTGACCACATACTCCTTATCTTTACGAAAAAGAGTTCTGGCTTTAAGAGCTGCTTCCAGGTGATGGACTGTAGCAAATTCCTTTTCATAAAGATTGTCCACCCCCATCATTTTTTCTATTTTGCCAATACCGGCTTCGGTTAAATGGGCTGTATGGAGTTTTTCGTCAATAACAAAATCAGTTTCGGGAGAGAGTTTTTCGACAATTTTGGCATATTCGTAATATTTTTTGGTCGGTTCAGTATCGGGAGCTGAAATAATATGGGGTGTTCTGGCTTCATCAATTAATACCGAGTCTACCTCATCAACTATGGCGTAGTGAAAACCACGCTGAACCATTTGGGAAACATCTGAAACCATGTTATCCCTTAAGTAATCGAAGCCAAACTCACTGTTAATGCCATAAGTAACATCAGCCAAATAAGCTTGCCTCCTGCCTATCGGACGCAAATTCCTTAAACGCCAGTCAAAGGCACTTTTATCAACATATTCGGGATCATAAATATATGACTGGTCATGGATAATGGCGGAAACTGTTAAACCCAAAAGGTGAAATATTGGCCCCATCCAACCGCAGTCACGCCGAGCCAGGTAATCATTGACGGTGACCAGATGAGTACCTTTGTCTGTTAAAGCATTAAGGAAAAGAGCAGGAATAGCTGAAAGGGTCTTTCCTTCACCGGTTTTCTGTTCGGCAACAGCTCCGCGGTGGAGAGTTAAGGCGGCCATCATTTGGACATCAAAATGTTTTTCTCCAATTGTCCGGCGGGCGGCATCACGAACCAGGGCAAATCCATAAGGCAGAAGGTCATCCAGAGTTTCTCCACCCGAGAGACGGCTTTTTAATTTGGCAGATTCTTCCTTAAATTGGCTGTCTTTAAGTTTGGCGACTTTTTCTTCTTCTTTATTTATTTCTCTAACAAAAGTACTTAATCTATTGAGCTCTTTTTGATTTTGGTCAAAATATTTGCTTAGAAATTTCAACATAGATCATCTATTTTACCATTATTTTGGAGGGAATTCAGGGACGGACAGCAAGATGCAGAATACGGCTGAAGCGGTATTTGATAATAATCCCTGAGACGGGAAAAACCTGCCTGCAAATTTTATAAAATTCAGCAAATTCTTCTCTTTTTTCCTGATCATAATGGCTGTTATATAAAGCTAATCCATGACTTGTTAAACTTTTTTTAAGGCTTAATAAAAACGGCCGGCGGCGAAAATTTTGAGGATTAAACCGGCCGATAAAAAGATCGACGATAATAAAATCAAACTTTTTTTTATTTTTCTTTAAAAAAACTGCGGCGTCGTTTTTAATAATTGAAAGATTGGCGGATCTTTCCAGGTTAAAATATTTTTTGGCCACCTCGATCATAACGGGATCGATCTCAACAGCAGTGATTTTGATTCGGGGATACTTTTTACTTATCAGCCGGACAACATCACCCCCGCCAAGACCCAGTAATAAAGCTGATGGACGCTGGCCGCCCGCCTTCGCCGAGGCTTCGGCGGGTAAATTGGTCTTTGGCAACTTATTGAGGGCTTTTTTCCACATACCTGTGATGGTTCCACCTGTTTGTTCTGCCCCATCAACATAAACTATTTTTCCCATTAGATTTTTAACAATTTTTATTTGTTTATTAATTTTTGATTTATAAGAATCTGAATATCGGGAGGAAAATTGTGAAAAAAAATTCATTTTTTCAAAAAATTATTTTACAATAAATGCCGGTCTAACGCTCCAATTAAAAAGAAAACTTGACAAGCACAGTAAAAATAATGTTATGTTTAAATACAGATTAATTATGACTTATTATAATAGTAAGAAATACCTAAATTCTACAGACATAACATGACAAATCCCGCCCGGGTATCTTTAATTTCCGCAATTACCGATTTTCCACAACTTCAAAAAATTTCCGAACCGGAAGATAAACTGCCGAGAATAAAGGTTAACGGTGTGGCTAAAATCTCCGCCCAGGTGAAAGACTTCGGCCTGCAGGTGGCAGTTAACAACAGAATTTTCCGATTAAGGTATCCTTCAACCATCTGGAACCGCTTCCCCAAAACTCACCGTAAAATACTGAGCCAAAATATTGCCTTTTCCATGACCTATCATCTGCCTTATCTTTATACCTCGCTTAAAAAGATGCAGTATAATCTGCCGGTTCCTTTATCTGAAGCATTTTTTTACAAAGGCTTTTCCCAGGCTTTACCCTCAACTGCCGTAATGCAGGATGACGAAAAAGCCAGAATGACGTCAAATTTATTAAGAAGGCTTTATGACGTGGAATATGTTTATTCCAATAAAAAAACGGATATTCCTCCTTATAACCGGACAAGCTTTGAAGATTGCGCGGTTATGCCTTTTACCTTCGGCAAAGATTCACTTTTGACTTTTGCCATTGCCAGGGACATGGGACTGACGATATATCCCATTTTTATTGCTGAACCTTATTCACCATATGAAGAAGTAATAAAGAAAATTTTAGCTGAACCGTTTAAAAAAGAATTCAGAACGCAAATATCGTTTTTAAGAAACCGTCTGGGCATCCTCAGGGAGCCGGATGACGGGTGGTTCGGATGGGAAATGCAATTAACCCAATATTCACTGATGCTTCTGCCTTATGTCTATGCCAGACGCGCCGGTTATATACTTTTTTCCAATGAACAGAGCTGTAATGATACTGTAGTTGATGAGGATGGATTTAAATATAATCCGGTTTTTGAACAGTCGCATTCCTGGCTTCTGCAGAATTCCCTGATGACTTCAATTATCGGAGGCAATTCCCTGTCTATCGGTTCAATCCTGGAACCAATTCATGAAATTGCCATTGAAAGAATACTTCACAAAAGATATCCGTCAATTGCCAAATATCAAAGTTCCTGTGATCTGCCGCATAAGCCGGAGAGTCAAAGAAGATGGTGTGAATCGTGCTCGAAATGCGCCAGAATGTATATTTTTATGCTGGCCAACGGAATCAATCCCAATACGGTAGGATTTAAGAGAAACCTGCTGCGGGATAAATATCATTGCCTTTATACCATCTTTAATTCCAACAAGGTGAAGGACTTCGGCTATGATCAGAGCCAGGCAGGCAAGGATGAACAGATACTGGCATTTCTTATGGCTTACCGCAATAACCACAAAGGACCGGTGATGAAGAGTTTTGCCAGAAAATATCTGTCATATGCCCGGAAAAATGAAAAGAGACTAAGGCTGAAATATTTCGGCATTCACTCAACCAAGACAATACCGCAGGAGCTGAAGACCAGAGTAGTTAATATCTACCGCCACGAGTTGCGAAAAATGGTCTAATTTCTTTTTTAAACTGCTTAATTTCAGTATCATAAATTTTTATTATTTCCCCTTTTAATTCAAGCGGCAAGGTTTTTGCTGAATATATTTTAAAATATCTATTAATTAACCACTGTTTTTTGGCTTCAGTTTGCTTTAACAACTTTTTTATAAAAATATCCATATAACCTCCTCTTACCCCGCGCCGGTAGGCCAAATAGAAGGCTAAAATCCATTCAGAGTAATATTTAAAAAATTCCTGTCCCTTTTTCAGCTGATTTTTTTTAGAAAAAATATCAAATAAATCTTTTTTCCGGGATTTAAGTAAATTACGTTTGAAGCCTAATTTTAGCGGATCAACTCCGATGGCCAGTAAGAAGATATACATCCTGCCACACTCAAAACATTCACTACACCAGCGGTCAGTCTTGGCTTGCGGCGCATCTCCACAGCAGGATATTTGAAATTGGGCAAGGCTTTGATAGCGATGATGCAAAATATAGGTGACGAGCAGTTCATAAACAGGTTCAACCAGACTTCCCAGTAAGGTAGGCAAGGCAAATATTCTCAATAAATTATTGGCATGCAACATCCATTCCCTACTCTGTTCAAAATAAAGATTAACTTTATAGCCTTCTTTATCAACTTCATAATCATTAGTGTTTTGTTCATTGGCATAAAATAAATATTTGGCTTGATTAAAGTAGATATAGGGCAATAATAATAAGGTGTATTGCAGCTGCAGCATATCCCAACCCCACATCTCTCTTCCTTTTTGACGCAATCTTCCAATTGTAATCGGCCAGTAATTTACTTTGATGCCGACGGCTTTTTCGAATTGCGGGATCATTTTTTGACGCATTTCATTTTCGTAACGACTTAAGGGTTCTGCTCCAAAAAAAAGCAGAGGTTTTATTTTGAGTTCCCGGATAAGTCCCAGTGTCAGTAAGCTATCCTTACCAAAAGTAAAAGGAATGACGGCGTTCCTGTGCAGGTTGGTAAGCGGTGTAACTGAATAGGATTTGGGGAATCCGCTAAATTCAATTTGCTGCTGACGGTTAAATAAGGTTTTAATAAGTCCGGAGGTTTGATGTTTAAACTCTGAAAATTCAATCACCGTTTCAGGTAAAGAAAAAAGGAGTCCATGAAAAAATAAAGAATCAATTACGGGCGGCGGAAAATTATAAATAATGCGGCAATTCTTTAAAAAAATAAAATGTCTGGTGAATAAAACTGCTGCTGATTCGGAAAGTATGCTTTTAAATTGTTGAGGAAAATTGTGCCAGATATTTTCCGGATATAAATGCTGATATTTACGGTTTCCAACCAGAATGATAAAACCGTTATTTAATAATTTGACGGAAACAGAAATATCCTTCATCTTGGGAAATAACAACAGATTATAAGCCTAAATCCTGACTTATATCCTTCATCGCTTTAAGGGCAATGTCGATAAATCCGGGCAAATTAATTTTTAATTTTTCCTGACACAGGGCGATTTGTTCTCTGCGTACACCTGCGGCAAAATGTTTAACAGGAAATTTATGGAGGATGGAATCAACATCTACATTAGCAAGACTTTTTCCTTTAACCAGGGCAACGGCAACAATAAGACCGGTCAATTCATCAGAGCAATATAAAGACCATTCAAGGTTATTTTGAGGCTGGTTTTGGCCGTTATGAGCATAATTATGAGAAAGAATGGCATTCAATATTTCCGAATCATCCACGCATTCATTCTTTAGCCATTCAGCCATTTTAATAGTGTGAGTCTGCGGATTATCTTTTGTTTCCTCGTAATCACCGTCATGAAGAAGACCGACAATAGCCCATTTTTCTTCATCTGCTTTAAAATGCTTAGCTAGCGCCTTCATGACAGCCTCGACGGCCAGACAATGTCTGATCAAATTCTGATTTTTCATGTGGGTGTTTAATAAATTCCAAGCTTGTTGTCTGTTCATCATAATTATTTATATTCAGGAAGCGGAAATAATTCCGGCAAATTCCAACTTACCCCCACAATATTTAATAATAATATCAATCGTCTCTTTTAAAGTTCTTTCCACCATTTCCCGATTAATATCATAAACCCATTCGCAATT
>MFJA01000079.1:8398-8644 GCA_001779055.1 Candidatus Gottesmanbacteria bacterium RBG_16_37_8
TCAACTCCTGTTCTTACCGCATCACGGTAATTGAAATCAATATTATAACCGCCTACTTTATCAAAATAGGCAATCTCTCCCTTTTTGTATTCCATCGGCTCACTTTCTCCTATCATATCGATTTTTTCACCTTCTTTGGCAAATCTTAAAACTGTGGGGAATTTGAAAGCATCATAATTAAAGGCTCCGGCAGAAACCCTATGTTTAACAACAATAAGATTATAAGCATCAACCAAGGTATTGACT
>MFJA01000080.1:0-134 GCA_001779055.1 Candidatus Gottesmanbacteria bacterium RBG_16_37_8
AACGAACTTCTGCACATGATCCTTTTGCAATATAGAGGAATTTTTTGAACTCTTTATTGCCTTTCCTTTCGAATCCTTCTGAAATATTATTCATTATGGAAACAGAAGCTCGTTGAATTTGATCCCGAAAACTA
>MFJA01000080.1:349-1838 GCA_001779055.1 Candidatus Gottesmanbacteria bacterium RBG_16_37_8
TATTTCATTTTTTTTTAAAGTCAGACAACCTTTATTGATTGCCTTTTCTAAATTTTCTTCTACTATAAATTTACTGCCGGAATAGTTAAGACGTAGGGCTAAATCATAGACACGCGTGCCGCTAAGGATAACGTTGATCCTGGCAGGTATTTTTTCAAAATCAACATCCCAAATCCAGGAAACATCCCGGCCATCCGGAATACGGTCGTTGAGAGCTAAAAGAATCGTTTTTGCCTGAAGCTGAATAACTGTTTTTAAAGACTGGTTAAAACCGGCAGGATTTTTGGAAAGGAAAATTTTAATTTTCTGACCGTTATTTTCAAATAATTCCTGCCGTCCGAAGGCCGGTGCAAAATTATCAAGAGCTTTTTTTATAATTTCATCTTCAATATGCAATTCCTTACAAGCTGAAATTGCGGCCAAAGTGTTGTAACGGTTATAAAATCCGGGCAACGGAGAAGCCCAATTATAATATTGAGGATTCGGCCTTACAGCTTTGCAGTAACTACACTTCCAGATACCGATATGGGAAAAATATATTCCGCTAAATTGCAGCCTTTTTTGGCAATTCAGACAAAAAATTGAGTCCGTGGCATGCTCAAATTCTAAAAGATAAGAGGTTGGGTCATTAACGCCAAAAAAAACAGTTTTTGCCTTTAGATCCCTGGCCAAAAAAGCTATTTGAGGATCATCGGCATTAAGTATCACAATAGAACTTTTCGGCAGTTTTCTTAAAGATTTCTGCCATTTTTCAGCAATAACATCAACCTCTCCATATCTATCCAGTTGATCACGGAACAAATTCAGGCAAATGACAATATCAGGAATAACTGATTTTAAAATTAAAGGCAAAGAGTTTTCATCAATTTCGAAAACTCCGTATTCAAAATTGTTATCTATCCCAAACAAATGAAACTTCGAAATTACAGCTGAAAGCAGGCCATTTTCCAAATTAGCTCCTGAGGAATTATGAACAACCTTGGTACCATTTTCCTCCAGGATGGATTTGATCATCAGAGAGGTGGTAGTTTTGCCGTTAGTTCCGGCTACCAGAATAATCCCCTTATTTAATCTTTTAACTAATTTTTGGAGAAGATGAGGAGATATGGTTAAGGCAATTTCTCCCGGCCACGTTCCACCGTAACCTAAATTAAACAAGCGGCTGAAAATTATGACAATTTTTCCGGCTAAAATGGCAATGAAATCAAATAAAGTCATAAACAATAAATCTATATTTTACATTTGCCGAAGAATTCTGATTCGCTCATCTACCGGAGGATGGGTATTAAACAGATTGGAAAAAAGAGCAGAAAATTTCTTGCCTTTGAAAGGATTGATAATATATAAGTGGGCTGTAGCATTGGTGGCCGCCTCCAGGACTTCTTTATCCTGAGAAATTTTATCAAGTGCGCTGGCCAAAGCGTCAGGATTTCTGGTTAGAAGTGCAGATGAAGCATCTGCCAGAAATTCTCTTCTTCGCGAAACTGCC
>MFJA01000080.1:1848-2309 GCA_001779055.1 Candidatus Gottesmanbacteria bacterium RBG_16_37_8
TATTGGAGATACTAATACAAGAACCAAGCTTAACACCATAATGGCCGCCGAAGCTCTGTTCCGGTCATCACTTTTTCTCCACCACAAAGATCTGGTAAACCAATCTGAAAGAAGAGCAATAACTCCCACTAATACGGACACAACTGCCATAAGCCTAATATCATAATTGCCGACATGAGACATTTCGTGGGCTATCACACCCTCCAATTCCCGCCTGTTTAACTTTATTAATAACCCGCTGGTAACACAGATTACAGCATGCTGGGGATCCCTGCCCGTGGCAAAAGCATTAGGTGCCGTATCATCAATCAGATAAACCTTAGGTTTAGGAAGCCCTGCGGCAATAGCCATGTTTTCGGTTACTGTATAAAGATCAAAATCTTTCTTCCTGTCTGCAAGTCTGGCACCCGATAAGGCTAAGACTATCTTGTCTGAGTAATAGAAACTGCCCAGACTGGCAA
>MFJA01000080.1:2318-2714 GCA_001779055.1 Candidatus Gottesmanbacteria bacterium RBG_16_37_8
ATATAAGAGCCAAACCGACTAAAGATGAACCATATCCGAGACTTTTACCCAATATAAAAGCCAGCATTCCGGCAAAAAGGCTAAAAAAGACCATAATAAAAACAGTCTTTATTTTATTTTCCTGTACCTGCTCGTAAATAGACATGCTTTTTATAAATCAACTGTGACCTTCTTCTTTTCTTCTTCGCCTGCTTCAAAAAATTCAGCCGGAGTCAGCTTCATCAAATTTGCTACCATTACATGCGGTAATAGTTGAATTTTTGTATTGAATTCTGAAACAATCTGGTTGTAAAACTGACGGGCAAAAGCTACTTTGTCTTCGGTATCAGACAATTCTTTTTGAAGTTGGAGGTAATTTTCACTGGCTCTAAGTTGCGGATAATTTTCGGCTACCGC
>MFJA01000080.1:2789-3045 GCA_001779055.1 Candidatus Gottesmanbacteria bacterium RBG_16_37_8
AGATGACCGTGCTTTAGTTACATTTTCGAAAACTTCTTTTTCGTGCTTGGCGTATGACTTAACAGTCTTAACTAAATTGGGAATCAAGTCTGCACGTCTGTTCAGTTGAACATCAATCTGACTCCAGGCTTCCTTTACTCTAATTTTTAAAGTTACCAGAGTGTTATAGAGATACCAAATGTAAAAAATTATCAGACCTAATATTACAAAAAAACCTATAAACATAATTATCACCTCCAATTGGGTTAATTAATTA
>MFJA01000080.1:3109-5637 GCA_001779055.1 Candidatus Gottesmanbacteria bacterium RBG_16_37_8
CGCGCCGGGCGACAGCTATACCATAGTCGATAAGCTGAAGCTGATCCTTATGATGACTGTCGGAATTTATGATTAATTTATTTCTGTTTTCAATTGCCCTCTTTACCAGACTGTCAGCCAGATCCAACCTGTCAGGATAGGAATTAATTTCCAGAGCTTTATTATTCGACCGGCAATAATCGAATATTTCCTGCCAGTGAGCATCGTAACCTTCTCTTTTACTGATTAATCTGCCTGTCGGATGAGCTAATATTTTTGATTTGGGATTTGACAGTCCCTTAATTATTCTTTTGGTCATTTTATCCTTATCCTGAGTGAAACTGCTGTGAACAGATACCACTGCTGCGTCGATGTAATCAAAAGCCCTGTCCGGAAGAGCTAATTGCCCGTCAGGAAGGATATCTATTTCTAACATGATAAATAATTTTACTCGAATATTTTTATTACTCAACAAAATTTGTTCAAATTTCGCTTTTCTCCCTTTCATGATAGCTATTATTTCTTTTTCTGTGTGATTTGAAAAACTTGGATTATGATCACTGATTCCCAGATATTGATAATTCATTTTGGCTGCTTCTTTGAGTAATTCTTTCACCGATGAAGCACCCAAGTCATGAGAAGAGTTCAGATTAAAATTTGAGTGAACATGAACTTCTCCCTTAATTTGAGACCTCTCAATAAGAGAGGGCAATTGATTCTTTTGGGCTGCTTCAATTTCTCCCCAATCTTCCCGCAGTTCAGGCGCAATCCAAGGAAGATCTAGAGCCTGATAAAATTCTTTTTCCCGGCGGTATTCATAAATACTTTTCTTCTTATTATAATTTTCAGGATTCAATTTGATTCCAGAAATCTTTTCAGTAATTTTAATTCCATATTCCGACAAAGATAAACCTTTTTTAATGGCATATTCACGCAGATGAATGTTATGTGATTTACTGCCCGTAAAATACTGCAGCATGCTGCCGAAGCTCTGAGGATATTGGACTCTTAAATCAATTTGCTGACCTGATTCCAAGAGAATAGTTGCCCCTCTTGGTCCGACTTCGATTATTTTAGATTTTTTAGGATATTTTATAAACCATTGAACTACGTTTTCAGGCTGTTCGGTTGAGACAGCAATATCAATGTCTCCAATCGTAGATACTTGCCTTCGCAAACTGCCCAGAGGATAGACTTCTAAAGTCTGGGGATTTTTTTTCAGGTAATCTAAAACTAATAAAGCAGAAGCAGAAGCATAGGGCAGGGGCATTCTTTTCTCTTTTACCTGACCTTTCTTAGCCCGTTCTAATGACTCTATGATGTCACTCTCGGATTTGACCCCGAATCCTTCCAGTTTAGCGATCTTACCTGATTTGGCGATCTTTAAAAGGTCATCTAAAACTGTTTGGGGATTATTCAAGTTAAATATCAGGCTTAATTTATAGGCTTTTTTAGGACCAAAGCCGGCTACATCCAGAAGAGGAAGCATTCCCTTAGGCAGATCTTTAAAAACATCCTCAAAATGGCGGATTTTGCCTGTTTTGAAAAGTTCATTTAAATGGCCGGTTATAGTCTGACCAATGCCCGGCAATTCGGATAAACGGCCTTCCTCCCATAAATCTTTAACATCAATATTGCTTTTTTCAATTGTTTCAGCCGCTTTATCATAAGCTATGATGCGGAAACGGTTGACTCCCTTGATGGTATAGGCTGCTGATATCTGACGAAAAAGCTTAGTAATTTCTTCATTAGTAAATTTGTTCAACATCGATTAAATACTAGCACACGTATTGACCGCCCCACAACGATCTGATATTATCGCAAAAGGGCTCGTGGTGTAGTGGTTATCCCGACTAAGTCGGGACGAGGCGAAGATCGCCTATAAAAAAATGTATTGGGTTTATGTACTTAGAAGTATTAAAGATAAAAAATATTATATCGGACAAACGAATAATATAGATGTAAGATTTATAAAGCATAATAACGGAAAGGTAAAATCAACAAAAAGTAGATTACCTTTAGAATTAATATTTTCAAAAGAATTTAATACTAGATCAGAAGCAATACGAACTGAAAAAAGATTAAAAGGATACAAAAACTCAAAATACTTGAAATACTTAATAAATAAAGGGCTCGTGGTGTAGCGGTTATCCCGACTAAGTCGGGACGGGGCGAAGATCGCCGGTAAATTAAATTTAAATTAATAATAAAGGGCTCGTGGTGTAGCGGTTAACATGTCGCCCTGTCGAGGCGAAGATCGCCGGTTCGAATCCGGTCGGGCCCGCATTGATATTTCTTACGATTCTGAGCTTGACGAAGAAGAGTTTAGAAATAACAATGTCCTCCGATAATCGCTCTTCAAGACGTGTACGAATAGTACTGAAAAGTCTTAAAGTAAGATTAGGAGGACTAGATTTCCTCTTTAACTCTGCCCGGAAAGGAGACGTTAACCATCAAATGTGGAAAAAGCTGCGTCAAAAACTGGATCTGCCTGAATCATACATTTCCATTACTCTTGGATTTCTGGTGGTACTGGTTGCCGGAATCCT
>MFJA01000080.1:5650-5779 GCA_001779055.1 Candidatus Gottesmanbacteria bacterium RBG_16_37_8
AAAAAGTCCAGGAAAACCAAACGAAAGCAGAAGAACAACAGCAGGTCGGAAAAGTAGAATTGCCAACTACCTATACCATACAAGCGGGTGATACTCTATGGAGTATTGCTCTGAAGCATTATGATTCCG
>MFJA01000080.1:5887-6114 GCA_001779055.1 Candidatus Gottesmanbacteria bacterium RBG_16_37_8
GAGATATTTTATCAACCCAGGCTCCGCCTAAAGAATATACGGTTACCAGAGATGACAGTCTCTGGAAAATCGCGGAAAGGGAATATGGTACAGGTTTTAGCTGGACCAGGATTGCGGAATATAACAATTTAGCTAATCCTGATTTAATTTTTTCCGGAAATATTCTTAAATTACCTAAGTAGTCAGGTTAAGAATTATTCGAATTTTAAATACCGAATCACTCGGTT
>MFJA01000081.1:0-316 GCA_001779055.1 Candidatus Gottesmanbacteria bacterium RBG_16_37_8
ATATGGTGAAGAGGAAAGAGATACCCGAGCTAGCAGGAATGACTACGGGAGTAGTGGGGAAAATCACTAGATCTAAATAATAGACCACTACTTTTATCCAAACTTCTTTTGAGAAATCTGGGAATTGTGAGATGTTCTACTGTTTTCTATCTAATCACTTTTTACTCTTTGTGAAGTATCGAGTTCAAAATCGGCAATTTGGGGTGAATAAGTAGTCGTCCATCCAAAATATCGTTCGGCAAGAAGCCTATCAACAGCCTCGGGAGATATTTCGGGAAATTCTTTACTAATAATCTGTCTAAATCTTTCTGCAGTT
>MFJA01000081.1:358-665 GCA_001779055.1 Candidatus Gottesmanbacteria bacterium RBG_16_37_8
TGTTTTTTTGCAGTTTCTTCGTCAAAAAATTCAAGTTCGAGGTAGCGAGTAGCAATAATTTGATTGTTATGTAAAACTGCGCTGAACGGAACTGGTGTTGAACCAACCACTCTTATTCTGGTATTATTCCAATCGTTTTTACCTCCTGCTGCTATGGCTTCCAAACTCGATTTATCAGTGAGGGGTTGTGTTACTTGCAGGTAAAGTGGTGGATAATCTTCAAGAGTATCTGGCCGAGCGTAGAATTTAAGTGTAACCATATCTCCAGGTTGTAAAGCTTCTAAAGAAATAACATCCCCCTTCGTTC
>MFJA01000081.1:704-1728 GCA_001779055.1 Candidatus Gottesmanbacteria bacterium RBG_16_37_8
AACCAGTTGGGGAAATTGGGTTGGTTTGATTTTGTTCATTTCCGTGATCAGCCATACTCTTCTAACAGTATATCAAAGTTACAATGTATATATTCGAGCGTAAATTTTAGGAAATTTGAAATACCTAAATTGTAAAAAATAAGCCTACCCTAGAGAAAAAAGAAACAAAACATTAAAAATGTTAAGTCCCAAATCACCCCAGGGTAGGCAGAAGAAAGATATTCAGTTGTTAAGGTACAGTTAATATTTGTCTACGAAGGCAATCCTCACTTTGTTGCACGTCTTTGAGAACGCGAGCTTAATGGTTACTACATAGGCTTCAAAAAAATCCCTTCTAAAGGTAAAAACTAGGGATTCGGGATTTGAAAAGGTCGCCGAGCCTTTGGGGAAGAAGTAGACGTCGAACAAGACGTTATCACCTTCCTTCTTTACAAGTATCCCCTCCGGATTCGCAAGTGCGAAGGATCCTTCATACTCCGTAACCTCTCCATCCGTGCTTATCCAAATTCCTCCAATTTCTGGAGGCACATCTATCTCCAATTCATTCTTAACGCGATCGATGTAAGAGTATCCATGGTAAGGTCCGTATGGATGTATCGCATTAAAGCAGGGTTCAGGAGTTGAAGTTGGAGAGGGGGTTGCGTTTGGCGTCGGTGACGCGCAAGCGGTAACGATTACGCTCGCTACTAGCAAAACAAAGATCAATCTGGTGTTCATTTTTCCTCCACGTCGAAACACAAGAGACGTAATTTGTGTGCCGAAAGCACAATTAGGATAGTTCCCCCCAGCGTTATCCAGAGTAGTAGTTTTGGTGTGTTATATCTCCACACCAATAGACTTACTACTCCCACGAATTGAGCAATTAGCCCAATACAGCCTAAAATACGGTATTTCATTTGTTCCTTCCTTTCTAGGGATTTGAAATTGAACACGACGCGATGGATTCGAAAATTCATCAAACCCACAGTGTCGTGTTCAATCGAAAGGAGCGAATTTCCCCCGCTTGAACTTCTAACTGAACATC
>MFJA01000081.1:1756-2520 GCA_001779055.1 Candidatus Gottesmanbacteria bacterium RBG_16_37_8
AGAGCAGCATAATAGCCCTTTTTTATTGGATTACACACGCTCGAATTGTTAAAGTACAGTCCTATAATATTTACTATATAAATGTTATAGGGTGATAAAAAAGGTCAACTTACGTTGACAATTTTCATATCACGGCGGATTATAGCAGGCTAAAAAGATATTGTCAAATTTAATTGATAAAAATATAAGAAGGATAAAAATAGATATTAAAATAAGACCTATAAATTATATATTATTGTCATTTATTATTGACAAAAGATAAAATAGCTTCATTAATAATAGGAATTATCAAAATTATTTGACAAATAATGTTATAGGTTATATGATAATTACCATGTTAAAAGAACCTGCCTGGGAAAAAACTTTAGAAAACATCTTTAAGCTGTTAGGATTTTCTGATAAAGAAGCTAAGATCTATAGGATAATTTTGGATTTGGGACTGGGATCGGCCGGAGAAATAATTAAAAAGTCCGACTTAAAAAGGGGAATAACGTATGCTATTTTATATAACCTGGAGAAACAGGGATTGATCCGCAAGTTCCAAAAGCGGAGTAAAACTTATTTTCAGACTGAAGATCCGCAAAAACTTCTTGATATATTAACTGATAAAAAGAAACAGATTGAATCGATAGATATTAGTTTGAATCAAATTGTTCCGCAATTACGGTCTCATTATAAATTAGCTTTAGGAAAACCAACGATCCGTTATTTTGAAGGTGAAGAAGGAATAAAAGCGGTTTTTGCCGATATTTACGCTAAGAAAA
>MFJA01000081.1:2567-4377 GCA_001779055.1 Candidatus Gottesmanbacteria bacterium RBG_16_37_8
TATATTCAAAAACAACTTATTCCACTTCGAATCAGAAATCAAGTTACGGCACATTCTCTTGTTGCGGATTCGCCACAAGCAAGAGAAATCGCTGAGAAAGACAAAAAGCAGCTTCGTAAAACTATCCTGGTTGATAAACAAGAGTATCCTTTGCCTGCTGAAATTGATGTTTATGAGGATAAAATTGCCATGTTGTCATTTCGACAAGGGGATTTTATAGGACTTATTTTAGAGAATAAAGATATAGCAGAGAGTCTACGGTCGGTATTTAAGTTAGCCTTTGCGAGGTTTGGCAAAAGCCCTTCTGGTAAGGATACTGGGGCTAAGTCCGGTAAGGTGAAAGATATCTGACGGATCTGTAATTCTTGCGGCAATGGTTACACGGTTATAGCCTTTGGCCTGCCAGAGAGGGTATTTTACCGCATCTGTATCTTCACCTGATTCATGCCTGTGGTTTAAAGGGGAATCGTCGGCTTCCACTTCTTTGCAAAGTGCCTGAAGTTTATCAAATTCCAGAGGCAGGTTGGGTACAAGTCCTGCATTGAGAAGATGAAAGGTGAGTTCACGGATGTGCATGATATCAAAAATGGAGGATACACGGTCCGGACCCTGTTCAAAATCCCTCTCCATTAAACCCCATATTCCCCAGTGTTCAACCTGATTTTCAATAGTTTTGGCATAGCTGTTTTGACCGACTGGGAGCGGGACGTCAAAAATTATCAAACCGTCTTTTTTGACGATTTTTTTGAAAATCTGAAGTGCTTCCAATAATTTCCTTTTTTCGACAAAGTCATTGATCGTTGACCAGGGTAAAACCAGGACGTCAACAGGTTCGTCCAATTGAAATTTTTCATCGGAGAGATCTGCCTGTTTGAACTGGATGGCCAGATCAGCGGGAATCTGATCAGAATGATCATTAATGTCAACACCTATCTTTTTGACCATTTTCACTCCTGCGGCCTCAAGCTTCCGGATTAATGGACCCTCAAATCTTTCACATGTACCGCAGCCACCGAGTAAAAGGCTGATACCTTGTTCCCTTAGTTCCGGTTTATCAGTGAGATAGTTTTCAATCAGGCTGAAGGCACGGTCCACGTCGCGATTATCGGTGGTGGGGGAGTTTTTATACATTTCAGTAAAATTTTTATAGAATTTGCTTTTCATTAAGGGAATTTGACCGTGGTAGAAGGCATCATCCTGGCGAAAAATAAAAACAGCGGTAGCAAAATCAAACATGGTTTGGGAAATGATGGTTGCTTCAGGATGGCGTGAGGAAAAATCATAAACGTCAATCAGGAAGCGGGGCGGCAAATTGGTTTTTTCAAAAGGGTAGGGAAAATCTTCGTTTCTGGATAAACTGAGAGAGGCTTGAGCAGTATCACCCAGCATTTCCATAGAATATGCAATCATTTCCCAGTCGTAAGTGCTTATTTTATTAGGGACAGATTTATTATTCTGATAGATTTTGACCGCCTCCAGAAGCTGTTGTTTGGTTTTGGCTTCCAAGAGTTTGACTATTTCCAGAGATTGTTGATCCATGCCTCCGGCCAGTCCAACGGCCAATTCGCCAACTAACAATGATCCCTTCAGGAGAAAATTGGCCATGTCAGATAATCCGTTTTTGGTCATATAATTAATCATCTCCAGGGTAGGAATAAGCTCGTTTTCGTCAAGGAGCTGGAAAATTCCCAGAGCATTAATTTCAAAGACTTCAAAAATATCCGAAATTCTTTGTTTTATAGAAGGGTTAAGGCCGGGATTGGTTAACATTTTATGAAGTCTGACCCGGGCATAGAGGGGTAAAGCGGCG
>MFJA01000081.1:4412-5264 GCA_001779055.1 Candidatus Gottesmanbacteria bacterium RBG_16_37_8
AGTTTTGCTAATTCCAATTGAAACTCCCGGTCATCAAGATAAGCTTTGATTTCCGACAAAGTTACCGGTTGGCCATAAGAGAAATTACTGTTGAAAGATTCCGCATCACAAGCAACGGCTGTGGTAGTTAGTTGACCGGTGGTAGGATCAGGGGTTGCCTGAAGCAGATTGAGGTAAAGAATTGACTGAGGGATACCTTGGGCGTCTTCAAGTAAGACTGCCTGTCCTGCCAGAAGCTCCCGGACTTTGGCATTTTTTATGGAGTCAACTGTGGTTGGAATTTTAACCTTACGACCATAATAAGAAAACCAGGGTTCTTGATCGGAGTTGATTATTTCGTCCGGCGTGGCCATATCGGGATTGCCAAAAGATAGGCCGGCCAGGAATTGTTGAAGAGGAGTTTTCGGATCTTGGGTGTGATTAAGACATTCTCCTTGAGTTGACTGTAGATCGATTTCAGCCAGCTGGGAAATAGCAGACTGAAAATTTTCAAGATATATTTGTTTGGCTGATTCTGCCAAGAAAGGATGTGCTGCAGCTGAGGGATTATTCTGCCAGAAAATTAGAGGGGTTAAAGTCTCATCATTGACGGCAATCCAGTCGAACAACCTTCTGGTCGAAAGGGCGGCTAAATCTCGTTTTTCTTTTAAGGAAAGCGCATCTAAGCTCGAAGGAGGTCTGAGATCAATTGATAATGCCTGGTCCATACTAGCTAAATCTCATTATAGATTATTACTGTTAATATTTGATACCAAAAGCGAACCCTAATTTCTGTCTAAAATTATCGGCAGATCAGAGTGAACAAATATAAGGCAATGCGAGGAGCCCCGCCGACCCTGCCCGCCTTTGGAG
>MFJA01000081.1:5280-5643 GCA_001779055.1 Candidatus Gottesmanbacteria bacterium RBG_16_37_8
CGCGCCGCCATCGCTTTGCCTTCTCGTCTAGTATTTATATTCTCAATGTGTCCCGAAAATTTTCAGATAAGCTAACTTTATCGAACACCATCTTTAGATCGGAACGCTTTTTGATAATTTCAGGAATGATTTTTCTAAATCTTGGCCAAATATATAAGGGGATCGTTAATTGCTTCGGCTCATTAGTTGTGGTGCGATACTCAATTATAATTTTATCCCTCCAGTTAAGTTCAGATATTTCTTTCTTAACCGGAATTAGTGGTGTAGTGGTGACGGCTTTGAGGTTAGTTATATTTTTCAATGGCACTATCTCACGTATTCTCCAAAATCGCAGCATGCCTAGTCCTAAACCAAATTGGAATA
>MFJA01000082.1:0-260 GCA_001779055.1 Candidatus Gottesmanbacteria bacterium RBG_16_37_8
TTTGACTTTTATTAACCCCGACTCGCTTAAAGATCTCAAGGTTGTCATTGATGCCGGAAACGGAATGGGCGGCCTTACCTGGCAGAAACTTGTAAATCATTTACCCTTAACAATTATACCCATGTATTTTGAACCGGACGGTCATTTCCCCAATCATCTGCCGGATCCTTTGGTGGTAAAAAATTTAAAGAATCTGCAGGAAAAGATTAAAAAAGAAAAAGCTGATCTCGGTTTTGCCATTGACGGAGATGCTGACCGCT
>MFJA01000082.1:354-2635 GCA_001779055.1 Candidatus Gottesmanbacteria bacterium RBG_16_37_8
TGACCTGCAGTAAAATTGTTCCTGAAGTTATTAAAAAGTTTAAAGGTATAGCTTTAAAAACCAGAGTAGGTCATTCATTCATAAAAACAGAAATGAAAAAAAACCATGCCCTTTTTGCCGGAGAACATTCAGGTCATTTTTATTTCCGGGATAATTATTACGCTGATTCCTCCTCCATTGCCGGGTTGTTATTTTTGGAGTTTTTACATGAGAAAAATATAAAACTGTCTTCTTTAAGAAAGGAATATGAAAAATATCATTCTTCAGGAGAAATAAATTATTATATTGACGACAGCTTAAATTTTTTCCATAATTTGCTAAGAGCCAATCAAAAAGGAAAAATTGAACAAATAGACGGAATTACTGTTGAATATGATAAGTGGTGGTTTAATATCCGTACATCAAAAACAGAACCTTTAATCAGGCTTAATATTGAAGCAGATAACCAAGTGCTTTTAGAGACTAAAAAAGAATTACTCGATAGCCAGATTAAACAATTTGGCGGTAAAATAAAAAAAGAATAAATTAATAAATGAAGACAGGACTTGCCGATCATTTAGATAATGAGGCTGTCATTAAAAAACTCGATCCGAACGGTTGCTTATCTTCAGTAAAAAACTTGTCTTCTCAAATAGAGGTAACCTGGCAGGAGGTTTCTAAGTTTCCCCTGAATATTTCCGGGACAGATATCTCATCAATCTATTTCTGCGGTATGGGAGGCTCCAGTTATGCCGGTAGAATTATAAAAAGTTTGTATTTCAAATCGTTAAACGTACCTGTTGAAATAGTTGACAATTATCATTTGCCTCAATCTGTCAATAAAAAAAGCCTGATAATTTGTGCCAGCTATTCGGGTGATACTGAAGAAACACTCTCCGTTTGTTATGAGGCGCTTGCTAAAAATTTGCCTCTGATCGGTGTTTCTTCCGGCGGGAAGCTCTCCTTTCTTCTTAAAAAGAACAACCGTTTAATTTACAATTTTAAAGAAAAGTTTAATCCCTCAGGTCAGCCCCGGCTGGGACAGGGTTATATGATCACTTCACAACTTTCTCTTTTATCGAAGTTAAACCTGATCAGAGTAAATGATGAAGACGTAAAAAGATTGATTTCTTTCTTGAATATTCAAAGTCGTAATCTTGACGAAAGGATTCCTCTTAATTTAAACCAGGCTAAACAAATAGCCCGGAAATTTTCCGCTAAAATTGTTAATCTTGTCGCCTCCGAATTTCTGGAAGGTGTTCTTCACGCCGTCCGCAATCCTCTTAATGAAACAGGAAAACATTTTGCTAATTATTTCATTCTTCCGGAATTAAACCACCATCTTCTAGAGGGACTTAAATATCCAAAAATGATACAAAAATCTGCTCTTTTTGTTTTTCTTGAATCAGCTTTTTACAGCTCTCGAATTAAAAAAAGAATGACCATAACTAAAGAAGTCGTCGCTAAAATAGGTATTGACAGTGTTACAATTAATCTAAGCGGCAAAAGTCAGCTGGAGCAGGTTTTTGAACTCCTGCAATTATTTTCTTTTGTCTCATTTTACCTGGCTATGGTTCATAAGCTTAATCCGGCGCCTGTTCTCTGGGTCGATTATTTTAAAAAGAAATTATCTTCGTAAAGGAGGTTGTTATGAAAAATCAATTCTATATTGCCTGGTTCGATTCGGTTGATAAGGATAGTATTCCTCAAGTCGGCGGTAAAGGAGCAAATTTGGGAGAAATGTTCCAAGCCGGCATACCTGTTCCCTACGGCTTTGTTGTCACAGCTAATGCTTATTTTGATTTTATAAAAGAACGCCGTTTAACTGAAAAAATCAGACAACAGTTAACAGTGTTGGATCATCATGATCCCAATCAGTTAAATCAAACGTCACAATTAATTCAAAAAATAATTTTAAAAGAAACAATTCCGGATAAAATTGCCCGGGAAATTATGTTTGCTTATCTTGACTTGCCTGTTCGGGCTAAAAAAAAGCAGAAATTTACGACCAAACTGTCTTCCTATCTGAAATATCCGCTGGTTGCCATAAGATCATCAGCCACAGCGGAAGATTTACCCGGTGCCTCATTTGCCGGACAGCAGGACACCTATCTCAATATTGAAGGTGAGGCTAATGTCTTAAAAAAGGTTCATCAGAGCTGGGCATCACTTTTTACTCCTCGCGCTATCTTTTACCGTCAGGAACAAAAATTCGACCATATGAAGGTAGGACTGGCTTCAGTTGTCCAAATGATGATTTCATCAGTATCTTCAGGCGTTATGTTTACCGTTGATCCTGTTA
>MFJA01000082.1:2679-2967 GCA_001779055.1 Candidatus Gottesmanbacteria bacterium RBG_16_37_8
TTAGGTGAACTTATTGTCCAGGGATCGGTAACACCGGATCACTATGAGGTAAATAAAAATAATCTGGAAATCATACTGAAAAAAATCGGTGATCAGTCAGATATGCTAACTAAAAAAGGTAAAGAAAATGTCGAAATCAAATTAACAAGGCAATTAAGACAAAAACAGAAAATTACGGATGCTCAGATTAAGGGTTTGGCAAAATTGGGTAAACAACTGGAAAAACATTATTTTTTTCCACAGGACATTGAATGGGCTATTGAAGACGGCAGCTTGTATATAGTTCAA
>MFJA01000082.1:2988-5168 GCA_001779055.1 Candidatus Gottesmanbacteria bacterium RBG_16_37_8
AAAGATGTTAAATCAAATAATACTAAAGAAGAACAACAATCAGCATCTTCTCTAAACCTTAAAATAATTTTAAAAGGAGATCCGGCTTCTCCCGGCATTAAATCAGGTCCGGTTAAGATAGTTTATAAGGCTTCTGAAATCGGTAATGTCCTAAGCGGAGACGTTTTGGTTAGCGTTCAAACTAATCCTGATTTTGTACCGGCTATGAAAAGAGCTGTGGCAATAGTTACTGAAAGAGGCGGCCGGACATCCCATGCGGCTATTGTCTCCCGTGAGTTGGGAATACCGGCAGTTGTAGGAACGGGAACTGCAACCAAAGTGCTGAAAACAGGTCAATTGATAACTGTTGACGGAGGCAAAGGAGAAATTTATCAGGGCGCTGTAGAAGGATCGTTAAAAGTAATAAAAGAAAAAGAATTGCCCAAATCAAAGTCACAGTTAAAGACTGTTACCCGCATTTATGTTAATTTAGCAACTCCCAACAGAGTTGAAGAAGTGTCCCGGATGAATGCTGACGGAATTGGACTCTTGCGGGCTGAATTCATGATTGCTGATATCGGTACCCATCCTAAAAAATTAATAAAAGAAGGTAAAGAAAAACTTTTTATTAATAAATTAGCTGCGGATTTAGTCAAATTCTGCCGGTCTTTTAATCCGCGACCGGTTGTTTACCGGGCAACTGATTTTAAAACCAACGAGTACCGTAATCTGATTGGAGGTAAGGAATATGAACCTGAAGAACCAAATCCCATGCTAGGCTACCGGGGAGCATTTCGCTATATGTCTGATCCTAAAGTATTCAATTTGGAATTGGAAACAATTAAATTAGTCCGTAATAAATACGGTTTTAAAAATTTATGGCTGATGCTTCCTTTTGTCAGGACAGTCAGGGAATTAGTTGAGGTGAAAAAAATCATCTCAGAGTCAGGTTTGTCACGTTCCCCGACATTCAAACTTTGGATGATGGTCGAAATACCGTCCAATGTTATTTTGCTGGATCAATTCTGTCAGGCGGGAATTGACGGAGTTTCAATAGGCAGTAATGATTTAACCATGCTTATTTTAGGAACCGACCGTGATAATACCGAAGTGTCACCGGAATTTGATGAAAGAAATGATGCTGTTCTATGGGCCATAGAAAGAGTCATTAAAATCAGCCGTCAGCATAAAATAACTTCATCAATCTGCGGCCAGGCTCCGTCAGATTATCCTGAATTGGTAGAAAAATTAGTCTCCTGGGGAATTACCTCCATGTCTGTTAATGCCGATGCTTTGGATCATGTCAGAGAAACGGTTTATGAAGCCGAAAAAAAACTGTCTCTGAAAACGTTAGATTAAATGCCCAAAATAAAAAAAATAACTGCCCGGCAAATTTTGGATAGCCGCGGAATACCTACCATAGAATCTGAAGTCGTCCTGGATAATGACCTTTTTGCCAAAGCCTCGGTTCCTTCAGGAGCATCTACCGGAAAATATGAAGCAGTTGAATTAAGAGACAATGACCTGAAATTATTTTGGGGTAAATCGGTACTAAAGTCCGTTAATCTCATCAACAATAAAATAAATTCGTTATTATCCGGAAAAGATATTTCGGATCAAAAAAGTTTGGATCAATATCTGATTGAAGCAGATGGAACAGCCAATAAAAGCAATTTAGGTGCCAATACTATTCTGGCTGTCTCAATTGCCTGTCTGAAGGCATCAAGTTTAGCGCGGGGAAAGGAAGATTATGAAAATATCAGGATCCTTTCACAAAATTCCCAGCCGTTAATTCCAGTTACTCCTCTTTTTAATTTTATTAACGGAGGACTTCACGGCAACCGTAATTTATCCGTCCAGGAATTTTTAATAATACCCAAAAAAGACTTATCATTTGGGCAGTCTCTTCAAATGGGCAGTGAACTCTATCAGCTGGTTAAAAAAAAGCTGCTGGAAATTAAACATTCAATAGGTGTAGGCGACGAAGGCGGATTTACGACGGAATTTAAGGATAATTATCAGGTGTTGGATTTTATACAAAGTACAATTGATGCTTCTGATTATAAATGCAATCATGATGTCTTTTTGGGTTTGGATATGGCAGCTTCAACTTATTATCATCAGGGACAATATTTTTTCAATGCTGGTTTAGGATTATCTGCTGATGATTATTTTGAGGAAGTAGTAAAAATAATTCAGAA
>MFJA01000083.1 GCA_001779055.1 Candidatus Gottesmanbacteria bacterium RBG_16_37_8
CAAAGCATGATAAGCGTTTTTGGCATTGCAAACTTCAATAATCTTAAAAGGCTCAATAGTAAAGCCTTTTTCGCTTAATGTTTTTGTGACATCGTGGGTATAAAGCACCCTAAATCCTGCCTTTTTTGTTTCCTGTTCGACTGTAGTAACAGCATCATTAAATGATTTCTCTGTAGTTACCGTATAATCAAAATCCATAAAAATTCCTCCTTTCTTAAAATGTTAATACTTTGTCACTTGTTGTTATAAGAGAATATAAATCTTCAATTCCGCCTTTAGGACAATTTTTGCTGTCCTCTCGGTCTCGTATATTCATACAGGTTCCGCAAGCGATGAGTCGGGCTTTCTCTGTCTGTAAAAATCTATCGACCTGTTCTTTTATAATAAATTGTTCCTGATTTACCTGGTCATATTCTACAGCTTCGCCTAAAAGAAAAATATTTACTTCATCACCGTGAGTTAAAGCCAGATTTGCCAGTCTTAAAGCGTTCCAGTTTGTTTCTGTATTTTTAGTAGAAAGAATGATTGATAATTTCATGCTGATTGATTCTTTTGGTAACCCTCTAAAAACCTATGTAAAAGTTTATCTGTACGGATGAGGGAAGAAGAGGCTAACCTTAAAAAGTCTTTGCCTTCCGAAGTTATCGTATAAGTTCTCCTATCCGGACCTCCCTTATTCTTTTCCCAATTTGATTTTACCCAGCCGTCCCTTTCCATCCTCCGCAGAGTCCTGTATAAATCACCAATATCCACTTTCTCACCGCAATGTTTTTCTAAACCCTCCATGAGTCCATAACCGTGAGAAGATCCTTTGGAAAGAAGAAGTAAGATACACGGCTCAATAAAGCGTTCAATGTTACCAAAATCCCTTGACCGGAAAGAACAACCACATGTCTTGCACATATATGTAAATATCATATAGTATGTGTACTAACTTGTCAATTTTCCAGTTGAATACACAAAAATAGTTAAGTCAATGCTGTAACAAGGTAATTCAGGGTATAAAAATTGTAAGCTTTGAAATTTAAAATATCGTTTGAATCGTTAAATTGTAACTGTTACACTATTTTTAGTGAAAGTTAAATTATTTTTATTCTTACTTCTGATTACGGTATTTGTCCCTCATGCTTTTGCAGCAAAACCTATACCGCCCTCCCCAATTCCTAATTCAGTATGTATTGATGCCGGCCACGGCGGGGCAGATTCAGGAACATCGAATAACGATCTTATAGAAAAAAATGTTAACTTGGATGTCGCAATACTTCTGGAAACCAAACTTACAGGTGCAGGTTATAAAGTATTTATGACAAGGAGAGGCGATGAAAATCTTTCCAATGCAGACCGATATAATTTTTGCAATGATAATAGAGCATCAATTTTAATATCCATCCATCATAACGGTTCAAGTGATACCTTTGTCGATTTTACATCTGCACTTTATATGAAGAAATCAGATGTAGCTTTGGCAAATATAGTTTCCAATGAGGTATCCAACCAACTAGGTATTACCAACCATGGAATTTCAAGATTCGCTTCCGGGGTACTTCTCAAAGCAAATATGCCGGCTACAATCTCAGAAGGTTTTTTCCTTACCAGCTCTAATGAATATAACCTGATTAAAACAAGTTACCGATTAGACCAGGAAGCAAACGCCCTGCTTTCTGCTATTCAAACATACTTTGGAAAATAAAGTTGTAAATTCCGAATAAAATCGAAGCAATCCGTAGAAATGCTCCCCAACGTTTGCGCACTGGGGAATTATTTTATTGAAACAGAGGATGAGTTCCAACCGATCTTCATATAGTGTTTATTTGTTGGGACGAATTTCGGATATCACACTCTGAAGATTCTATTGAAGATACAGAGATTTTTTTCAAATAAATCATTTATTAATACAATAAATCATTCCTCTTAATATTCTATTGATTCAAATTCGGATGTTATTGTACCTGTATCTTTTTTTATTGTTTTTCCATCTTCAATCACTTCATATTTATATTCTGATATTCCAAATACTCCATGTATTTTTACCGGTCCTGTATGAGCTTCTACATATCTATTCATTCCTAACTCAGGAGGAATTTGCTGATTATAAGCGGTGCCAACTAATTCATCAGTGCTAAATGCTGTTTCTGTAATAAAACTTCCCTCTTTATTATAGAGTGATATGGATATTTTGCCTTTAAATGATGCAGATCCATGGTTTCTAATATCAAAAAAATAACGATATTTATCATTAATTTCTTTAACTATTTTACTTTGAAAGATTATATCTGATTTTTTTAAATTAATTGATACTGTCGGGGTTAATTTCGGTGTAGATGTCGGACTCAAATTAACTGCTGGTGATGGGTTTGTTGAAGGGGTAACTGATAAGGTTAATGTTTCAGTAGGAATAGGAGTAGGTTATGGAGTTAATGAAATGTTTTTCATTATTGGCAGTTTCAAATCCGAAAATAGTTAGAGTTTGAAAATATCAACTGATCAGTAAAAATTCTTTTGAATGCAGAAATTATATTCTGTTCATAAAATAAAATAAGCGCCTTTTTGTATTCAAGCTCGTCTACATTCCGAAAAGATATAGGAATAATATCATTGGCAATAAGAATAGAATTGGCCAGTATTCTTCCGGTTCTTTTATTTCCGTCAATAAATGGCTGAAGATATGAGATGAGACAAACAGCAATTAGAGCTTTTGACACAGGATAGATTTCATTATTTATTACCTCAAGGAGTTCTGATAAATATTCATTTAATAATTTATTATTTTTCGGCGGAAGGTAGTTTGTTCCTGTAATCGCCACCGGCTGAGACCTGATATTTTCGGATACACCTAGATCCTTAATCAGAATTGAATGAATTTTCAATATTATCTCAATAGATAAATTACGAAAAATGCCGGAATTATTCAAAACATAATTCAGTGCATCTTTATGATTAAGAATCATTATAGCCTCCTCTTTATTACGGCCTTCTGCTTCCTTTTTATTTATTATCAGCTGCTCTGTCTCAAGCAAAGTGTAAGTGTTTCCTTCAATCCTTGAAGATTTCCAGGCAAAATCAATCGTAATTCTCTCTATCTCTTTTTGATAAATGTTTGGATCAAGAACAGCCTTTTTTTGGGAAAGTTTGTTGAGTTTCTCTGACAATGATTGCATTTCACCTGCGGAGAAGAGTTTGTAAAGTCTTTTGAAAACTGTTTCCTTAAAAGATTCTCCTGCAAATTGCCTTATATTGGATTTTTCTGAAAAATAATCACCAAGACTGATAGGAAGAAACATACGGTTTTTTTCATTCAGCTGATATTTTACAGCCCGGCCTGTTCCTGTTACCAGAATCCATTCTTTTTCAATAAGATCATTTAAGTCTCGGATGAGAGTGATTTTCGATATGGGATAAGTCTTTCTAAACCAAGTTGCAATATCTGCCCTGCCGTATGATCTAATCAGCAATAAATTGATAATATGCTGTTGTCTTTTGGAGATTACCGTTTCATTCATATATGTTTATCGTATCATAATGATACGCAAAATCATACCTTTTGATACGAAAAAAATAATATACCCATGGTTAAAAAGGCCAATTGCAGTAATATGGGTAGAATTACGGGTAACTCGCTCCCCGTCCCTAGGATTAATATACCCTTAGATTTCAGCTCAATAATTCAGGCTTTTCAGGATTTAAGGTATATTGGGGAATTAAGGCAGAGATGGGAGGAAATTAAGAGATTGCAACTCATCTAACCTCTGTTTAAATCAGAAGAAGTATACAAAATCCCCCAAGGTTATAACTTGGAGGATTTTGCAAATATGTCAAGACTTTTTAAACATGTTTCATCCCTTCTTTTCAATCACCAGCTTGGATGAATAATTAATCGCTCGTAAAGAATCCTTCACGGGAGATAGGTCCTCAGCCATCTGTTTGACTTTCTCCAAAATCTCTTTAGGAGCTTTACTTTTTACAAAATGAGTCACTTGGATTTTCTGGAATCCTGGCTTCACCTTACCTGGTTCCGGTAATCCCAGCATACCTTGAGGATCAAGATCGCCTTCAACTTCTATTCTTACACTATCAAGCGGAACGCCGAGAGCGGCGCCATTGACACCCCAACCACCAGCAATGCAGTGGCCCAATGCACTCAGGGTTACCTCTACCGCCGATGGTCCCTTATCAGTACCCAAAAATTCTTTAGGGTGGTCGCCCTCAACTTTGAATGTCTTGTGCTTGAGCATCGCCCCACCAACTTTGAAATTACTGGTTTCTGCTACGACATTGAAACCACTCTTCCATGTACTTGTAGCGTAGAATGTTGATTGGACTCCCGCAGGGTTACGTTTCACATTCTCAACCAGTTTCACAATATTGTTCACATCTAGTCCATTTACTACTGTCATAATATTTTTCACCCCCTTTCTTGCTTGATAATACTGTGAGACAGTAAGCCCTCGCCGTAACAATCCTTACTCTTTTGCTGTAAAAATTCTTACAGATGTATTTTTGCTATACTGGGGGCGTGGATCAAGAAGTAAAAACAAAGCTTAGTAACTTCTTTCAGAGAGGGAAAATCCTCACCTATAAAAAGGGAGAGATAATCATTCGCCCGGAAGATATTCCCCAAGGAGTGTATTTCGTTAAAAACGGTTATGTTCGAACGTACGCACTTCTTGAAGATGGCAGGGAAGTTGTTCTCACGATCGCTCAACACGGAGGTTATTTTCCTGTGGCTTGGGCTTTAGGCAATCAACCCAATCATTACTATTTCGAGGCTCTTTCTGATACTGTACTTCAGCGTGTATCTAAAGTGGAAATATTGGAATATCTGACGGCCAATCCGGACATTCTCTTTGAACTCATCAAATACATCACTGACTGTCAAGACCGCTTGTTAATACACATTGAGAAGGTCCTTTCGGGCACATCAAAACAAAGAGTTATGGCGATGTTGTCTATTCTCGCCGGACATTTCGGTGAAGAAAACAAACAGTCTCAAACACTCATTAACATTCCCTTGACCCATCAAGATATAGCGAATCTTACTTGCTTAACACGCGAAACAGTCAGTATGCATATGTCAAAATTAAAAAAAAAGAAACTTCTCTGGTATAACTACAATCAGGTACTCGTAGACCTGCCAAAACTTGACAAGGAGTTAGAAAAAAACACATCAGCAAATAAGTAACTCCATTTGTCCATCAGCTCCATATCCTGAAGATTAATATAACCATAGCTTTCGGCTCAGTCATTTAAGCGTTTCAGGACTTTCGCTACTTTGGAGAATTGAAACAGAGATGGGAGGAAATTAAGAGATTGCAACCCGGACAAAAGTTAATTTTTCCACAAAACAACCCTCTTCAAAAAACAAGATGGGCTATTTTGATTTTAGACTTTTTTTGCGTAGTCAACCATTCCCTGAAAATCTACTCCAACTACCGGTTCATTTCCAACCACCCAGGCATCATGACCCGGTGGCAGCAAGGACACACTGCCGGGTTTTAAGTCAGTTTCAGTACCGTCAGCCATTACTACGTGCAACGTTCCTGATATAAGGTATTGGAAATGGGGGGCTTCACACCACTGTGTTTTAGCGAGTGGCTTAACATGTGAAGACCATTTCCATCCCGGCTCAAAAGTTGCTTTGCCAACCATTGCGCCGCCGATTTTCACCAGCTCTACTTTTCCCTTTTCGAATGTTCTTACTTCATCCGGGGACGTAAAATTTTTTACTTCCATTTTCTTCTTCATTTTTTTATTCACCTCCTTTTCTTTTATTTATGTTAAACCCTATATCTATACTTACAAGTACGCACAAAAATGTTTTGTAGTATCATATTGTATACTAATGGTTAACTTCACGGTTAAGGGTAATAACTATAACTGCTATATTGCATTTACGCTTGAGCTAATTAGTGGCAAATGGAAAACGCTTATTCTGTGGTACCTGATAGACGGTAAAAAACGTTTTGGGGAATTACAAAAACTAATGCCGCTTTGTTCCCAGAGAATGTTGACCCGACAGCTTAGAGAGCTTGAGAGGGACGGTATTATCGTAAGAAAAATCTATAAACAAATTCCTCCTAAGGTTGAATATTCCTTATCTCAGCAAGGGGAAACGCTAACACCCATGTTGAAATTTGCTTGCGACTGGGGTACAAAACGCGCTGATAGAATGAATGGAAAAATAGATAACAAAAAGCCTACAACACCCCAAATTTTCTTGGAAAGTTAGAATAGAAATTGTATAAGTCAACTTGCTCCCCAATCCTCGGCTTCTTATAAGCTGTGATTTTACTAAAACTATCCAAGCTTTTCAGGATTTAAGGTATATTGGTGAATTAAGACAGAGATGGGAGGAGATTAAGAAATTACAAGTTTCAGCAATTTCCTAGAATTCAGAAGTTAAATTGTAAATTGGCATTATTACAGAAAGACTGGCAATTTTTGTAATAACTCCTCCTAAGAGAAAACTCGCAATTATCAAAATTATCGCGATTTTAAAAAACTTTTCTTTGTTTTCAGATTTTGAAAATAATTTAACACCGAGGATAAAATTTCCCACACCCATTAACATAACAATGCTCAAAATTATATATGTAGGAATTAGGTTTGGACCTTTTGCTTGGAATTCGGCATACAATTCAGTCAGCCTAGGAATTGTAAACAAAATAACAATGAGGGGATAAACAATTTCAAAGATTCCTAAGAAAAAATTTACAGCACCAATAATCTTATATTTAGCCATAAATCAATTTTATTAATCATTTATAAATACTTCAATGAGAAATTAACACGACATTGTTAAATAGGGTGAACTTAATTTAAGAAGCAGATGAGATTATAATAAGCGCGTTTGTGGGTCAAATTGCTCCTCGCTCCTAGAATTAATATAACCATAGATTTCAGTTCAATTATCCAGGCTTTTCAGGATTTGAGATATATTGGTGAATTTAAACAGAGGTGGGAGGAAATCAAGAAACTCTCGCACATACCTCTCAAGCTAACTTAGATTTCCTGATTTTTAATATAAGGAAACCTATTATTGCAGCAGCAAAAACAATTCCCACCACTAAATACAAATTCTTATTGTTGTTGCCGGCAACATCAGTATTTATTTTCTTAAAATTATCTGAAAGTACCTGCCATTTATTTTCCTCTTCAATAGGATCAAAGGTTATTTTTTCTGATAAACCTTTTGAAGAAGCAGTTACTGATTCCCCTTTGCCCACATCAACAGATACGCCTGTGCTTTTGCTGGTGAATTTAACGATTCCTTCGGTAACCCGGATCGAAGATTCAGTTTTTGTATCGCTTAAGATAAAGCTTGTTCCCTTAATTCCCGCTACAGCCTGGCTCATTTCTACTTCCATGGAGCCGTCTTTCATCATTTTTTTGATGTTGGCTTTTAAGTTGCCGTAAAGCAGTTGAATCGCGCCTTCTCGCGGATCAACCGAAACGAGAACAATCTCTGTTTCCGGCCCCACGTTAATGATGGCTTGATTAGGGAGTGCGAGTATCAAACCGCTTTTTTCCGATACTTTGAGACGCGTACCCGGCGGCAACTCCATATCTATTTTGGCAAGATTCCATGATTCTTCATCATACGTTCCGTCCGGATTGGGAATATTGACCTCCACTTGGCCAAAGAGGTCATTGAAGCGTACAGCGCCGTAAGTCTCAACTTCGTATTTTCCCTCTTTAATTTCCGGAATAGGAATCGATTCATCCATACTCCATCTGTATTTGGAGAATATCTCCGGATTTTCCACCGGAGCCTGATATGTTTTATCAACGGTAAATTCAAAATACTTGCCGTCTACCAGATGCAAATCCAGTTGAGCACCTTCTCCCTCGAGCGTAATTGTTCCATTTGGACCACCGCTAAAAATTCCTTCAGGCATGGGTTCGTCGTCAACGCACGTCCAGCCGTCCGAGGTTTGTTTCTCTGCACATTTTCGGGATACCGTAGCTTTTGAATACTCCTCTCCGCCTGTTTGGCCGACATTCCAAAAATCAATGGTTATGATTTGTTTTGCATCCCAAAACTCAAAAGTACCGGATGCTTTTCCCTGTTCTGGTTTTACTTCAGGTGGCCAACTGACAGCCTGAACTGGAGAGGTGGTAATTAATAAAAATAATAGTGAAAGGAATAGTTTTCTAAACATTAGGATGTATTATAGGTGAAATGTATCTAAAAGTGCAAAATTCTGTGGAAACTCGGAGAAATCCGTAGAAATTGCTCCCCGAGCCTAGGATTATTATAACTATAGATTTCACTTCGATTATCCATACTTTTCAGGATTTAAGATTAATTGGAGAATTGAG
>MFJA01000084.1:0-5611 GCA_001779055.1 Candidatus Gottesmanbacteria bacterium RBG_16_37_8
AGATGTTTAATATAAAAAATTATGGGGCAGTTAGGAAAAAGGGAGGGTTTTCCAGGCAGTGGTTATTTCAGCCTGTCATAATACTCCAAATCCAATACAAATACAAATAGATCAAAATCTATATATTTAAAGGGAATCTTATCCTATAATATTCGGTATTAAGTTTCCTTATCAAGTTGGAGAATTCTATTAGAGGTTTACTTCAGATAATTTAGCTTTCTCCGGACTGAGTATCCATTCAAAAATTCTTCCGAACATTTCTTTAAATTCTTTATACCTTAAGAGGTAGTCTCCATGTGACCAATTTATTTTCACTGCATTTAAAATATGCCCTGCATGAGGCAGGTAATCAGTTAGAGGCTCCATCATGCGCTGTTTAGCCAAATCAGCCGAAAAAAATTCATCTTCTAGATTCTTCTGCCCCCCACCCAAAACCAGGGCTACATCAGTCTGGGGACCGATTGAATTTCTCATCCATAAGTCCATGGGTTTGAAAGCAGCTAACCTATCCTCAGCCTTCATTATAAATTTAAATAATGCCCAGTAATTATCTTTATCACTCCAATATCCCGGTTTTATACCCTCGGCTATCCTTTTTAAAGCTGGAAATAATAAATTATATCTTTTATAGCGCCATTTTATCCACATCGGCCAGGTTAGATTAGGATCCTCCAAATTCTGATCGATTTCTTTAAGTCTTCTTTTCTCATCTTCATTTAAGTCAGGAGGATTCTCCCGATTTGCATTCATCTTATTAAGTTCTCCTTGCAGTTCTTCGACGGTAAACCTTCCCTGATAACCTGATTTTCGAGCTTGTTCAATCATCTCCTCCTGTGCTCTGATATTCCATAGTAAAGGATATTTAGATCTGACAGCTCTTTGCCAAAAAAAGAATTCTTTTCCGGCGTTAACTATAAATTTTCCAATTTCCCTATCAAACTGACCGCTTGGCTGTAACATAATAAGCCCGCTAATTTCCGTTTGAATATTATTCTTAACAAGAAGTTCCTTAAGAATAGCTTGGGCAACTACTGCATCCGGTGCTCCCATTGAATGGCCGGAGACAATAAGTTTTTCAGGAATTTTCCTTCCCATCTCTTTTTGCTGATTCAAAAGTTGGACAATAAAGGCAGCGTAGTATGAACCTCTTTCAATAATGTGCTCCGGAAACTCAAAACCTTTCATCAGTGCATCCTTTCCAACATGGGAACCGAGAGTACATACCAATCCCTGTTTGGGCAATTTATCGTTTTCCATCAGCATTGAATAAATATCAGCCATGGTCGGACTATACTGTGCCGCAGTTGAAATAATTCCCGCAATATGAAAAACTGCTATTTCTGACTGATTTGCGTTTGTTTGTTCTTCAACTTGATGATCTTCAGCGCGAGTAGTTTCCTTAGGATAGGCGACAGATGCCTGAAGATGAGGAATATTGCTCTCTCCATGCAGATGATTAAATATTCTTTGCACTTTGAGATTATATTTCGCTGTTTCTCTTATAATAAATTTATCACTTTTCCCTTCGATTTTCTCTGCCAATACTTGCTCTGCGGGAAAAATTCTCCCGATTATTTCTTGAAGCTGATCTGCCATCTCAGGAGATAAATAATTAAATTCAGGATTCTCAATTTCGGCTATTCCCCGAATTTGTTCTGTACGAGGATTAGTTAATAGTATATTGTCTCGTTGAATAATTGCTTGTGGTGTTGTTATACTTTTTGTTTCAATAGCCATATTACGCCTATAGTATTGCACTTAATGACTTTCCAGTCAAATATGGTTAACAATTAATAAAGAAATTAGCCGGAGATTTTTATTCAGCAGGAGGCGATTCTTTTTTTAGGTATTTATCATTTACTTCTTTTACTTCCTTGTTCAAGTCCTCAATAGTATGCTGGTATTTTCCATAAACTCCGGCAATCTCCTCAAATTGGCCAGCCTTTTGATCCAAAAAATCAGCCCACTTACCCTCTATTTTTTAATTTTATCCTCCACTTCTGCTATAATTCCCAACTTATGAAAGATTTGTAGATTTGCCTTATAGCCCTTTCTATTGCAATCCGCTTCCCCTAGAAGAAAACATAGGCTGAATAATCAGAAAATAGACTGCCAAAATAATTAAATTAAAGGTAGCTTTGATCTCTTGGCTTTTGCTGACTTTGAGATAATATAACCCTTATTCACTTCTCTTTGCCTGTTTCTTCAGCCAACTGGATATCTGTTCTACATTTAACTTCTTAATATCGATAGAAAGAGTAAAACCAATGATTTGCTTTTTTTTCGCTTCCAATTCGTATCCGTTCAGGTTCAGAAAACGGACTGTAGAAAAATAGCCTGTCCTTTTATTTCCATCATTAAAAGGATGATTTCTTATTAATGATTGTATCAGTGCGGCTGCCTGAAACCAGATGTTTGAATATAGTAATTGTCCGGAAAATGTTGCTTTGGGTCTTTCGCAAGCAGAATGAAGTAAAGTAAAATCCCTAATACCTTCTCTTCCGCCGCCAATCTCTATCATTCGTTCATGAATAGCTACAATTTCTTCTATCTTTATATATTCTGTTTCAGATTTTGGCCAATTCTTTGATGGTATTTTCATATTTTTGGCTTATCCTATCAAGCCAGTCAAAGAATTCAGGAGTCAAACTCATCTTTGGCTTTTGATTTACAGGCTTGGCCAAGACCATTTTAGCTTTGATATTTGTCTCAACTGACATTTCTTCACCAACTCTTAAGCCTGACTGAATAAGGAAATTTTTCGGTAAAGTCAAAGCAGCGCTATTGCCTACTTTAATTATTTTTTGGATCATAAAATCATTACCACCTCCTGTTATAACCAGATTATAACATGATCAAGAAAACCGCGTCAATGATTAACAGCAGGAAAAAAATTACTCTTTGAGAATAAAAGTCTCTATGATAAGATAACTCACATGAAATCATCCCATTCCTGCCAGGCTATCGTTGTCATTTGTATGGATTTTCGTTTAAGATCTGCAATAAGAAAATGGACAGACAAAACAATCAAAGGCGGCTTTGACAAGGTAGCTATAGCCGGCGGAGTCAAGAATCTGCCTTTTGTCCTGGATCAGGTAGAGCTTTCCTATAAGCTCCATCATATTACAGAGGTTTATCTTATTAACCACGAAGACTGCGGGGCTTATGGAGCTGAAAGTACTCTGGAAAAACACCAAAAAGACCTCAAATTTGCCAAAAAGATTATCAAAGAAAAATTCCCCCACCTCAAAATCATTACCCTCTATCAGAATCTTAACGGCCAATTCCTCAAAGTATAATACTGATGTAAATCAGTTTATCGGCTGGATAAACCACCGAATTTAAGATAAAATATAAAATTATGGTCTTCATCTGGGATTACGATATCAACGAGCTGAAGAAAACTGAACAAGGCAGAATCAAGATTCTTGAGCGGATGATCAATTACGGTCCTGGCAAAGAAAAAATAAAACTTGCCGATGTCAAAAAATACTGGGGTAAATTGGATCTTTATGAACCCCAAAAACATTTACTGGAACTGTTAATATGGAAAAAATGTCAATCCTCACACCGGTCCAAAAACTCATTTTCGATCAAATAAGTAAGTCACCTTTTATCCGATCAAACTTTTATTTTACAGGTGGTACTGCTCTTTCTGAATTCTATTTAAAACATAGGTTTTCTGAAGACCTGGATTTTTTTTCGGAAAAAAAATTTGAGATCGACCAAGTTAGAAGGGAAGTTAGTCTTTGGACAAAAGAATTAAATTTTTCCTATAAGTCCCAACAAAAAGGTTTTACCTATTTCTTTTTCTTTAAGTTTAAAAATAATAAAAGTATAAAGGTAGATTTTGGTTATTACCCTCCGCAACGCGTTGAAAAAGGGAAAATTTATAAGAAAATAACAATCGACAGTCTTCTTGATATTGCCATAAATAAGTTTGCAGCAATTCATCAAAGAAGTGCCTCTAAGGATATAGCAGATTTATATTTTCTTTTAAAGAAATTCACAATTTGGGATTTAATCGAAGGAGCAAAAATTAAATTCCATATGGAAACTGATCCTTGGATTTTAAGCTCGGATTTATTGTTTGCTACAAAAGATATTAATACTCTTCCCCGAATGATAAAAAGGGTAACTCTCTATGAACTGAAGAATTTTTTTCTCCAATTAGCCTTAAAATTAGGTAAAAAGGCAATCAGATAAACAACAATAGTCTTTTCCTCAAGATCCAATAGCCTAATCTATTAATCTCTAAATGCTCCCGATCCTCCGGCACCGGCTTGTTCAGCTCCGGCAGCTCTATCCCCAGCTGCTTGTTGAATATCCTGTTGAATATCCTCTGGAGTCGGTTCAGGTGCTGGAGTTGGTTTTTCTTCAGTTCCGCTTCCTTGGGGAGGAGGATCTGATGTAAATCTCATTTCCGCTGACATTGGTTGAATAGATCTCATTTCTAAATTATTCCCCATAATTTTACACTTCCCTCTGGGATTGCAGACTGAAGGGATATTATTAACATTGTCTTTATTTGGCAATGCATCACCGTACTGTACATAAGAGTTATAATATTCCTATGACCGTCTATTTCACGGCTTCAATTGCCGGCAAAAAACACTATCTGGCTAATTATCAAAAAATAATTGAGCTGCTTGAAAAAAAAGGCTGCCAGGTCATCAGCGACCACATTATCAAATCAACGGAACAGGAAGTCCGTCTGGAAACCAAGGAAGAAAGGCTAAAGTTTCAAAAAAAGCTTGAGGTCTGGATCGCCTCCTCCGACTTCATGGTGGTTGAAACATCCTTCCCCTCAATTTCTGTCGGTTACGAGATTTCCCTGGCCCAGCATCTTAACAAACCTATCCTCATTCTCTATTCCGAAGGCACCCCCCCGACTCTTCTTGCCCATAATATGGATGAAAAAGTTGTCTGTGAAAAATACTCGTCTGAAACTCTGCAAAGTCTGATTGCTGATTTTATCAATTACGTTCAGGGTGCAGCCGACTCCCGCTTCACTTTCTTTATCTCCAGCAAAATTGCCTCTCATCTGGAAAAAATCTCCAGAAAAGAAAAAATCCCCAAAAGTGTCTATCTCCGCCAGTTGATCGAAAAAGACATGAAAAACCACTGATTTGTCCCCCCCATACATCACCGCGCTGTATTGGACTTATCTCTTATCCTTTTTACGCTTGTATCCATATGTTTGAGACCGAAGAACCAAGCAAATATAGTTTTCGGCCGAAAAATTCTGACACTGGAATAAATCGGGTAATTTCCGTAGATTACGGGCATGAACATCTATCTCCCCGGGATATTGAAGATCTAAGTCAAGGTATTGAAAATGGCCAAACGGTCATCGTTGCTCCCAAATACAGCGTCATGACAATTAATCCCTCAAGTAAAGTTGGCGGGGAAATTTATCAGTTTTTTCATTCCTTAAATGGACTAATTTTGCATGATATTCGTACTATGTTGGCTGTTCGCAATCTGGCTAAAAAAGCTACTTTATTTCACCGATAAAACAAGTATTTGAAATGGCTGAAATTTAAAATAGAATAAATCCCGATAGGAATAAAATTACTCCTCAATACTGATGGGACACATCAGAAGGTTG
>MFJA01000084.1:5625-8354 GCA_001779055.1 Candidatus Gottesmanbacteria bacterium RBG_16_37_8
CTTAACCTCTACCACGCTTCCCGCAATTAAACGGAAAGACGACGGGTCAATCTTCCAGCTAAATGGATTAACAACCAGCGGTCTTAAAAGGCAGAGCTTTCCCGGTGGACAGCTTAAGGGCGGTCTGACCTGATAATTACCGGCCTGAAGGCTTATCTTTCCGTATCCCTGGCTGTCGGTTGCCAAATAAGAACAATAAGGTTGAGGATATTTCTCTAACGAATCTTGGATTTTATTTAGATCGTTGCGGCAGATTAAAAAAGTCCCCTGAAAAGGACTCTTGCGGGAACAGGCAGTAACAAAGGCTGACAAGGTAACTGTCCCTTTTTTAATAGGTATTGGGTAAACAGTCTCAATTCTGCTTATTCTCCTGTTTTGGGCAAATGCTTTACTCCCGCTCAAAAAAACCAATGAAGAAATTAAAACTGATCCCCAAATTAGGATTTTCCTCATAAAAAACTGCCCCTTAAGGCAGCTGTCTATTTTTAGCTTATTATTAAGTTGCTGTCAATACCTGCTCTTTTGAAATTCTACTCTCACTCTTTTACGGCAGATCGGAGTGTTTTGTCTGCTGGGGTATATAAAAAGCGATAAATGCTGTCAAAAGTATCGACCCCAGAAAAGCGATAAATACCAACATTCCCGGGAAAATCCACATATTGGCATTATAAAAAAATTCGGCTAGATTTGTTGCCGGATAGGGATTTAACTGCACTTTAGCAAGCCAGGATACAAAAATTAAGGGAAAAAGAAAGAAATAGTTTCTTCTAAATCTCCAGGCAATTGATTCCAGCCTCGACATGGGAACAGAAAGGTTTTGAAAGCTTTTAGCCAGTTTCTCCTTCCATTTATTGGCATCCGATTTCCCTGATTTCCCTAAAAATATCTGAGTTAGAAGCTGTTTCTCAATAATTCTTGTCCTCTCCCGCAAAAGCCAGTAATAGCGGAAACGTCTGGCTTCAATATAAAGGAAAAACCAAACCAAAAGATAATTAACCAGAATTACCGAATGCGGGGTTAATTCATTGGTAAAGGCAAAGGAAACAATGGCGCCGGTAACTACAATCGACCAGTTGGTAGTCGTATCAAGCCGGTTTCTCCAGTTGGTTTCCCTGTAAACTTCCGCCCGGTAGTAATGATAGATAAATCCGTAATAAGCTTCCGGCAAATTGACCAGATCGGTTAGAAATTCCAGATTTTCATCGATATCTTCCATATATTTATTATAAAACAAAACTGATCAAATCTATACAACCTTAGCTTCGGGAAACTATCCAAATCTATACACCCCTTCCCGCAACTTCCATCCAGTCGGAGTAAAAACGGTCAACTCCCATATCCGTCAAATCATGGCTTAAATTATATTCCTGCCAGTTTCGTCCTAACAAGACATCCTCTCTATAAGGAATTTCCTGCAAGTTTTCTGTTTTATAAATATAAGTCTCTGCAGGATTTGGGAAATTTTGATCAGCCCATAGTCTGAAGATCTTATAGGGAATGGTAATTATATCGCTTTTAAGATAAATTGCGTATAAAATATGTTCAAGATTGCGAACTGAAGCGGTAAGAACTTCCACATGACCGTCTCCTTTTTCGAACATCCTGACTATATTTTTGATAACATCCATCCCCCGCTCTCCCCGGTCATCCAATCGGCCTACGAATGGAGAAATAAATATAGGATATCTTGCCTTTTTGGAAACTTCATAAACTGCCGCCGCCTGTTCTTGGGAAAAAACCAGGGTTATGTTGATTGGCATTTCGTTTGAAAGAGTGCCAGCTGCCCTCAATCCTTGCGAAGTACAGGGAAGCTTGATGGATGCGTTAGGAATCCATTTTACCCTTTCCCTTGCCTGTTTGATCATCTCACCAGATGTTGTTTGCCTGTTGGCAAAAACCTGGATGGAAATGGAACCTTTGGGGATTATTTTGGACATCTGTTGGACTATTCTTTTATATTCTTCCAACGCTGCATCCTCACTTATCTTTCCTGTTTTCCGGCCGGCCAGATTTTTGGCAATTAGTGATGGATTGGTTGTCTGTCCGTCAAGAGGCTTTCCGAACCGTTTAACCAGTGTCTCCGAGACAAGTTTTGTCTCCTCCACCTCTCCCCCATCAATAAATATCTTAACGGGAATTGCGGCCATGAATTTATATTATTAAATCCTCCTGCTTAAGTAAATACCAATATCACTCTCTCACGCCCTTACCTGTACCAGTTGGAAGTAGTTGCCGTCAATATCCTCAAAAGTGGCTATCTTGCCGTAATCCTCTACATGATAAAGTTTCCGGACTAATTTAACTTTATTTTTAACTAGCTTTTCTACCATTTTTTCGATATCTTTAACTTCAAAGTTGACCATATAACGCTCCGGTTGTTTGTTCTTTCCTTTGATTTTTGAGTGGTGCAGAATAGCCAGTTGTTTGGAGTCGCCTGCCTTCACTTCGTATACTTTCTCTTTAAAGTCATCCCCGTATTCTCCCATCAATCCTACCTTAAGACCTACTTTTTCTTCATAAAATTCAGCCAATCTATCAGGATTCTCGCTGTATAAAAGTATTGAATCTATTCCTCTGAACATAAACTCACCCCCCTTCCGACATTATATCGATAATAATCTATATATTTTATAGTAACATTTTTTTTCTTGCAATAAGCATTTTTTACCAGGATGTATGGAGGCAAGTAAAAAATATATAAGTAAATGGTAAGATATAATTAATGAACG